>JAFTID010000069.1 GCA_017457085.1 Phascolarctobacterium sp.
AAGACCCTACTGCATTTCTTATGTAATTTGGGGCAAACCCTCAAGTTTGCCCCTCAAACCAAATCCTCAAAAACGCCCCTCAAGTTTGTCCCTCACGAATGACCCTCAGGAAAGGTGCCCCTCAAAAACTTTGAATACCCAACAAATAATTAAGGGCAGACCATGTGTCTGCTCTTTCTTTATGCAGAATTATGAATTCTTTGTTATATGTGAGGCGTAGCGTTTGACGCTAACTGTTGGCATTTAGTATAATTTTTGTGGAAAGAAATGTGTTGATGAGCTTGGGGAGATGCTTCATAAATAGGGGTGAAGCTTTATGCAAAGGCTCGTACATTTATTTTTTAGTATGAATCGTAGTGGGATAATTTTATGTAGCTTTGCTGCGGTCATCGCTGTGGGAACATTGCTTTTGATGTTGCCCATTGCTAATGAAAATGGAAGGTGGCTTTCCTTCGTCGATGCGCTCTTTACCGCAACTTCTGCAGCCTGCGTAACGGGGCTGTCGGTAATTGATACTGCTAAAGATTTAAGCATCTTTGGACAAGTAGTGCTGATTATACTTATCCAAATTGGTGGCGTGGGTTTGATGACCATTACAACACTTTTTAGTATTGGCTTGGGAAAACGGATTAACATTGGTCAAAGACTTTTAATTCAGGAATCTTTAAACCAAGGTGCGCCAGAAGGTGTTATCAGAATGGCGCTTGATATTATTAAATACACTTTAATTATAGAATTTATTTTCGGTACCGCCTTAGCCTTTTATTTTTATGAAATTTTAGGCGTGTTAGATAAAGCCTTGTATTGGGGATACTGGCATGCTATATCTGCTTTTAGTAATGCAGGCTTTGACCTGATGGGTGGGTACGCAAGTTTAACAGCTTTTAGTAATAACCTTCCTGTTAATTTAATTTTTATGGCATTGATTATTCTTGGCGGGTTAGGCTTTACCGTTATTGGTGACATTCGTCATAAACGTAGCTGGCGTTATCTTACCTTGCACACAAAAATTGTTTTGGTAGTTAATACTATTTTGCTTTTTGGTGGCGCGTTACTCTTTTGGATTTTGGAAGCGGATAATCCATTTACCTTGGGAGACCTTTCTTTTGGTGACCAATGGCTTGTTTCTTTTTTCCAATCTGTAACCGCAAGAACGGCAGGCTTTAATACAGTAGATATTGCTCTCTTAAACGGAGCAACGCTAACCTTGATTATGGCGTTGATGTTTATTGGCGCTTCATCTACTTCCACTGGTGGCGGTATTAAAACTACAACCTTTGCCGTGCTGTTGATGTCTACTTTGGCGCTGTTGCGTGGTAAAAAAGATGTAGTGATTTTCAATAGACGTATAGATGCTTCTACAATAAGTAAGAGCAATAGCATTTTCGTCTTGGCACAGCTGTGGCTGGTATTTGCATTCTTTTTATTACTGGCTTTCGATACCAATGGTAATAGTTATGAACTCATTTTATTTGAATTGGTATCTGCCTTTAGTACCACAGGCTTAGGCGTTGGCATAACCGTTGAATGGAATGACTGGTGCAAGATGATTTTGATTACTACTATGTATGTGGGTAGGATAGGCATTTTAACCTTTAGCATGTCCTTCTTTAATAAAAAGGTTGACAGAATCCGTTATCCTGCGGAGAATATTCTTATAGGGTAAAGAGGTTTTCATTATGAAAGAAAATAAACGTAAGCAGTTTTTAGTTGCAGGCTTGGGGCTTTTTGGCAGCAGTGTTGCTGTAACCTTCAAGGAAATGGACTATGATGTTTTATGTATAGATATTGATGAGAACGTGGTGCAGGATTATAGCAACAGCTTTACCTATATTGTGTGCGGTGATGCTGCTGACGAAAAGGTACTACGCTCCTTAAGCGTAGGGGATATTGACGTGGCAGTAGTTGCCATTGGTAATGTGGAACGAAGCATGATGTGCACCATGCTTTTGAAAGAACTGAAGGTACCCGTAGTTGTGGCGAAAGCTTTGACAGAACTGCACGGATCTATGTTAGAAAAACTTGGCGCTGATAGCGTTATCTATCCTGAAAAGGATATGGGTAAACGTGTGGCACATAATCTTGTTTCTGCAAATGTTATGGATTACATTGAGCTTTCTCGCGAGATGAGCGTTATGAATTTACAGTTACCCAAGCATTTGGTAGGTAAGAATTTGATTGATGCTGATTTGCGTAAGCAATATGACGTGAACGTAGTTGCCATCAAGCGTAACGGGGAGACCATCGTGAACCCCAAGGCGCAGGAAGTTTTTCAAGATGATGATGAAATTATTATTATCGGCACGCACGCCGGTGTGAAAAAGATGGGAGTAGAATTTTAATGGAACTTACTGGTTTGCAAAATCCTGTTGTGAAAGCAGCAGCAGAATTAAAGCAAAAGAAATACCGCACGCAAAAGGGTTTGTATTTGGCAGAAGGCTTGCGTACTGCGGAAGAAGCAGTGGCGTATAAGGCAGTAGAGACTTTGTTTTATGTTGCTACTGATGATGAGCGTACTATGCGTTTGTTGGAGGATGCAGCTGCCCAAAATATTAAGCTGGTTTGCGTAAGTGAAAACGTAATGAAGAAAATTGCAGATACGGAAACTCCCCAAGGGATTATTGCTGTCTGCAAAATGCGTCAGCAAAAATTGGAGAACTTGCTGGCAAGTGGTAAGATGCTCTTGGTTTTGGACAGAGTGGGCGACCCTGGTAACATTGGCACCATGTTACGTACTGCAGATGCCGCAGGCATTGGTGGCTTGGTTCTTTTAAAAGGTTGTGCAGATATTTACGCACCTAAAACAGTACGTTCTTCTATGGGTAGCTTGTTCCATATCCCCGTACTTAGCGGAGTAAGCGAACAGGAATTTATCAGCGCAGGCAAGAAGGCTGGCTACGATATTTTGGTAACCTGTTTAGATGGGGCTGACAATTTATACAAGGCGGATTTAAGTGGGCGTATTGCTTTTGTCATGGGCAATGAGGCTGGCGGCGTAAGCGAAAGCCTTTTAGCTCAAGCTGACAAAAAAGTTTACATCCCCATGGCAGGCAGAGCAGAAAGCTTGAACGTTGCCATGGCTGCCGGAATCGTAATGTTCGAAGCATTAAGAAGAAAGGTGAAGTGAAAATAGCTCCGAGTAAAATAAAGTTTGACTTTAGTTTGCTCGGAGCTTTGTGCGCTGTTATAGAAGTTTTAGATATTGAAGTCGAAAAATGTACAAAAAATAAAAGTTTCCGAATTTAGAGTCGGAAACTTTTTAATAGCTGTTATAGAATGGAGATAGGACAATACCAAGATGTTCTATTGTAGGGAATAAGTTCTGAACTCATACACAAGATGATGCCAGGTTGAACGTCTAATTTGAATTGTTGTAAAACATTGAAGTTTTTATCTGGGTTAGAGGGTTCTTTACTCTTTTTGATTTCGATAGGATACATTTTATCGCCTTCTACTACGAGCAAATCAATTTCTTTTTTATCAATGTCTCTATAATAATATAAATCAACTGGTTTGCCTGCATTATAATAACTTTTTACTATTTCACTAACTACATATGTTTCAAGAAAAGCACCATCCATAGCTCCATTGGCTAATGTTTCCGCATTAGGCCAACGACAAAGGTAAGCGGCTAAACCTGTATCCATAAAATAAACCTTCGGTGTTTTTACTAATCGTTTAGTAATGTTAGAGAAATATGGACGCAAGATAAAGATGATACCAGAACGTTCTAAAATAGAAATCCATGATTTAGCAGTGGGTGAAGAAATACCAATGGCATTGGATATGTCTTCGTACTTTAATTCTTGACCAGTTCTTGCTGCCATAAAAATTAGGAAGTCGTAGAATTCATTTAGCTTTCCAACCTGAGCTAAATCTTTTATATCGCGTTCAATATAGGTGTTGATGTAGTCCATATAAAAGCGATCGCGGTCAATAGATGTTGTACGAAGTTTAGGCATACCTCCTCGGAAGATATCTTCATAAATTTGCTGTATGTTTTTACTAAAAGAATGTTTTAATCTTTCTCGTATGGATGTCAAGTCAGGATGGAACAACATAGCTGGACGTTGTTCTAATTCTGCTGTTGAAAGGCTTGCCATATCAAAAATAGCAACTCGTCCAGCCAAAGAATCAGAAACATCTTTCATCATTTTGAATTTTTGCGAGCCAGTCAGCCAAAACATACCACTATTATCTTCGCCGTCAAGTGCTTTTTGATCAACTATTTTTTTCATTTCAAGCAGGATGGAAGGTACCCGTTGAAATTCATCAATAAGTAATGGGTAGCCGTATGTTTCAAAAAATAATGCAGGGTCGGTAGAAGCAAGGCGACGTGCATTTCTATCATCTAAGGTTACATATTTGCGGTTATCTTCTTTAATATGGTTAAGCATGGTAGATTTGCCAACTTGTCGTTGTCCACAAACCATAACTACAGGATAAAATTTAGAAGCTTCTAAAATTTGTGTTTCTAAATGACGAGTAATATACATAAAATCACCTCAAGTTCCGAGAAAACTAAAGTCTAACTTTATTTTACTCGGAGTTTCCTGAAAAAACAATAGTGTCTTAAAAATATAAAAAAGGTGTATTCAAAGCAGTAAATGTTTTGAATACACCTTTTATTTTTTACCTTGAAGTGCTTTAGCCAAAGAAACAACAAGCTTAAGATTGTCATCATCTAGACAGGCAAGCTCGCACATTGCTTCTTGCAAGATTAAAGGATTTGATTTTGTGTTGCTATCGAAAAATTCTTGAGGAGTAATGTCAAAGTACTCACAAATATAAAATAAGCCTTGCAAAGAAGGTAGATTGTAATTGCGTTCGATACGATTTATATAATTAACATTCTGTCCAATTGCTAAGCTCATCTCACGTGCAGAAATATTCTTTTGCTTACGTAACTGCTTTATTCGATTTGCTACGAACTCTTCATACATTGTGCATACCTCCAAGAAATATTATAGTACATTCCTAGTGAAAAGTGATTTGCAAAAGATTGTATAAAAAGTTGCGTAAAATATAAAAAGTTGTATAATGTAGAATAAGTAGCATTATAGATTGTAAATTTGACACAGATAAAACATAAAAAGTTGCATAATATAAATTATAGAGTTCGTTTGAGCTACGTACAACATTAAATGTACTGCTTCGAAAGCTGTAGTGATAGGAGAGAAATTATATGGGTGTAAAAAATTATTAGGTTTATGTTTAGGTTGTATTTTATTTACTAATGCTGCTTTAGCACAAGAAGTAACTGTTGATGGCGTAGGTATTGATAAAGATAGTGCTGTACGTGATGCGATGCGTAATGCTGTGGAAAATGTTATTGGTACTTACATTGATTCTCGTACTCTAGTTGACAAATCTGTTGTTGCTTTAGATGAGATTTATGCAAAGTCTCAAGGATTTGTAAAAAATGTGAACGTCTTAAAGGAAAATGATTATAGCGGAGAATATCGTGTGACTGCTCGCATAGATGTAGATACTAATCCGAATGCGCAATTAATGAATCGTTTAAATATGATTATGCTCTTAAATGATCCGAGAATTGCAGTGGTCGTTGAGTATTACGATGATAGCAGTGGTAGAGTACGTAGCAAATATCCCAATATTTGCGAAGCTTCAATGAATAGCAAGCTTATTGAGCTTGGATTTAACCACATTGTAGATTCAAGTGTTATTAAGGATGAACATCAAAACGTGATGACACGCAACAGTGAAACTGATTACATTGCTTTTGGAAAACTCGATATAAATACCGAAGGAGTTAATATTCCTAACTATCGTGATTTGGCAAATGGTAGCAGCTATAATCCAAGTGTTAGTACGGGGTTAGTAAAATCTTTAGCAGAGCTTGATGTAAAAATAATGAAGACTGATACTCAAGAAATAATTGGTAATTTTAGGGTTGAAGCCAATGGCATGCAAGGTAATGCTAATAATACAGAAAATCAGGCAGTGAAACAGTTGGGCATTAGAGCTGCAGAAAATCTTAGAAAAGTATTTGCGCTGAAAGCTGCAAATGTATCTAAGTATATGCGTGTAATTGTAAGAACTGGTAATCAAGACAACCTTTATAAAATTGAAGCTACTTTAAAAAAGATAGGTGGCGTTAATGAAGCTTTTATTCGTTCTTATGTCGATGGTAAAGGAATTATCGAGGTTGATAGTGATTTGAAGCCAACTCAAATTTATAGAGGACTTCGTGATAGCTATAGTTTATTTATGGAAAAATCTACTGAAAATACTTTAGAAGTGAGTATGTAAGGAGTTGTTGTTTATGAATAAGTTTACTAAATGGTTTGTTGTACCTATGCTTTGTTTAGCAGCAAATTTTGCAAATGCTGCTAATATAAAAGATTATCCTACAGTTGCTGTAATGGAATTTGGAAATAAAGCAATAACTAGTAGAGGATTGCGTGGTCATGATATGGCAATGGCTACAGAATATGCAATTTATCAGCTTTCTAATTGTGGTTGGTTTGATTTGATAGATTACGAACAACTTAGTACTATTGCAAAAATGCATGCTATTAATATGTCAGGTTTGGTAGACCAAGGTACAGCGGTACAAATGGGCAAGGTTCTTGGTGCGCAGTTTATGGTAATTGGTAATGTTACTGGTTTAACTGCTAAAGAAAACATTGCTGGTATACGCGCGCATAATGCCAAAGCGAGTAATGCCCAACACGTTGTTAACGCTAATGTGGCAGTACGTATTGTGGATATTGAAACTGGTAGAATTGTTGCTGCTGGTATTGGTAAGGGTAGTTCCACTAGTACGATGACAGAGATTGGTTTTACTAAGTATAGAACAAAAGAAAATTTACGTGCCAAAAACATTTCTAATACAGTTGTGAACGATATAAAAGATGAAGTAATTACACAGGCTACACGTCAAAATACTAAGACTAAGGATACTGACAACAGAACTATTACTGATAAACAAAATAATAGTTATGTACAAAATGATAATATGAATTTCTCTGATGTTACTACAAATAAAGGCAGTAGTAGCTCTAATAGGGGTGGCAGTTCGCAAAGTAGTAGTCAAATTGATATGCAGGGTAGACAATCTGGCTCCGCAAGTTCTATGCATACTAATCGTGGCTATTCAGAAGAAACATTGGATGTAAATCAAAGAATTAATGATGATATTTCTCATAATAAAGATACGGGATACCATCATCAAGAACTATATAATCAGACTGGTGTTCAAGTAGGTGTTGAAACCGAAACTAATAATAGTAACTGGAAGGAAGGTAGTTCTGGGCTTAAAACGAGTGGCGGACCTGCCGAGGGTACTGTTTGGGGTAAGAATCAAGACCAAACTTGGGATGTAACTGTTTACAACAAAGATGCAGAGTACTATACAAATTCTTCTGGTGGAGAAGCTCATAGTGATAGAACAAAAATAGGAGTTGGCGTTCAAGATAATACCCAAACAGGAAATGTTAGTGGTGGTTCTACCTATGATGAAGATTATAAGCGTAGGTATACCAATAATATGGATGCGACACATCAACAAATGGATAATCGTACAATTACCGATAATTCACAGTACAAAGATGAACAAAGTTTAAAGGGTAAAGCTGGTAGCCAAAGCAGTTTTAATGAGTTTGAGAATAACCAATTCCAAGATGAAAGCAGAAGAAATCAAGATGGTAGTTTCAATAGTAATATTCAGGATGACCGCAGTTCCCAGTATGTTAATAATGGAGAAAGAGCACATGAGTACGATAACGACTACCAAGACACTGTAGCAACAAAAGCAAATAATAGTACTAGTACCATTACTGAAGATAAGTTCATTACTTATGATGAAGTAGCTGAAAACTACAGCATTGTAATTGGTACAGCAGTAGTTTCTGATGTACAAGTACGTAATGCAATTAGTAAAGCAGTGCGTGATGCTATTTACGGTAAAACTGGTCTTATGACTACTTTAAATAACGGCAAGCAATTAAAGATTAAAACCGGTTTTTAGAAATTTATTATGGGAGGTTTAATGGTGAACAAATCAATTTTAGCAATGACTTTAGCATTGACTACGATGGCAACCACCGCTTTTGCGGAACAGCCTGCTGCTAACAAATATCGTGCTATTTTAAAGTCAGGTAACTTCCTAATTGAATATGGTGATGCTTATTTTACGAAAACGATTGCTGCCCAAAATAATATGCGTATGGAACGAAGCTCTTACAAAGTTAAAGGTGGCGGTATGATTGTAATACCAATCGGGATTGGTGGTAGTAGTAAGAAAGATTATCCAGATACTTTATATAAAGATGGGAAGTATTACAAATTTCAATCTAAAAAGAAAGCTACAATGGCAACTTGGAATCAGTTGAATGATCCAAGTATTGACCCTGCTGGTGGATGGAATTATGCACAGTATTCTTTAGCTGTACCTGAAGAATTTTTTGCTCTTTGCAATTATGACCCGTTTAGATACGAATCAGATGTAATGGTTGCACCTAAATACATTGGTTCCAGTAAAGAATTAGTAGATAAGAAAGAATATAATTGCGACAAGTATACTGTTGCAATGCGTAGCCAAACTGGAGCAGTGATGTCTGAAACTAATTATCTTTACTACTACGATGATAATGAGTTGATATTTGTTAAAAAGATTTTTAGGAAAAATGGTATTGAATATCCGATGAATGAGTTTTTGGTCAAAAAAATAACCAATGAAGTACCTTCAGAAATCTTCAATATCCCTCAAGGTTGCAAAGTCTATGCTGTTGGTATCGGTGATATGAACGATTTAATTGAACAGCCTATACTGGTTGAAGAATATTGAGGAGGGCTGTTATGAATAAAATCTTTAAAACCTTTTTAATGGGAGCGACATTGTTGAGCCTTGGCTTTGCACTTGATGCGGAAGCATATCATTTAGACACGTATCGTCAATTGCTCGTTAATAATAAATTTACATTAAAATATGAAAATATTACTCCGATGCCACGCAAAACTAACAAAGATAAAGTTCATTTTTATGGCTTTGATGGTATGGCGGTAGATAAAGCCCACTTTTTAACAAACCGTCAGTTTGACGGAACCATTGTAATGAATGGTGCAGATAAGTATGAAGAAGTTGGATATGAAAATATGAGTATGTGTAACCTTACGAAAGGTGACAAAGCATATTTTTTTACCAAACATTTTGATGGAAAGAAGACCACTTATTATGGTGATTCCGGTAAAAAGAACAAGGTAAGTGCACACGATAAAAATATGCAGGCAATTTCTATTAACGGACAAAGCTATGCAGACCCTGTTATGACACGTTTGTTAACTGCAATTTTGCCACCAAGTCATAAATCAGCAGATATGCCAGTATATAAATATGTAAGTTCTGGTTGGCTAGATAATGGTTTAAGCTATGAAGACTATCGTGCCAATATTGATGGAACTTTAGAAGCTATTAGGTATTACTTTAATAGTAATAAATTAGTAAAGATTGCGGCAGCTTCCTACTATGTTTTACCAGATGGGAAGCTTGACGGGAACAAAGCTATTATCAAAATCAAAGAGTTTACTGCAAACCCTGACGTGAGTTACTTGAACTTACCTGCTGGTGTAAAAGATGTTACTAAGAAGCCTAAAAAGGATAAGAAATAATTGCGAGGTGCTGATATGAAAAAGATAAGTGTTATTTTAACTGCATTGGCACTTTGTACTTCTTTATACGCAAGTATTGTGCAAGCTGCAGAAAATCCAACCTGTATTTTGATGAAGTTTACTGATGATACTCGTTTTGACAAGATTGAATCAGCAGCATCGCTTTCTGACTTGGTTATGGAAAAGCTTTTGGTATCTGGTAAATTTAATCTTAAAGAAACTAAACCTATTGACGGACAGATTGAGGCTTTGTTATATGACGAAAAGCTTAGAGAGTTACAAGGTGTAAGGTCTGCAATTTATTACGGTGACTACAACGCAATGTTTGAAGGACCCGGATTTAACGAGAGCAAAGCGCAATCCATTGCAACAGCTTCTGTAGGTCAATTCATTACGCCGCAAATCACATCTCGTATTGGTCAAGCTCATGGTGCGGAATATTTAATTCAAGGAACAATAATCAATCTTGGTACTGGTGACTGGTGGGATGATGATGCGGTGAAAATTTCTCACGCATTACAAACGGCTTCTAACTTAATGGGTGCCGGTGGCGTACCAAGTCCTTTAGGTGTGTTAGGTAGCTTTAGTATGAAGCGTACTGGTATTGGCGTACAAAGTGATTTACGTATTATTAAGGCAAGTACTGGTGAAGTTGTTTGGAGTAAACGCGTAACCGGTATTGGTGACCAAAAACAATTTGGTATTGGCTTTGTAACTGTGGGCAGTGATAAGCTTAACGCTAATCTTTATACTAAAGCGATGGATAAAGCAGCACAAAAAATTGTAGATGCACTTGTTGCCGATAGCGATTTGAATAAACTATTTGTTAAATAAAGGATGCGTGTTTTGTGAATTTTATTATAAGAGTTTTAGTGTTAGCATTAATGGCTTTATCAATTAATGGCGTTGCTTTAGCAGGATTAATTGAAGACCATGCTGTTGTAGCAGTTATGGATTTTGGAACTCATCCCGGTGCGGCAACCTGTGACGTAGCACTAGCTAATGCAGAAAAAATGTCTTCAGAATATATTATTACCAAACTTATCAACGATCATAAGATGGAAGTAATGGATAAGGATATGGTAAAAAGCCAGTTAGAAGCGGCACATGTTAAAACGGAAGGGTTGATTGACCCGGATAGCGCCAAAATTATTGGTGATACCTTAAAGTGTAGATACTTAATTTACGGTAACGTAAATGACGTTACTGTAAGTGACACTGGTGTAAATACTTTATTAAGTGGTGTTAATGTATGCACGGTAAAATCTCATATCATTGCACGAATTATGGACGTTACTACTGGGAATATTGTGATGGCGGCTAAAGGAGAAGGTGTTTCCAAAAGTAGTTTGGTGGATGTTAATACTCTTAATGCTGGTATTACCATTGGTACTAAAACAGTTACTCAGGAAAGCGTGCATAACGCAATCCAAAAGGCAGCTTACAACGCAGTAGAAATTTTAGAAAACAGATTATATGGCAAGCGTAAAAAATAAATTTTAAAGAGGTGTGATTTATGAACAAGAAGTTAGCGAAAGTAATTATGATGGGGCTGCTTTGTGCAAGTGTGTTGCCGAGTGTGGGCGAGGCTGCATATTTCTATCAAGGTGAAGATGGTGGATATGTACAAGATGATACTGCTGCGATGATGGTTATTGATAATGAGCCTACAGAAAAACGTCTTAATGCATTGCGTACAGATCCTAGTGAAGTTGGCGTGTGGATTCGTGGCGGTGTAGGCGAAACAAAAATTCGGGATCTCAAATTTGATTATAACCAAATGGGTGCTGGTTATGACTGGGATTATGAAAATGATGCAAGGTATTTGTTTACTGGCGTGAGTGTAACTTATGCTACTAATGAATGTGATGATAAATATATCGGCGATAGTGATAGTGTAGGTGTAAGTTTCTATGGTAGTTATTTGGGTAAAGAAAATAATGATTACGTGGATTTCATTTTCAAATATGGTCGATTAGATAAAGAGTTTAAAGCTACTCTTGGGTGGGATAGTGCTACTGGTCAACGTATTGAAGGAACTCGTGATTATGACAAAGATTTATTTAGCTTTGCTGCAAAATATGGTAGAAGAATTGAAAGAGAAGATGGTTGGTATTGGGAACCTTCTGTTGGTTTGACTTATGGAAGAGTTGGCAGTGCTACTTTCAAAGGTGATAGGAACGAAGAGATTTATGCTAATAGTACCGAAAGTTGGATTGGTTCTTTGGGGATGCAAGTTGGTAAAAATATAAAAGGCATTGAATACTACGGCAAGGTAGAAGTAATGCATGACTTTGACGGCAAGATTGTTGTAAGCAACCGATGGGATACTGCTGAAGATGATATGGGTGGAACTTGGGTAAAATGTTCTATTGGTGCAAGCCGCAAGATTGATGAGAATAATAGCTTCTATCTTGAAGTTGAAAGAGACTTTGGTAACAAGGTTGAAAAGCCTTATGGATTTAGCGCAGGCTACAGATTTACTTGGTGATTTTTAACGTAAAAATGTAGGGCAGTGAAAGCTGCCCTACATGAACCTAAATGGTGAATGTTATGCTTAAGAAAATTTTGTTCGTTAGCTTAGTTCTGTTATCTTTTGTGCATATGGGTTTTGCTGCTAAGTTAGATGAAGAGGACAAGGTCGCTTTGATTAATTTTGGTATGAGTTCTAATTTTCCAACGTATAGTGAAATGGTAAATGAACTCACTAAATTAGCACCATCATATGTTAGAGAAAATATAGTTAAAGATGGTGGGTTAAAGTTACTAGATGAGGATTTTGTGACTAATAAACTCGCAACTGAAAATATAGTGATATCCAAGTATTTAGACAAGGATACATTAAAAGAGATAGGTAAAGCTCTTGGGTGTAGGTACTTATTATTGGGAAATGTTAGAAGTATAACTGTTGAAGAGGACGGGAGTTGGTATCATCCGAATGCTATTAAGTGTCCAATTAATCTGCTTAAGGTTAAAACATCTATAGATTTGAGACTTGTGGATGCTGAGACGAATAAAATTATTAGTGCAGCTTTTAGTAATGGTGTATGCACAAATAGATATAGTGGTGTATCGGTAAGATTAAGGGGCTATGATGTATCGCAAGAAGCTGTAAAAAAATCTGTAGAGACTGCTTCAAAAGAGGCTGTTGTAAGGTTAATGGAAAGATTATTTAGAAAAAAGAAGTAAGGTGATTTTATGAAGAAGCGTTTAGCGAAGGCAGTGTTGATGAGTTTGGTGCAAATGAGTTTAGTGTTTAATGTAACTCATGCTGCTGGAAGTATACCAAAGCATGCACCTATTGTAATTACAAATGATACCACAATTATGACTGGTGATTATACATTTGATGAAAATCAAAATTTGCCTGCAATAAACTTAAAAGCGAGCAATAATGATTATAAAGTTACATTCGTACAAGGTGATGAGGTAGGGTATTTTTGGTATTGGCAAGGTGGATTATTATGTGAAAACGGGGCTAGTGTAGTATTGGAAGGTACTGATTTATTATTAGGTGATGCACGGATGTGGATGTGGTCTGATAAAACTGATCAGTATGGTATGGAAAATAATGGGAACTTAAAAATAAATAATAATATAAATATTGCTTATTATAAAGGCAAATATGGCTTATATAATTCTAGTGGTGCAGAATTGGTTGTAGATGGACATTTACACATAAGTGCCAACTCTGGTTCTGTAAATTTAGTTAATAATGGTAACGTAAAAGTAAATGGTGGTATTTCGCTATATAATAGTTATTCTAATGGTGTAGAAAATAATGGTACTTTTATAGTTAATGCAAGTGGTAGAGTTAATATTAATGCAGCAGTGGTACACAATCAAGGAGCAGTAACTGACATCGTTTTACAGTCTCCTGATAAAGAAATAATAAGTACTTATCCAGACAATATGAGAGAAGATGTGAAAATTCAAAGTTTAGTGGGTGATATTAAAGGTTCTTCATATGGTGGATTTAGTTTAAATATCAGAGAGGGGGGTGTTTGGAGTGTTGATTCGGCACCTGAGAGTGTATTTGGGGTAAAGTTAAATGGTGGTCAAATACTTGTTAGTGCCGATAAATATGTATTTGATGCTGATACAGCATCAGCATTTTTATGGAATGATAATTATAAAACTTTTAAATTAAATGATTTTGAGTCAAATGGTAGTGGCTTTGTTCAGATTGCGACTGATTTAAAAGAGCGTAAAGGTGATAAAATAGAATTTATGGGCGAAACGCCAGATGTTATTATACCTATCATGATTATTAATAAAAACGATAATAATGGTATTCCAATTACCCCTACGGATGGGTATTCAGTTAAAATTGTTTCAGCACCATCTGATACCCAAATGGATATAAATGCTAATTTGGGTTTCTATGGAAAAAACAATGAAATTTATGTACCAATTATTGAAACTACAGTAGATGATATTCATAAAAATTGGAACTTCGTAGGTTGGGAAGAAGCTGAAGATAATCGCAGTGGTAAGCAAGAATCTCAAAAAGAAGCCATCGACCAAAGCATTCTAGTTGAAGATGTAGAACCAATTTTCAAACGTTTCAATGATTTGCGTACTGACCCTAGTGAAATTGGTGTTTGGGTTCGTGGTGAAACTGGTGAAACCAAAATTAGAAACCTTAGTTACGACCATAATATTATGAGTGGTGGTTATGACTGGGATTATAAAAATGATGCGGGTGTTTTATTTGCAGGTGTAGGTTTTACTTATTCTACTAATGAATGTGATGATAAAGCCATTGGCGATACCAAGGGTTACGGCTTCAATGCTTATGGTAGCTGGCTCGGCAAAAAGAACAATGATTATGTTGATTTAGTAGTTAAGTACGGAAAGCTTGATAAATCCTATGCAGGTTATGATGAAAACAATATCTTTGTTGCAGGTGAATACGATAAGGATTTGTTTACTATTGCTGCTAAGTACGGACGTAGAATCTTTAAAGATGATTGGTACTATGAACCATCCGTAGGCTTAACTTGGGGCAGAGTAGGCAGTGCAGATTTTACCGATAATCATGGTACTCGTATCCACGCAGATAATAGTTACAGTAATATTGCTTCTTTAGGTATTCAAGTTGGCAAGAATATCAAAGGTATTGAGTACTACGGTAAAGCAGAAGTAATGCATGATTTTGACGGCAAGATTCACGTAAGTGCACCTGGGCGTTCAGTTGAAGATGATATGGGTGGCACTTGGGTGAAATGTGCCATTGGTGCAAGCCGCAAGATTGATGAAAACAACAGCTTCTATCTTGAAGTTGAAAGAGACTTTGGTAATAAGGTTGAAAAACCGTATGGGTTTAGCGCAGGTTATAGATTTACTTGGTGACACAAAATTTAAAAAGTTGTATAATTGCTAGTGGTAAAACTTTTAAAATGTCATAGAAAAGACATAGAATCAACAAAATTAAAACATTTTTGAGTTTTATACTTTAACCAACGAAGGGGATAACGCAAGAGTTACTCCTAAAAAATAACAGCCTATCAAGGCGTGACTGAAAGGAATGAACTTTTATGATGAAAAAGATTAACAGTAAAAACTTGGCAGCAGCTATTATGATGAGCATGGCATTCTCCTTCACTTGTGCGGCAAACGCTCCGGAAGCAGCTCCTGTAGTTCCTGAAAATGTACCTGCGGTTGTTGCTGAAGTTGCTGTTCCTGAAGCTACTCCTGAAACTCCTGTCACTGAAGTAGCACAAGAACCTATTGCTAAAGAGGTAGCATCTCCTGTTACTACTACTGTAGCAGTACAGGTTGAAGTTCAACAACCTGTTGTGCAAGAACAAAAAGAATTTAAAGCTCAAGGTATTGTAAATTGGGATAAAGGTCCCAGAGCAAACGTTGAAGCTATTGGCGTAGGTCTTCCTCCTGAAAATGCTGGTCAACGTGGTACCGCATTGGCACGTAGAGCTGCAATTGTAGATGCATATCGTATCTTGGCAGAAACAGTACAAGGCGTACAAATTGATTCTGAAACTCTAGTACAAGATTTGGTTGTAGCTGACGATTTAGTAAAAGCTAAAGTTAATGCTTTGGTAAAAGGTGCAAGTGTTGTTGATGAAGGTGTTAACGAAGATGGTAGCTACTATGTAAGAATGAGCATTCCGATGTTCGGTAAAGAAAAGAGCGTTGCAGCTGTAGCATTGCCAGCAGTTTCTAAAAATGTAGCTCCTGAACCGTTGCCGAAAGTGGAAGAAACTGTTCTTCCTAAAAAAGAAGTTAAAGAAATCAAAAAAGTTAAATATACTGGCGTAGTAGTTGATGCTGATAATATGGGTTTAGAAGCAACCTTTGCACCTGTAATTTATGATACCAATGGTCGTGTTGTATATGGTTTGGCAAACTTGGATAAAGACAAAGCAATCTCCGAAGGTATGGTTGGTTATGCGAATGTTGTTCAAGATGCAACCAGTGGTAACCGTGCAGGCGAAAACCCGTTAGTAGTAAAAGCCGTAGCGGTAAAAGGTGGCAAAAACTCCGTTAATCCTGTAAACGTAGTTGTTTCTGTAGAAGATGCGGATAAAATTTTGTTGGCTAATGAAAATACTCAAATGCTGAATGATGCAGCTGTAGTTTTCGTAAAATAATCTAAAGAGTACTTTAACTCTGAGGGAATATCCTTTGCGTTCTCAAAGGGTATTCCCTTTTTTGGTTGGAGGTGCGGTTTATGAAAAAGCTTTCTATAGGCATTGCTACGTTACTTTTTGCGACGTTAATGCAAGCTTCTGTTACAGCAGCAAATATTGCTCAACCTAAAACACAATTAAATATCAAGCAAATTGAAAGCAACACTAGTTTTGCTGGGCAAGAGTTGTTCAGTAGTGCGTGTGATGCATATTTCAAGGCGCAAGTAATTGAGGATGGTACAGAAGTTAGCAAAATGTACGCCAAAGCAATCTCTGATATTAGCAAAGCTTGCGCGATAGAGCCATTGAATGCGGATTATTATTTGTTAGGTTCACAAATTTGGCGAGGTAAAGGTGGAATTTCCTATGCAAAAAGTTATTTTGCTAAGGCGGAAAATCTTTTGAAGCAAAAACTGGAATTAGTACCGAATGATATATCTACAAATTTAGATTATGCTATTGCTTGTTATGCTGGTGATGTTAGATTTTGGAACAATTATTCTAAGTATCAAAAGCAGGCTGAAAAGCATGCGGAAAAAGTCATTACTTTGTGCAAGGCTGAACTTAAAAAAGAAGATAATAGCAATTTAGTACGTGTTATGGCAATGGCTAACCTTATTTTAAATAATAAAGATGAGTGTTTAGAATTGCTTTTGAAAGCGAAGAAGATGGATACCCAAGAAAAAGGTTTTTCTTTGCTAAAATTCTTTGGCTTTGAAGATGAAAAAATAGAACATAAGACTGCTAATGTTTTTTATTGTGATTTGTTTGAAAACACAGTGGTAAAGGGACAGTGGTTATGGCTTGCTGATTCTAAAAATGTCGATAAAGAATTTTTGCTTTATTATATGACTGATGAAGCAAGAAACAATGATTTGTGAGGTGAATATGATGGGTAAGTGTTTAAGATTATTGTTGGTATTGGTTGCTTTTGTAACTTGTTTTGGTAATTCTGTAGATGTTGAAGCTGCAAAGAAAACTGTTGCGGTAACTGGCGTTGAAAATAATATTGGTGGTAGTTATGCACATAAAGCGGCACAAGACTTAGATGCTGAGTTAACTACAGTGCTTGTTCAATGTGGTATGTATAATGTTGTGGAACGTGGTCAGTTAGATCATATCGTACGTGAACTTGGATTGCATACTACTGGATTGATTAGTGGTAAGACAGCAATTCAGTTTGGACAGATGACTGGTGCGGATTATAGTGTTATTGGTAATATTGTTGCTGCAGATGTGGATAGCTTCAATAATTACGTTTATAAGGGAACCAAAGCAAAGGTGAAGTTTAATTTTAAATTTGTTGATAATAAGACTGGCATGATTAAAATTGCAGAGATGATTGAAGGCTCTGATACTGTCAGTGAATTTGAAAACAAGAGTCCTGATAGAGGCATGATGCTTAGTAATGCTGCCAAAGATGTTGCGAAACAAGTTTTAGAAAAAATCAACGAAGCTAATCCTATTGTTGGTAATGTTTTACGAGTTATGGGTGATAAAATTTATTTCCATTTAGGTTCTAATAATGGTGTTCGTAAAGGCGATACCTTTATTATTTATCGTGAAGGGGAACTCTTAATGGATCCCGTAACTGGTGAAATTTTAGGAGTAGAAGAAGAAATTATTGGTAGTTTAAAAGTTGAAGAAGTTAAACCGCAATATTCTATTGGTAAAATCAAAAAACATAAAGGTAATATTGATAAGACTTGTAAAGTAAGAAGGGGCTGATTATATGCGTAAGTTAGTTGCTTTGCTAGTTTTAATTTTAAGTTTAGGCGTTAGTGTAAATGTACTTGCAAAAAATGTTACTGTAACTGGCACTGGTACTACTGCTACCGAGGCGGAAAATGATGCCTTGCGTTTAGCTGTTGAAAATACTTTAGGTGTGCTTGTTGATTCCCAGACTTTAGTTGAGAAAAATGTTGTTGTAGAAGATAGTATTTACGCTAATTCAAAAGGGTTTGTACAAGATTATAAAGTGGTTTCTAAAGCGAAAGATTATGATATGTGGAAAGTTACCATTGATGCGATTGTAGATACTAATCCAGATTCCAAATTAATGAGTGAACTGACACGCCTTGGCTTGATTGATAACGTTCTTCGTAATCCTAAGATTGCTATTATGATGGAAGAAAAACATATCAATTATAGAATTCCTAATTCTACTAGTGAAACTGCTATAACTAACAAGTTTATAGAATCTGGTTTTGATAATGTCATTGACATCAACCAAAAGCGCATGATGTACAATAATCCCTATGCTATGACTACTGAAGAATTGGACAATTTGGCTCGTTCTATGCAAGCGGATATTTTAATTGTCGGACAAGCGTTTAGCGAAAGAGCAGGAGACGTAGGTAAATTTATTCCTGGTAACAATGGAAGAACAGGAGTAAAATCTTGCAGGGCATGTACTGAAGCAAAAATGTATATTGCAAGAACTGGCAAGATTATTGCGGCTAATGGTTTCAATGGTGCTGGTGCTGATATTACCGAAGCTGTTGCAGCTAAAGTCGCTTTGAACAATGCTGGTGAACAAATTGGTGAGTATCTGGTAGAAAAACTTTTAGGGTTTGCAGCTGGTAATCGTAAACAATTAGAAGTTGTAGTTTTGGCTTCTGATTTTACTAAAATGAATGAGGTTAAAAGTGCGTTGACTTCTGTCTACGGAGTAAAAAATGCTCAAATTACTAGCTATAGTAATGGTAGAGCTGTTATCAGAGTACAGTATAGTGGAGCGCCTCAAGCACTGTATGAATTACTTAAAGAAAGTGATGATTGCAATGTGGAATTACGTTCTGTAACTTATGATACTTTGACTGTGATGGCTAAATAAAAATATGAAAATCCGCAAGGTAAATTATATTACTTTGCGGATTTTTGAAATATGGGGTGTTGTATGTTAAACAAAATTTATAAAATAGTAGTTGCTTTTTTTCTAATAGTTTGTTGCGTTCAATTTAATGTTTGCAATGCCTCTCCAAATTACGACGAAGAGCTTTTTATGCCTGTTGGTTCTTATTTTAAAATGGATACTAGAAGTGATGTGCATTATGCAGTTGTTGATGGTACTGCTAAAGTTGTTATGTCTGAACGTGGTAAGGAGGTATATTTGTATAAACTTGGCAAGGTGATTATACAAGCAAGCTATTATGTTAATGGTGATTATAAGTTACCGTATCAATATAGATATTTAATTAATGTAATTCCTTTAGATGTATACCAAGAGGCACAAAAAGATAATTTTGTCAGGCTGAAACAAAATCCTAATGCTACTTATGTAGAAGTAGATGAAAATTTTGCTGAAAATATTTTAAAATTAGTTAATAAAGAGCGTACACAAAGAGGATTACAAGCGTTACGATTATCTTATGATTTACAAATTGGCGCGGCGATTCGGGCGAAGGAGCTTACTGTTTTATATGACCACACTCGCCCTAATGGAGAGCCTTGTTATACTGTGATAAACAAAAAAGGTCGTGGAATTGGTGAAAATATAGCTGCTGGTCAACGTAGTGCGGAAGAAGTAATGGAGTCATGGATGAATTCAACTGGTCACAGAAGAAATATTTTAGACCAACAGTTCAAAGAGCTAGGAGTGGGATATATATTAAAAGAAGATGATGCTAATGGTTACAGGCATTATTGGGTGCAGATATTTAGAGGCTAAAAAATTATTATATTTGTTGTATATAGGGGACAAGCAATGAATGAAAATATTTTTAAAGACATAGGCTTAAATATTGTGTTCCATCGTAAGTTGCGTGGAGTAAATCAAGTAGAATGTGCGAAACGAGCAAATATTAGTGTGGCGAAGTTGTCGAAAATAGAAAGAGGAATTTCTGTTGAAGATGTGCCTTTAGCAACTTACTTGCGTATTGCGGAAGCTTTACAAGTTGAACTTTATGAGTTACTTAAAAAGACAGCGGTTGAGATTAAAGTGGTGCGAGTTAAAAAAGAGTAGGTAGTTACTATTGAAAATGGGGAACTTTCTAGCGTATAAAATGCAGAAAAGTTCCCTATGATTTTTATTACACATAAAGTGTAATAATTTTTCTTGCTCTAGTCGTTTTGCAATGCTATCATTTAACTAAGAACTTCACAAAGCGATATTTTAATATCGCTTAGCGATAAATTATGATAGACAGTAGGTGAGTTAAATGCCAGAGTTGAGTAGATTTTATAATATTGTTATAAAAATGATTTATTCTGATATTGGTCAACATAATAAGCCACATTTTCATGTTTATTACGCAGAGTATGAAGCTGCAATTGGTGTTGACGGAGAATTGTTGGCTGGTTCTTTACCTGTTAAGCAGTTGAAGCTTGTTCAAGCATGGACTGCTATTCACGAAGAAGAGTTATATGCTGCTTGGAATAAAGCGGTTCGTAATGAACCTTTTGGTAAAATAGCTCCGTTGCAATAATACAGGAGGGGTTTATATGTATGTAGTGGATGGTATTGCTTATGCGGGAACTCCTGCCAAAGAAGTTAAAGTTTATGGGGTTAGACCTCTTGATAATTGGATGCTTTGGGTTAGATTTAGTACTGGTGAAGCAAAACTTTATGATTGCAAGCCACTTTTGAAGTATAAAGCATTTGAACCGTTGAAAGATATTGAAACTTTTAGGGGTGTGTATATTGATTATGGTGTTGTTGTCTGGAACGATGGAGACATGGACATTGCTCCAGAAGAACTTTACGAAAAAGGTGTTAGTACCGATAAAATAGCATAAATTTTTATAGGGAACTTTCTCGTTGGTGAAACACAGAAAAGTTCCCTATTTTTGAGGTAATACCTTATGCAATACTCCAATATCCAGCGTGCAACTTTCTTGAGTCGTCCTAATCGTTTTATTGCGCATATCGAAGTGGATGGCAGGGAAGAGGTATGTCACGTTAAGAATACCGGTCGTTGTCGTGAACTGCTAACGGATAGGGCAACTATTTATGTGGAACACAATGATGACCCTAAACGTAAAACAAAATATTCACTTATTGCTGTTGAAAAGGGTGGCTTACTAATCAACATGGATTCACAAGCTCCTAATAAAGTAGTAGGGGAGTGGCTTTTGGAAAAGGAACCTTTTGGAAAGGTAAAGCTTCTGAAATCGGAATGTACTTATGGCTCTTCGCGCTTTGACTTTTATTTGGAGACGGAAGCCGAGAAGATGTTTATTGAAGTGAAAGGAGTTACCTTGGAGGAAGAAGGCGTTGTCCGTTTTCCGGATGCTCCTACTGAAAGAGGGGTCAAGCATTTGCAGGAGCTATGTAGCTGCGTGGAGGCAGGCTATAAAGCAGCAGTTGTGTTCGTTGTTCAGATGGAAGGTATGAAATATTTTGAACCTAACGATAAAACTCATCCCCAATTTGGCGAAGCCTTGCGCCAAGCTCGTAAGGCAGGCGTACAGGTTTTAGCTTACGAATGTCACGTTACGCCAAGCTCTTTAGTTATTACAAAGGAAGTTCCTGTACGGCTTTGAATGTAAGCGTTTATTAGAGCCGTCCCTTTACTATAACCACCTTTTGTGCTATAATTATCGTTAATTGAAAATGCCCCTGTTATGCACGATGAGCAAGAAAGTAGGCTATAAACGATGGTTAAGAGAGCAAGGTCACTGGCTGTAAGCCTTGCCCAAAAGTTATGGTTGAAGTTCACTTGGGAGTGCCCCTGCTGAAGGCGCAAGCTGCGTAGGCAAGGCGTGAGCCGCGTTAAGGCATAATGAAGTGTACAAAAAAGGGTGGTACCGCGATTTATTCGCCCCTGTAATTTTAAGATTACAGGGGCTTTATTATTTTTAGGAGGAAGACCATGAGAGAACAATTACTGGCTATTAAAGAGCAAGCCTTGGCAGAATTGGCAGAAGTAAGCTCTTTGGATGCATTGAAAGACCTGCGTGTCAAATATCTTGGCAAAAAAGGTCCTATGACTGAAATTTTGCGCGGCATGGGTAAGCTGTCTGCTGAAGAACGTCCGAAAATCGGTCAAATCGTTAACGAGATTAAAAACCTTTTGGAAGAAGAAATCACTGCGAAAACTACTGTGCTGGAACAAAAAGCATTGGCAGATAAATTGGCTAACGAAAAAGTAGATATTACTTTGCCCGGTCGTCAACCTCGCGAAGGTCATCTGCATCCCGTTACCTTGACCATGCGTGAGATTAAAAAGATTTTTATGCGTATGGGCTTTGATGTAATGGAAGGTCCTGAAATTGAAAGAGATTACTACAACTTTGAATTGTTGAACCTGCCCAAAGACCATCCTGCTCGTGATATGCAAGATACTTTCTACATTACCGAAGAGTTTTTGCTGCGTACCCACACCTCTCCGGTACAAGCACGTACTATGCAGTCCCGTGAACCTAATTCACCCATTCGTATGATTGCTCCCGGTACTGTATATCGTTGCGACTATGACGCAACCCATTCTCCTATGTTCCACCAAGTTGAAGGCCTCGTTGTTGACAAAAACATCAGCTTGGCAGACTTGAAAGGCACTTTGGAACTGTTCTTGAAAGAAATGTTTGGCAACGACGTTAAGGTTCGCCTGCGTCCCAGCTACTTCCCCTTTACCGAACCTTCTGCAGAAGTTGACATTTCCTGCGTAATTTGCGGTGGTAAAGGCTGCCGTGTGTGCAAGAACTCTGGGTGGCTGGAAATCCTTGGTAGCGGTATGGTACATCCCAACGTACTGCGCATGAGTGGCTACGACCCTGACCAAATGACTGGCTTTGCTTTTGGTATGGGCGTTGAACGTATCGCTATGTTGAAATATGGTATTGACGATTTACGCTTGTTCTTCGAAAATGACTTGCGCTTCATTCGTCAATTCAAATAAGGAGGATTACCATGTTAGCATCTTTGGAATGGCTTAAACAATATGTTGATATAAATATTCCTGTCGATGTACTGGTGGATAAAATCACCCGTGCTGGCTTGGAAGTTGAAACCGTAACCTATCTTGGCGAAGGCTTGGAAGGCGTTGTTACCGGTAAAGTTACCGCTATTGAACGTCATCCTGACTCTGACCACCTGTGGGTTTGCCAAATGGATTATGGTCAAGGCATCGTACAAATTTTGACTGGTGCTCAAAACGTAAAACAAAATGATATGGTTCCCGTTGCAGTTGTAGGCAGCACTTTACCTCCTAGCGCACGTAACCCGGAAGGTATGAAGCTTGCTGCTGTTAAAATGCGCGGCTTGGATTCCTTCGGTATGCTTTGCAGTGCTGACGAACTTGGCATTGACAACAAGCTTCTGCTCCCGGAACAACGTAACGGCATCTTCATTCTTCCTGCTGATACTCCCATTGGCGTTGATGTAAAAGAAGTTTTGGGCTTGAACGACGTTGTTATTGATATTGACCTTACTGCTAACCGTGCAGACTGCTTCAGTATCATTGGTTTGGCTCGTGAAATTGCGGCTCTTACTGGTTGCCCCTTGAAAATGCCTGCAATGGACGTAGCAGAAGCTGCTGGCGGCAATGCTCAAGAAATGGCTGCAATCAAAATTGAAGCGCCTGAACTTTGCCCGCGCTTTGCAGTTCGCGTATTGAAGAATATTAAAATTACTGAATCCCCTGAATGGATGCAAAAACGTTTGCGTGCTTGTGGTATGCGCCCCATTAGCAACGTAGTTGACGTAACCAACTATGTTATGTTAGAACTTGGTCAACCTATGCATGCTTATGACTACGACAAAGTAGCTGGTCATACTTTGGTTGTTCGTCGTGGTGGCGAAGGTGAAAAGCTGATGACCTTGGACGAACAAGAACGTACTCTTGATCCTTCCATGATCGTAATTGGCGACTTGGAACGTGCAGTTGGTCTTGGCGGTGTAATGGGTGGCTTTGATACTGAAGTTACCGGTGAAACCGTAAATGTAATGCTCGAAGCTGCAAGCTTCCATGGCCCTAGCATTCGTCGTACCTCCCGTTCCTTGGGTCTCCGCAGTGAAGCAAGTGGTCGTTTCGAACGTGGTGTAGATACCATCAAAACTCACAACGCATTGAACCGTGCTGCATATTTGTTAGAACAAATGGGTGCTTGCGAAACCGTTGTCGGTATCGTAGAAGCATACCCCGAAGAAATTAAACCTGCTGTAATAAAAGTAACTCCGGAAGTTATCAGCGATCGTGTTGGTATTACCATCAGTAAAGAAGAAATGGTTAAGACCTTGACCGGTTTGGAATTTGGCGTGGAAGAAGAGGGTGATGCTCTCGTAATCACTGCTCCCAGCTGGCGTAATGACGTAACTTGCAACGCTGACATCAGCGAAGAAATTGCACGTGTACACGGATTGGATCACATTGAATCCCATATGCCTGTACTTGGTATGGCACAAGGTCGTCAATTTGTAATTGAAGACGTTAAAGATAGCATCCAAGATTACATGGTAGCAGTTGGTATGAACGAAGTTATGACCTACAGCTTCATTAACCCCAGTGCATTTGACAAACTGCAATTGCCTGCTGAGGACAGCCGTCGTACTGCTATTGAACTTTTGAACCCCATTACCGATGAATTTAAAATTATGCGTACCACCATGGCACCTAGCGTTTTGAGCGCTGCTGCTTACAACTTGGCACGTCAACATTCTAAAGTAGCAATCTTTGAAGTTGGTCGTGTATATCTGCCCAAAGAATTGCCCTTGAAAGAACAAGCTACTGAAAAATCCATGCTGTGCGCTGTAATCAGTGGTAAAGCTAACGATTTGAACTGGTGTACCAGCCGTGACAACGTAGATTTCTACGACATGAAAGGCATCGTTGAAGGCTTGATGGCGAAATTGATGCTCAACGATTACAAACTGGTTCACTATGCAGTACCGTACCTGCATCCTGGTAAATCCTGTGCAGTTGAAGTTGACGGCAAGATAGTTGGTTGGTTTGGCGAACTTCATCCGTTGGCTCAAGAAGCTTTTGGCTTGCCCCAAGAAGCTTACCTTTTGGAAATGGATGTTGAACCGCTGGTTGCTGCTGCAATCGCAGTTCCTAAATACAAACACTTGGCTAAATATCCTAGCATGAGCCGCGATATCGCTGTTGTTGTTCCGGTAGAAGTAACCAATGCTGAACTGGAAGCAGTTGTCCGCGAACACGCTGGTGAACTCTTGATTGGCGTAAAAGTATTTGACATCTACACCGGTAAACAAGTTGCTGAAGGTTGCAAGTCCATGGCGTTCAACCTGACTTATCAAGCTGCTGACAGAACTTTGACTGATGCAGAAGTTGATGCGAGCATGAAGAAGGTTATTGCTGAAGTTGGGGAAGCTTACAAAGCTGAACTTAGAGCTTAATCAAAGTTGTTCATTAAAAAGAAGAATGTTGTAAATATTTAGAATGAATTAAAGCAAGCGAAGCTTAGTTCTTAGACTAGGCTACGCTTGCTTTTTTGTTATTTGTTGAGCGAAAACTCAAACTTCATTGTAAAAAGTGTAGTAATATCAACAAAGTTCGTTGTAATTTTTGTAATATGGTATTATACTGTAGTTACAGAATAATCACGGAGGTGCGTGTATGTACCGAATTGCTATAGAAAAATTATTAAAATGGAAACAAAGTAAACGCCGCAAACCTTTAATAATTGAAGGTGCTCGTCAAGTTGGGAAAACTTGGCTTATGAAAGAATTTGGGAAACAGGCGTATGCAGATACTGTATATATTAATTTTGATTCTAATTCTAGAATGGCAGAGTTGTTTGCTTCTGATTTGAACACTGAACGTTTAATTATGGGATTAGAGATATATGTGGGACGAAAAATTGATCCCGAAAATACGTTATTGATTTTTGATGAAGTGCAGGAAGTTCCAAGAGCCTTATCATCTCTTAAATACTTCTATGAAAATGCACCACACTATCATATTGTTTGTGCAGGTTCTTTGCTTGGGATTGCTTTACATCAAGGAACATCTTTTCCTGTAGGGAAGGTAGATTTTTTAAAGCTTTATCCTCTTTCTTTTAAAGAGTTTTTGATGGCAACTGGTAAAGAACGTTTTGCGGAACTTCTCGAAAATAGAGACTATCAAATGATTACAAGTTTCAAGCAAATATATATTGATGCTTTGAAGCAATACTATTTTGTTGGTGGTATGCCTGAAGCAGTCCAAAGTTTTGTAGATGATAAAGACTTTAAAGAAGTTCGTGAAATTCAGAAGAGAATTCTTGCAGCTTATGAACAAGATTTTTCCAAACATGCTCCGAATGATATCGTTCCTAAAATTCGTATGTTGTGGAATTCCATTTCCTCACAACTCGCAAAAGAAAATAAAAAGTTTATTTATGGTTTGGTACGTGAAGGTGCACGTGCAAAGGATTATGAAACTGCAATTATGTGGCTTTCAGACTGTGGATTAGTTCATAAAGTTAGTCGTGTAAATGCAGCCGGTATTCCGTTAAAAGCGTATGAAGATTTAAAAGCATTTAAATTATTTGTAGTGGATGTTGGTTTGCTGGGGTGTATGGCTGGACTTAGGCAACGTACTTTGCTTGATGGTAATGATCTTTTTGTTGAGTTCAAGGGTGCACTTACTGAACAGTATGTTTGTCAACAACTTAAAACTATTGAAGATTTAGGAATTTACTATTATACAAATGATAGAGGTTCCTGTGAAGTTGATTTTATTATTGATACAGGTGATTTGATTGTACCTGTTGAAGTAAAGGCAGAGGTAAATCTTAGAGCAAAGAGTTTGAAAACATATCAAGAGAAGTTTGAACCTAAAATATCTGTTCGTACTTCGATGGCGGATTATAAAAAAGAAGATTGGCTTACAAATTTACCGTTGTATGCGATAGAAACTGTCTCAAAAACATTAGATGTGATTAGTTAAAAATAGATATTATTACTATATTTTGCTAAAATTTACGGAGTTTTTCTTTATAAAAAACTTCAAAAAACTCCGTAAATATTTGACGTAAAGCACAGTTAGTGTTAAAATATAACTATCGAAAATGTACCTTTAAATTGGTCCCGTGAGACTTCAAGGTAGACTTAAGTAATGAAGCTAAGGCCTTCTTGTACCCTCATGGGCAAGAAGGCTTTTTTTATTATACATATCACAGGAGGTAATGCTAATGGCAAAAGCAAATGTATCTCTCAGCGGCAGAGATATACTCGACCTGGAAAGCCTCAGCGTAGAAGAGATTGAGCTCGTGTTGAAAACTGCTGAGGAAATGAAAAAAATCATGAAAAGGGACATCAAAAAAGTTCCGTCCCTGCGTGGTAAATCCATCATTAACCTGTTCTATGAACCCAGTACCCGTACCCGCACTTCTTTTGAATTAGCTGGCAAATATTTGGGCGCTGACGTTGTAAATATTACTACTTCTTCCTCTAGCGTTGTTAAAGGCGAATGCCTGCGCGATACCATCCTGACCGTACAATCCATGGCTTGCGATGCAGTTGTAATGCGCCACCCCATCGAAGGTGCTGCTGCTTACGCTGCTAATGTTGCAGAACCTGTAATCATCAATGCAGGCGACGGCGCGCACGCACATCCTTCTCAAGGTTTGTTAGACCTCTTGACCATTCGTGAAAAAAGAGGCGCTGATATGAAAGGCATGAAAATGGCAATCATCGGCGACGTACTGTACAGTCGTGTAGCTCGTACTAACATTGCTGCTTGGACTAAACTGGGTGCAGATGTACACGTTGCTGGTCCTATGACTTTGATGCCTTATGATATCGAATCCCTGGGCGTAACCGTACACAAACGTGTTGAAGAAGCAATCGAAGGCGCAGATGTTGTAGACATCCTGCGTATCCAATTAGAACGCCAAAAGAAAGGCATGTTTCCGACTCCGCGCGAATATGCACGCATCTTTGGCATTAACGAAACTCGCTTGAAACTGGCGAAACCTGACGTAACTGTTCTCCATCCCGGTCCCATGAACCGTGGCTTGGAAATTTCTTGGGAAGTTGGCTACTGCGACAACGCTGCAATCCGTGATGAAGTTCAAAATGGTGTAGCAGTTCGTATGGCTCTCTTATTCTTAACCTTGACAGGAGGTAAGCACGTTGAAAACATTGATTAAAAACGGTAGGGTAGTAGACCCGAGCCAAAACCTCGATGCTGTAATGGACGTTCTTGTTGAGGACGGTAAAGTAAAAGCTTTAGCTGAAAATATTACTGAAGCTGCTGATGAAGTTTATGATGCAACTGGTTTGGTTGTTGTTCCTGGCTTGATTGATTTACACGTTCACCTGCGTGAACCTGGCTTGGAAGCAAAAGAAGATATCATTAGCGGTACTAAGGCTGCTGCTGCTGGCGGTGTAACTACCGTAGCCTGTATGCCCAATACCAAACCTGTAGTTGACAATGCTGCAATTGTTTCTGCAATCAAACAACGCGCTGCTGAAGAAAGCTACGCTAACGTAGAAGTTATTGGTGCAATCAGCAAAGGCGAATGTGGTGATGAACTGGCAGAAATGGGCGACATGGCATTCCGTGGCGCAATGGCATTCTCCGACGACGGTAAATATGTAAAGAGTACCCGCCTCTTTATGCTGGCGGCAAAATATATCACTGCATTTGACAAAGGTCTCATCTGCCACGCAATTGAACCTGAACTGAATGCAGAAGGCTATATGCACGAAGGTGCTGTATCCGCAAGAATCGGTGTGCCGGGTATCCCCGCCGTTTCCGAAGACATCGCTGTAGCTCGTGACTGCATCATCGCAGAGCACACTGGCGCTCACGTACACATTGCTCACGTAGCAAGTAAAGGTGCCATCGACATCATTCGTCAATACAAAGCAAAAGGTGTTAACGTAACCAGTGAAGTTACCGTTCACCATCTGACCTTGACTGACGAAGCTTGCGCAACCTACAACCCTGCAACCCGCGTATCTCCGCCGCTCCGCAGCTGGGATCACGTACAAGCAATGCGTGAAGCAGTGCTTGACGGTACTGTAGATGCAATCGTAACTGACCACGCTCCCCACGCACCTGAAGAAAAAGACGTGGAATTCAGATATGCTCCTTGCGGTTTCTGTGGTTTGGAAACTTCCTTGGGCGTAATGCTTACCGATTTATATCACACCAATATTTTTGACCTGAATACCATCATTAGCAAAATGAGCTGCGAACCTTCCAAACTGTTCAAACTGGAACGTGGTACTTTGGCAGAAGGCTCTGTAGCAGACATTGCTATTGTGGACTTGAATAAAGAATGGACTGTAGATAGCTCTAAATTCTATACTCGCGGCAAATTCACTCCTTATGAAGGTAAAGAGTGCAAAGGTAAAGCAGTAGCAACCATGCTGGCGGGCAAATTTGTGATGAGAGATGGTGTAGTATGCACGAAATGAGAAGAGGTAAATTAATCTTAGCTGATGGCAGCGTTTATGAAGGCGATTTCTATGGTAAACGCAATGCTGTAGGTGAAGTAGTATTCACTACTGGCGGTATGTGCGGCTATCAAGAAATGCTTACTGACCCCACATACTGTGGTCAAATTATGGTTCTGACTTATCCCATCGTTGGCAATGCCGGCGTAAACAATATGTTCAACCAAAGCAGAAAAGCTTACTGCCAAGGCTTGGTAATCGGTGAATTGTGCGATTACCCCAGCAACTGGCGTAGCGAACGTTCCTTGGAAGATTTCCTTGACGAACAAGACGTTCCGACTTTGGCAGGCATCGATACTCGTGCCATCACTCGTAAAATTCGCGACAATGGCGTGATGAAAGGTGTAATCGTTTCTGCAGAAGCAACTCAAGAAGAAATTGATGCTCTGCTGGCAACTCCGGAAATGCATGACCAAATTGCACAAGTAACTACCAAAGAAACCTACACCGTAGGCGAAGGCAAACTGCATGTTGCAGTGCTGGACTTGGGCTTGAAAAAGAAAGTTACCAATTTCTTGATGGGTATGGATTGCCACCTGACTATTTTCCCGGCAAGCACCAGTGCAGAAGAAATTCTGCGCCACAACCCCAATGGTATCGTAATCACCAACGGACCCGGCAACCCTGCAGATGTGCCTGAAGTTGTGGAAACCGTTAAAGCACTGCTTGGCAAGAAGCCTATGCTTGGCTTCTGCATGGGTCACTTGGTAATGGCACTGGCTAACGGTGCTGAAACCGTGAAGATGAAATTCGGTCATCACGGCAACCAACCGGTTAAAGGTTTGGAAACCGGCCGCGTTTACATCAGCGCTCAAAACCATGGTTATGTTGTTGATGAAAAATCCTTGGAAGGCAAGGAAATCACTTTAACTCACGTAGCACTCAACGACGGCACCGTTGAAGGCTTGAAATACGAAGGTAAAAATGCTTTGTCCGTACAATTCTTGCCGGACGTAGAACACACTTACCTGCTTGATACTTTTACTAAAATGATGGAGGGTCGTTAATCATGCCGAAACTTACAGATGTTAAAAAAGTTCTCGTAATCGGCTCCGGTCCGATCATCATCGGTCAAGCAGCAGAATTTGACTATGCTGGTACTCAAGCTTGCCGTGCTTTGAAAGAAGAAGGCTTCGAAGTTGTACTGGTAAACTCTAACCCTGCAACCATCATGACCGACGTAAACATTGCAGACCGCGTATACGTTGAACCTGTAAATGTTGAATTCCTGGAAAATATCATTAAGCGTGAACGTCCTGATTCCTTGCTTGCTACCTTGGGCGGTCAAGTTGGTTTGAACTTGGCAATGGCTTTGGAAGAAAAAGGCATTCTCGCTGACTATAACGTAAAACTTCTTGGCACTCAAATCTCCGCTATTAAACGTGGCGAAGACCGCGAATTGTTCAAAGAAGCTATGGAAAAAATCAACCAACCGATCCCCGACAGCACCATCGTTGAAACCATCATGGCTGCTTGCGAATTTGGTCGTCAAATCGGCTATCCCTTGATCGTTCGCCCCGCTTACACCTTGGGCGGCACTGGCGGCGGTATTGCTCACGATGAAGACGAATTGGTTGACATTGTACAAAAAGGCTTGGGCTACAGCCCCATCGGTCAATGCTTGATTGAACGCAGCATCGCTGGCTGGAAAGAAATCGAATTCGAAGTAATCCGTGACGCTGCTGACAACTGCATCACCGTATGCTCTATGGAAAACGTTGACCCCGTTGGCGTTCACACTGGTGACTCCGTTGTAGTTGCTCCTGCACAAACCCTTAACGAAAGAGAATTGACCATGCTCCGTCAAGCATCTATCGACATCGTTCGTGAATTGGGGGTTTGCGGTGGCTGTAACGTACAATTGGCACTGGATCCCTTCTCTGAAAACTACTATGTAATCGAAGTTAACCCCCGCGTAAGCCGCAGCTCCGCTTTGGCATCTAAGGCAACCGGTTATCCCATTGCGAAAGTAACCAGTAAAATTGCTATTGGCTACACCTTGGACGAAATCGAAAACGCTGTAACCAAAACCACCAAAGCTTGCTTCGAGCCTACCGTTGACTATATCGTATTGAAATTCCCGCGCTGGCCCTTCGATAAATTCGTAACTGCTGACCGCACCTTGGGTACTCAAATGAAAGCAACTGGCGAAGTTATGGCTATTGAACGTAGCTTTGAAGCTTCCTTGTTGAAAGCAATCCGTTCCTTGGAAATTGGTTTGATTCATCTGGAAATGCCCGAACTGAAAGCACTTAGCGACGACGAAATCAAAGACCGTATTAAACGTACTGACGACGAACGTCTTTTTGTTATCGCAGAAGCTATCCGCCGTGGCGTAACCATTGACTACATCTATGACATTACCAAGATGGATAAATGGTTCCTCCACAAACTGACCAACATTGTGAAAATGGAAGAAGCTCTTAAAAATGAAGAGCTGACCCCGGCACTCTTGTTGAAAGCTAAGAAAATGGGCTTCGCTGATCCTGTAATTGGCAAGCTGGTTGGCAAGGACGCTTTTGAAGTACGTGCAATGCGTAAAGAAAACAACATCCTGCCTGCATATAAAATTGTAGATACCTGCGCTGCAGAATTTGAAGCTGCAACCCCGTACTACTATTCCACCTACGAAAAAGAAGACGAAGTTGCTGTAAGCGACAAGAAAAAAGTTGTTGTACTTGGTTCCGGTCCTATCCGTATCGGTCAAGGCGTAGAATTTGACTACTGCTCTGTACATTCTGTATGGGCGCTCCGCGAAATGGGCTACGAAACCATCATCATCAACAACAACCCGGAAACCGTTTCCACTGACTTCGACATCTCTGATAAACTGTACTTTGAACCGTTGACCTTGGAAGACGTGCTCAACGTAATCGAAAAAGAACAACCGGAAGGCGTTATCGTACAATT
>JAFTID010000002.1 GCA_017457085.1 Phascolarctobacterium sp.
ATGGTCTTGTGGAACAAGTTCTTCCATATTAACGAATTCCAATATATTACGCTCGTTTTCTTCTCTGACTAACAATTTTATCACCCTGTTTAATTATATCAAAAAAGGCCACCTTTCGGTGACCTTTATCGACAGTCTGAGGCACTCTCGAAAGAGAGTGCCTTTTTCTTTACAAACTTCCTACATTTGTTATAATTTTTATAAGACTATTAAGGTTTAAGCTTGCCTCAACAGAAAGGTAGTGATTTTATGAGCAACAAGTATATATTGATGAACAAGAATCGCCCTTTGGTTGAAGTGCAGCTTTCTGATGCAGGTTTCATTACGGAAGCCTTTACTGTTTTTGATAACGAAGCTTTCCCTGTTGGTATCAACCCCGCTGATAAGAAAACTCTTGTGGCAAGGCTTAATGAATGGTGGTATAGTCGTATTATTCCTGCCAGTCGTGATGGCTTGAAATTTGTCCTGCATCTTTACGATGTGGAATCTGCCTCCGTCCTTAGTAAACGTAGCTTGGGGTTAAGTCTTTCTGACCAATATTGGATAAAGCCTGTGGGTAGTGACCTGACTTGGGATGATATAAACTTTTTCACTAATGATTTTTCTACAGAGTTAGGTGAGTCTTTTTTTAGCAGGAGTTCCTCCAAACCTGCCATCAATCCTTTTACTCCGGATGCTTCCAGTAATGGTTGGTTAAAGAAAAAATGGGTTAAGATAGATGGGCAAACCTATCTCGCTAAGGCAGGGTCTGCACCTTTACTGCAACAACCTTATAATGAGGTAGCAGTGTCGCAAATTGCAGAAGTCTTAGCGATTGAACACGTTGCATGTAAAATTATAATGGAAGCTAATCGTCCCTTGTGCTTGTGCAAGAATTTTATTGATGTAGATACGGAGCTTGTTCCTGCACATTTTGTGCGTAGTGTTTTACCGAAAGGTAAAAATGAATCTGATTACCAACACTTCTTGCGTTGTGTAGAGCATTTGCAAATTCCCAACGTTAAAAGTTTCCTAAATAATATGATGGCTTTAGACTTCCTTGTAGAAAATACTGACCGTCATTACGGAAACTTTGGCTTCATTCGTGATGTTAATACATTGAAGTTTTTAGGACCTGCTCCCTTGTTTGACAATGGCACCAGCCTGTGGTGCGAAGCGTTGAGTTTGGAGATTGGCACATATCAAAAGGCAATGCCTTTTAAACAAAATCATAAGGAGCAAATCAAACTGCTTACGGCTCCAAGCTTTGCTGCCTCAAATATTGAGCAGGCTGAAACTATTGTAAGGGATGTGCTTGGGCAAAGTCCTTTCTTGGATGCGGATAGAGTCGAGCGTATTGGCGAAGCAGTTGGTAACAGGGCAAGAGTTCTTACGAACGTCATTAACACTTTGTAGTAATAATAGCTTTTAGAATCAGAGGTGTCTCGAAAGGGATGCCTCTTTTACATTACGCCTTTCTTTGGATGTTGATTTGAAAGGGTGTTGGAACGATTGTGCTGTAAGCATAAGTTTTAATTCGTGTTTACTCGTGCACGAGTTAAGGGTTATGCATTTAACTCGACTAACGAGTTAAACTGAGTTATAATAGAGTTGCGATAAGGTAAGGAGGTAATGTTGTGAGAACTATACCTTTGAAAGAAACGTTAGAAGTAGAATTTAAAAGTGATAAGAAAAGATATCCCGATACAGACTTAGTGGAAGCCGTTGTTGGGATGGCGAATACAAATGGCGGAGTATTATATCTTGGAGTAGAAGATAATGGAGATATTACTGGTGTTAATGATTGCCATAAAGATGAAATTGGAGTTGTAGCTTTAATTGCTAATAATACAGTTCCGTCTGTATCTACTCGTGCAGAATTACTTTTTGAAAATAATATGTGGGTTTTAAAAATAGAAATACCAATGAGTAAATCTATAGTATCAACATCTACTGGTAAGATTCTGCGTAGAAGATTAAAGTTAGATGGAACCCCGGAAAATATTCCCATGTATGCTTATGAGATAAATAGTAGGCTTACAGAGTTGAGCTTACTTGATATTTCTGTACAACCATTGGCTGGTGCTACATTAGAGGATTTAGATAATGAACAAAGAAATAGGTTGCGTAGGATAATAAAGGCGAGTCCTAGTGGTGAAAAAAATCTGTTGCAATTGTCTGATGAGGAATTAGACAAGGCATTAAGGATTGTTGTGAGCGAAAATGGGAAAATGGTTCCTAGTGTAACTGGTATGTTGTTGATTGGAAAGGATGAGAAAATAGCAGAATTGATGCCTACGGTTAAGGCTTCATTTCAAGTTTTAGAAGGAACTGAAGTAAGGTTGAATGAGGAATTTACAAAACCTCTTTTGGAAACATTTGAACTGTTTGAAACCTTTATGAAGGCTTGGAATCCTGAACGTGAGATGGAATACGGGTTGTTTAGATTTGCTATTCCTGAGTTTGATAATGCTGCTTTTCGTGAAAGCCTTGTAAATGCATTTTGTCACAGAGACTACACTATGTTAGGAAATGTAAGGGTTCAGATAGATGATGAAGGGATGACGGTAAGTAATCCAGGAGGATTTATTGATGGTATAAATTTGAAAAATTTATTAACGGTAGAGCCACATGGTAGAAATCCTGCTTTGGCAGATGCCTTGAAGCGAATCGGGTTAGCGGAAAAAACTGGTCGTGGCATAGATAGAATTTTTGAAGGGTCTATAAATTATGGGAGACCTTGGCCTGATTATTCAGAATCAACTAGTAAAAATGTAAAACTTTTTATCGCTAGGGCAAAAGCTGACCTTGGTTTTATAAAAATGTTGGCTGATGAACAAAATAAGAGAAGAAAGTCCTTGTCTATATATGCATTAATGATTCTTTCTGCAATACAAAATGAGAGAAGAATTACTTTAGATAGAATTGTAGAGTTAACAAATCTTAGCGAAGCAAAACTTCGACCTACGGTAGAAAAATTAGTGGAAGATGGTTTGATTGAACAATTTGGTAGAGGGAATAGCAGGTCGTTTGTATTGAATGCGAAGCTTTATAGAAGCAGTAAAGAGAACATTAAATATGTTCGCCAAACCGGGATTGATGATATTAGATATTCTGAATTGATTTTAAAATTAGCTAAAACACAGGGAGGATTTATTACCAAATCTGATGTTGTGGATCTTTTGCAAGTTAATGCTAATCAAGCGTATGAGTTAATTAGAAAGTTGCAAAAAGATGGGGCTATTGTGTTAGTGCAAGGAGGGAAATATTCAAAATATAAAATTGTTGAATAGATGTGTGCTATTAGTGCTTTTTTACGATATAATAAGTTCTATACTGTAAATATTTTTATGATGATTTTTTAGGAGGCAACATGGCTGTTATATTTTATTTAAGCGGTAGTGGCAATAGCCTTTATGCTGCGCAGCAGATTGCTGAAAATTTAGAAGGGTGCAGATTAGAAACCATTGGTAGCTATCTGCGCAAACCCTATGATGTAAAGGACGAAGTGGTTGGCATCGTTAGTCCTGTGTACTGCTTTGCCTTACCTCCCCTTATGGCGAAATTTTTAGAAAAGCTTAAGGCTAAACCTAACTACTGCTTTGGTGTGGTAACCATGGGCGGTAACCAAGGACGTGCCTTAAAGCAAATGAGCGAGATTTTGGCAACTAAAGGTGTCACCTTAAATTATGGTCAAACAGTTCTGATGCCGGACAACTTCTTTGGTATTCCCTTGGAGAAACGTGAAGCACAGCTTAAGGCTGCTGAACCTGTCCTTGTTAAAATTGTGGGGGAGGTTGCGGAAGGCAAAGCTGATCTTGGCTCCGTGAAGGAAGCGATGCTGTGGAAGCTGTTCGGAACTTCTGCTAGCTGGTGGTATCTGAAAAACAGATTGAACTTTGAAGTGATGACCGTTGATGCTACTAAATGTATTGGCTGTAATATTTGCGCAGAGGTTTGTCAAATGGAAAACATCAAGCTGGTTGATGGCAAGCCGGAATTTGGCAGTAATTGTGCAAGCTGTTTAGGCTGTTTCCATTGGTGTCCGCAAAGCGCCATTAGCGCAGGCAAGCTGACCTTGGATAATAGCAAACGCTATACTCATCCTAAGATAAATTTACAAATGATGAAGGGGGACCAATAATGAAAACCTATAATCCTTTTTGCGAAGAAATGTTAGCAGAACTTCAAGCAGCTCTCGGTGCGGAAAACGTTTGGACTGCTGCTGATAAGCTTGACCAATATAAAACTGATGAAGAAACTGACCCGAAAAAATTCCATTTGCCGGAAGCTGTAGTGCTGCCTGCAAGTGCAGAAGAAGTTGCCGCAGTTGTGAAGCTGTGCAATAAATATAATGTTCCTGTTACCGTTCGTGGTGGTGGCACTAGTTTGGCTGACGGCGCTATTCCTGTTTGCGGTGGCATCGTACTGCTCACTGAACGCATGAACAAAATTATCGAAATGAACACCGAAGCAATGTATATGATTGTTGAAGCTGGCGTGCGTACCATCGACATTCAAAAAATGGCTAACGAAGCTGGCTTCCTTTACGCAGGTGACCCCTGTAGTGCGGAAAGCTGCCAAATCGGTGGCAACCTTGCAACCAACGCAGGCGGTAACAAGGCTGTACGCTACGGCGTAACCCGTAACCAAGTTTATTGCCTCGAAATGGTAACCCCCACCGGCGAAATTGTAGAAGTTGGCGCGCGTCTGAAAAAATGCTCCACCGGCTACTGCATGGAACAATTGGTAATGGGTAGTGAAGGTACTTTGGGTATCATCACCAAAGCAACCTTGAAGCTTTTGCCCCTCGCTCCTTACCGTTTCGATATGCTGGCTGTATTTGACGAACCTCAAAACGCTATCGACGTTGTTCCTAAACTGATTAAAGCTGGCGTGAACCCTACTAGTATCGAATACATGGACAATTCCTACGTGCGTAGCACTGCTGATTACTTGGACTTCAAAGCTGCTCCTCATTATGAAGACGGCATTTATGTAATCATCACTGTTGAAACCTACAACGAAGACGAACTTGACCTGAAGATGGAACAGCTCAATGATTTGTGCGAAGAAGCTGGCGCAGTAGATGTACTGGAAGCTGATGACCGCATCTGGAGCATGCGTCGTAACTGCCAAGAATCCGTACGCCTTATTAGCTTAGTTTCCTTGACTGACGATATCGTTGTTCCCGTAGATAAAATTGCTGATACCATTAAAAAGATTATGGAAATCGACAAAAAATATCCGTTCCCAGTTCCTGCAAAAATCAACGCTCACGTTGGCGATGGCAACCTTCACGTTGTACTTTGCAAAGGCGACCTTAGCGACGAAGATTGGGAAAAACATGTATATGACTTCCACAAAGAAGTTTATGCTTACGTTTACGAACTGGGCGGACGTATGGCTGGCGAACACGGCATTGGCGCTAAAAAGCTTGGCTACATGGAAGAGTTCACTCCTGCTGGCGAACTGGATTTGATGAAGAAGATTAAGCTTGCTTGGGATCCCAATCTCATTCTGAACCCCGGTAAGATATTTAATATGTAAACGCGTGATAAGCACAGTCTAACTGTGTCGGAACGTCGATTGCTTGCTCGACGTACATTTAAAATTTTTATATGTAATAACCCTTGGCACCCCTGAAAGGGGAGCTGTCAGCGAAGCTGACTGAGGGGTAAGAAAGGAACTGTCCCCAAATGACTCAATACAACCCCGTAACGGAAGAAGTTCTCGAAGCCTTGCGTGCTGCCCTTGGTGCAGAAAACGTCAAGGTTGACGAAGAAACTTTAGACCGTTACAAAACTGATGAAGAAACTGACCCTCGCTTCCATCATCTGCCGGAAGTAGTTGTACTGCCCGGTAGTACCGAAGAAGTAGTAGAGGTTATGAAAATTGCTAATAAATATCTTGTTCCTGTAACCCCTCGCAGTGCAGGCACCAGTGTTTCCTGCGGTGCAGTGCCTGTTCACGGTGGTATCGTTCTGCTTTTGGAACGCATGGACAAGATTATTGAAATGAACACTGAGGCTATGTACATGATTGTTGAAGCTGGCGCCCGCACTATCGAAATTCAAAAGATGGCGAATGAAGCAGGCTTCCTCTACGCAGGTGACCCCTGCAGTGCAGATAGCTGCTTGATTGGCGGTAACATTGCAACTAACGCAGGTGGCAATAAGGCTGTACGTTACGGCACTACCCGCCACCAAGTTTACAGCATCGAAGTAGTTACCCCTATCGGCGAAATTGTAGAGCTGGGTAACCGTTTGAAAAAATGTTCTACCGGCTACTGCCTTGACCAACTTGTAATGGGTAGTGAAGGTACCTTGGGCATCATTACCAAGGCAACCTTGAAGCTTTTGCCCCTGTGCCCCTACAAGATTGATATCCTCGCAGTATTTACTGATGTGAAGAAAGCAGTTGACCTTGTTCCTAATTTGATTAAAGCTGGTCTGAATCCTACCAGTATTGAATTTATGGACAATGGCTTTGTCCGTGCCGCAAGTGATTTCACTGAAATTCGCCTGCCTCACTACGAAGATGGCAGCTACGTAATCGTTACTGTAGAAACCTTTAACGAAGACGAGCTGGACATGAAGATGGAACAGCTGGACGAAATCTGCACTCAATGTGGAGCCACCGACGTTCTGGAAGCTGACGAACGTGTGTGGAAAGTACGTCGTAACTGCTTGGAAGGCACTCGCGTTTTGAGTAAGGTAAGTCATTCTGACGACCTTGTTGTTCCCGTAGATAAAATTGCTGATTGCATTGAACACCTTAACGAAGTTGCCAAAGCTTACAGCTTTAAGCTGTTGTGCCTTGCTCACGCAGGTGACGGCAATTTGCACTTCCAAATTTTGAAATGCGATATGACCGACGAGCAATGGGAAGACGAAGTAAATCGCTTCCACGCAGAGGCTTATGAATATGTTTATAGCCTTGGTGGTCGTATCAGTGGCGAACATGGCATTGGTGCGAAGAAGGTTACCGCAATGGAGACCTACACTAATCCTGTAGAGCTGGAGATTATGAGAACGATTAAAAGGTCTTTAGACCCCAATAACATTTTAAACCCCGGTAAAGTCTTTACGGTATAAGCAATAAACCCTTGGCGCCCCTGAAAGGGGAGCTGTCAGCGAAGCTGACTGAGGGGTATTATAGAATTAGTTATAAGGAGCATTTAGATGAGTACATTCGCAAAGGTCCTACTGGCGACCGATTTGACGCCCCAGTCCGATAATCTTACCGAGTGTCTGTTCAGCCTTTGCCCCGACACAGAAACTGAAGTGGTTTTGGCGCACGTTTTTGATGACGACGATGACGCCGACCCTGACGGTAGTAACTTTAAAAAAGTTAACAGTCGTTTAGAAGGTTATAAAAATGATTTAGAACAGGCAGGCTATGAGGAAGTAAGTGTTATTACTCCCGTTGGTGATGAACCCTTTGAAGCAATTTGTGATGCTGGTGAAGAACATGAAGCAGATTTGCTGATGGTTGCTTCCCACGGCAAAGGCTTTTTGAAAAGTACCTTGATGGGTAGCACCACCTTTGACCTAGCTAGGGCAACCACTTTGCCCCTGTTCATTAGTAAGGATGGTGGAGCAGATGCCTCCAAGCTTTTAGATACCATTTTAATTCCTACAGATTTTTCCAAAAAATCTTTGGCTGCCTTGAACGTAGTGCGTGGCTTGAGAGAGTTCGTTGGCAACGTAATCTTCATCCACGTTATTGAACGCTTCCGTAGCAAGGAAGATTACAAGGAAAAATATGGCAACGCCCGTATGTTCCTGCAGGAATTGGTTGATGAGCTGAAAATTTTTGGCATTGATGCAGATTTTCGTATTAGCCGTGGCGCAGCTTCCAAAGAGATTGTGCATCTTGCTCGCCAAGAGCACGCTAACCTTATCATTATTTCTAAAACCGGCGCTGGTCTTGTGAAGGGTTTGGTAATGGGCAGTACTGCGCAAAACGTAGTGCTCAATTCTACTTGCGGAATTTTACTTTTACCTGCAGATGATGCAGCTGATGATTGATTGTTAAAATTTTAACAATTTTTTAAAAAAGTTCTTGACTTCAAATATAAAAGCCAGTATAATACTACTTGCAGTTGTTTTACTGCAAGTACGTATGTACTGGCACAAAATTGAAAATTGATTAAAGTTTTCAACCTTGGAGAGATGACCGAGCGGTTGAAGGTGCACGCCTGGAAAGCGTGTGTACGTGATAAGCGTACCGAGGGTTCGAATCCCTCTCTCTCCGCCACTTAAAAACGTGCCGCAACAGCGGCTTTTTTAATTCTCTGTAGAATCGTGGGTCCGGGTCCTGCGCAATGGTAGCCCGTGAACCAGGTCAGGATCGGAAGGTAGCAGCCTTAAGCGGATACTATCATGTGCCGCAGGGGTGCCCGGTCTCACGATTGTGCAGGGAATTTTTTATTGCATCGCTTTTGTAGCGGTGCTTTTTGTTTTATTGCTAGGTGTTTTTGAAATTGCAAGGTGAGTTGACGTAAACGAAAGCAGTAGGCTCTGCTTGCTGGCGTTGGGTAACAATGACTGATTGCAATATTATTTGTAGAAAAATTACGCGAAGTATATTATAATTATATAGATTAGAAGACTTTACCTGAAAGGAGGCTTTCCCATGGCTTACGTTGCTTTATATCGCAGATGGCGCCCTCAGGATTTCGATACTCTTGTAGGACAACAAGCTGTCAAGACTGCGCTTTCCAATGCTTTGGCAAGTGGTAGGATTGCTCACGCCTATTTGTTTACCGGCCCCCGTGGTACTGGTAAAACTAGTACGGCGCGCATCTTGGCTAAAGCACTTAACTGCGACAAGGGACCAACTGCTCATCCCTGTGGTGAGTGCATTAATTGCGAGCGCATTACTGCAGGCGCTTCCATGGACGTTATCGAAATTGATGCTGCCTCCAATCGTGGTATTGATGAAATAAAAAGTTTGCGCGACCAAACTGCCTACTCTCCTGTTAATGGCAGGTACAAGGTTTTCATCATTGACGAAGTGCACATGCTTTCCACAGAAGCTTTCAATGCACTTTTGAAAACTTTGGAAGAACCTCCTGGTCACGTAATCTTTATTCTCGCAACAACAGACCCCCACAAAATTCCTGCAACTATTCATTCCCGCTGTCAACGATTTGACTTCCGTCGCGTAACGGTGGAAGAAATCATTGACCATTTGGCAATGATTGCAGAAAAAAGTGGTATTGCTGTTGACAGGGAAGCCCTGCGCTTAATCGCCATTCAGTCCGAAGGCGGTATGCGTGATGCGCTCAGCTTACTTGACCAATGCGGAGTTATGGCACAGCAGATTACTGCTGCTACCGTTCGTGAGGTGCTGGGCATTGTCGGTCGTGAAACCTTGCGTGAGCTTGTCCAAGCCATTGGCAGGCAAGACCTTTCTGCAACCTTGGCGAAGCTGAACTTTTTACTTGAACAAGGCAAAGATGTGCGCCAAGTTTTAACAGAGCTGGCAGAATATTTAAGAGTCTTGCTGCTTTACAAGGCTGCTCCCTCTTACCAAGAGGTTTACTTGACAGATACGGAAGAGGCACTTGCTGAAAGCGCGCCTCTTTACGGTAACGATAGATTGCTGGCGGCAGAAGAACGTCTGCATTCTGCTCTTGGCGAACTGCGTTGGACAGTACGTCCTCGCATTACTGCAGAGCTGTGCTTGTTTGACTTGTGCCGTCAGGAAGGTAGCACTCTTGCTGCGTTGGCAGCTCGTGTTGAGCAATTGGAAAAGCAAGTGGCAAACGGTGTAAGCGTTCGCTACGAAGCAGCTCCTTCCAAAATGGAACGTAGTGTTCCAAAATCAGAAGCTCCTTTCCAAAACGGACAAGAGCTTTCTGAAATGAAAGCTCCTTCCGAATTTAGACAAGAGCCTTCGAAAATGCAAGCGCCCGCTCAAAATGTGCAGGAAGCTTCCAAAATGGAAGCGAAGCTTGCTGTGAAACCACAAGCTTCCCAAGCCAAAACTCTTGCTTCTGCGCTGACAGATTTGCCTAAAGCGCAGGCACAAGTTGTGGAAGTGGAAGAATACGGCGGAGACTTTGCAACTGGCGAAGAATACTGGAGCAAGACTCTGGAAATGCTCTCTGCTGAAAAGAAAATCGCCATGGTTTCTTGTGCCAAAGGCGGTAAAGTTATTAGTTATCTCAACGGAATATTGCGAGTTGGCTTTAAGGCAGCCTTCCAATGTGACCGTATGAATAAAGATGATTACAGGAAAGTCTTTGAGGATGTGCTTTTACGTATTGCAAGGCAGTCCATCAGACTGGAATGTGTTGTTCCCGGTGCTACTAAGCCTGTGGCAAAGCCCCAGGGACAAAAAGAAAAGGCTCCCTTACCTCAGGCAAGTCCTGAAAACGTGCCTGACAGTGTTAAGAAAGCCCATAATGTTTTTGGTGGCACCCTACAAGAACTGTAAAAAATATTTTGTTAATTTTAAGGAGGATTTATTATGTTTCCTGGTGGTGGCATGGGTAACATGCAAGCAATGATGAAAAAAGTTCAAAAAATGCAAAACGATATGTTGAAAGCACAAGAAGAACTTAAAAAACGTACTGTAGAAGCTACTGTTGGCGGTGGCGCTGTAACCGTAGTTGTAAGCGGTTGCAAAGAATTGGTTTCCATTAAAATTAATCCGGATGCAGTAGACGTTGATGATATCGAAATGCTGGAAGATATGATTGTTTCCGCAGTTAACGAAGGCATCCGTCAAGCTGACGAAATGTCCGAAAAAGAAATGGCTAAAATTACCGGTGGCATGAAACTGCCCGGTATGTAATATGGCAAGAATGATTAGGCCTTTGGC
>JAFTID010000070.1 GCA_017457085.1 Phascolarctobacterium sp.
AAAACAATCTATTATCGTTGACAACGCTCGCCACGAAGGCGACACTGGTTCTCCGGAAGTACAAATCGCTGTATTGACCGGCCGTATCAAATACTTGACCGAACACTTGAAAGAACACAAAAAAGACCATCATTCCCGTCGTGGCCTGCTCAAAATGGTAGGTAAACGTCGTGGTTTGTTGAACTACCTGATGAAAAAAGATATCGAACGTTATCGTGCAATTATTGCTAAACTCGGTATCCGTAAATAATTTGGGCACTATAAGGACTTATCCGCAAGGGTAAGTCCTTTTTTACATTCTAAATACTAAAGCAGATAAAAGTTATTTTAGCTTTTATCTGCTTCGTATTTTGTATTACTTTTTATATCTAATAGTATTTCAAGTGCTTTTCTTTTATCGGGACTCATACTTCTGAATTTTTCTATTATAAGAAGTTCTTTTTCAGTTATCGTATCAAAAATTAGTGATTTGTTTTTCTCAACAGTTGAATCAGTTTTTGTTTCGGCCAAAAAGTCTTTAATATCGATATTAAAAATCAAAGAAATATTATGTAGTGAAATTATGTCAGGCATATTTCGTCCATGTTCCCAACCACTTAAACATTGTTTTGAAACACCCAAACGTCTTCCAAGTTCATCTAATGTTAATCCAAAGCGCTGTCGTTCATATTTAATTTTGTTACCAATGACAAGTTTATTCATAATGACACCAACTTTATTACATATCCTCTCAAGTCTAGTATAAGGGAAAAAGTTTTTCTAATTGCGAGAAGTAAATATAAATGATACAATTATAAGTATCCATTTTAGATACTCATAAAATGTAAGTTAAGGATTGGTGTTGTATGGCTTTTAATTCAGTATCATTTGTGTTTTTATTTCTTCCTATAGTGGCAGGTTTATATTGTTTGTTATCAAGAATTGGTAGGACTAATGTTTTAAATATTTTATTAATTGCGTTTTCGTTGATATTTTGTTGGTGGGGTGGAAAAGAGTGTTTAAATTCTGTTATCGTTTTAATTCTATTTAATTTCTTAATATGTTATTTAATGCGCGTTACCCAAGGTAAATTCTTTTTATGCGTAGGTGTTTTATGTAATTTAGCGTTTCTTGCTTTCTTTAAATATTGTATTAGTATACCTGTAGTTGCAAAATCTTTTAATGTTTTTATAATGCCATTAGGTATTTCGTTTATTGTGTTTCATTGTATTTCATATTTAGTTGATTCTTATAAAGAAAATGCTCTATGGCTTAATACTAAGCAAGAATTTATTAATTGTTGTACTTATATTTTATATTTTCCAAAACTGATTCAAGGACCCATAGTAAAATATACTGATTTTAAAAAACAAATAATAGATAGGGAGTTTAACATAAATTTATGCTATGAAGGAATAGTTAGATTCATTTTTGGATTGTCTAAGAAAACACTGTTTGCTGATGAGTTAGGTAGCGTTGTTAGGCAAATACAACATTGTTCTAATATTGATGTTGCAACTGCTTGGTTTGCGGTATTTTTGTATGGTCTTCAACTATACATCGAATTTTCTGCTTATTCTGATATGGCAATTGGTGTTTCAAAAATTTTTGGATTCAATATTAATGAAAACTTTAATTTTCCATACGCTAGTAAATCAATCACCGAGTTTTGGAGAAGATGGCATATTTCATTAGGGGCTTGGTTTAAAGAGTATGTATATATCCCCTTGGGTGGTAATAGGATTGGTAGCGTATCATTTAATATATTTATAGTATTTTTATTAACAGGGGTTTGGCACGGAAATACTAAAGCTTTTATTGCTTGGGGATTAATTCATGGTCTAATGATAGTATTAGAACGTAAGTACATAGTTGAATGGTTGAGTAAACTAAATACACTAGGTGACTTTTTAGGATTTCTATATACTAATCTTATAGTATTTATTGGTTGGGGTTGTTTTAGATTTGATAAAATTTTAGGTGCAAAAAAATATTTTAAGGAACTTTTAGGCTTACAGAATAGTAACATCGTATTCGAATTTGAGTACTTTTTACAACCTAAGATTTTATTTTTAATATGTTCTGTAATATTATGGTTACTACTTGTTAATGATAAAAAAATTGTAAAAATTAAACAGTATTTAGCAAATAAACGGGAATATGAATGTGTGAAAATGGTCATCGTAGTTTTATTATTTTATTGCAGCATAATAAGTATTCTGAATAAAGGTTATTCTCCATTTATTTACTTTCAGTTTTGAGGTATATTATGAATAAATCAAAAATATTATTCTTTTGTATAATTATTTTCAGTATTTTGATACCTTGGTATAATTTTAATTTTGATAAAGATGCTAAATCTATGATTGATAATACTTATTTACCTAAATTAGAGAGTGGTAAAAAATTAACTTCTAAAGGTATTGATAACTATTTGTCCATGAGAATGGGCTTTCGTGAAAATGCTATAACAAATTATTTATGGCTTAATGATTATATTTTTGGGGAGATGACACATCCTACATATTGTTATGGACAAGATGGATATGTTTTCTTCAAGGTTCGGAGACCCCAAATAGATGAAAAATTTATATCGGCATTTGCACGATATCTTTCAAGAGTGCAAGCCTACTGTGATGAACGTAACATAAAATTTTTGTATTGTATTAATCCTTCGAAAACTACTGTTTATAATAAATATTTACCTAAAGGTTTTAAATACGAAAATAAATTCTATGATGTCTTTTATAAGGAATTGGATAAGTATAATGTTAATTATGTAAGCAATAAAGAATATTTAACAAAATTAGCACTTGACAAACAAATCTATAATAAGAAATATGATGCTGGGCATTGGAACGATTTGGGTCAATTTTATGGAACTAATAATATGTACAAAGCCTTACAGAAAGATTTTTCAATGATATCACTTAATAAAATAGAAGATTTTAATATTGATCAAAAACTAGAAACTTCATTGCCAGTATCAAAATTTGAAATATCAGAATTAGTACCTCGTTTCCAATACAAATATGATGACGTAATAAACATTACAAATAACTTTAAAGACATAGATTTGCATAAAAATTTTAGAGCTTTTCAGTGCTATGAAAAAAATAATGCAGAAGATTTACCTAGAGTATTATTTTTTCATGGCAGTTATTATAATCGGAATCGTGATTTTTATAAAGGAGCATTTAAAGAAACCTACGCAGTTCATAATTACCAAAATTTCTTAAATTTGGATTATTACCTGAACGTGTTTAAACCAGATTGTGTTTTACTTGAGACAGCAGAATATGCTACTGGTAGAAGTTATTTTGACTATAGTAAGTTAGCAAACAAGAAATTTAATAAGCCGTACGTTACTCAACAGCATATAAAACATACTAGAGTCTATAAAAGTAACGTTAATCAGTCTGAGGAAATAAGAAATTTTAAAATTATAGGTGGCGATAATAGTAACTTGGTTACAATTAAATTTAATACAAATAAGAAGTTTTCATATGGATATTTAGTTGCTGGTTATTTTGAGTTTGATTTATCAATTGCTGATAAGGTTGTTAGTTGCACTCTAGATAAGAATAATTTTGATGAAAATAATTTCTATTTGTGTTTATTTGAATAACTTATGAATGTCATAGAAGCTACCTGCGGGTTGGATTTTATGCGGTGTCTGTCAAAAGTGAGGGGTGCGCTCTGATAATTATGAGGAAACAGTTATACTGTTTCTGAAGTTAGTGTTTTGTTAAATTTTGATGGTAGCTGAAAGTCAATTGCGCCAATATGATATAGGTGTGACCACATACCAAGTTTTGATGGTGTTCTAACCAAAGAGCTTGTCTGTTTAGGCAGGCTCTTTTTTGTTGTGGTATTTGTCATGATTTTGAGTTAGAATAATACAGTATATAGGAAAAGGAGTGGTGCAGTGAAAGAGATTCATTTATGCCCACGTATCATAATGATGATAGTGGGATTAATATGTATGACATTTGGGATTGTTTTGTCTTGCAAGGCATATTTGGGCACAACTCCTATTTCCAGCCTACCTTTGGTTTTAAGTTTATGTATTCCTTGGTCTTTTGGAGAGGTTACTATATTCCTAAACATTGCCTTTGTTTTAGTACAGCCTTTACTTATGAAGGGAATATATTGGCGCGAATTGATTGGACAGGTACTTACAACCTTATTTTTTGGTAATATGATTGATTGGTTTATGAAGTTATTGGAAGCAGTTGTTCCTGCAAATTTATTTGAGCAGTGGGTGTTGTGCTTATTAAGCGTTGTCTTTATCGCCTTTGGAGTATTCCTGTGTGTGCGTGCTAAAATTTTTATGGCAGCAGGTGAAGGCGTTGTAATTGCGATAGCCTTTGCCCTTAAAAAAGAATTTAGTTTTATCAAAAACTGCTTTGATATTAGTCTTGTACTTATCAGTATAATCATTTCCATTTATGAGTTTGGTGCTTTGAATGGGGTGGGGATTGGAACCATAGCAGGTGCCGTATTGGTTGGCAGAATGGTTGCTTTGTACCAAAAACAGCTTAAATTTTTTGATAGATGGAGTGTTGGTGATTAATATGCAAAAAGAACTTATAATTGCGAAGCTCCCTACAGATTTTTGTCACGCATCTACTGTAATAGAAACTCCTGACGGCTTGCTGAGCTGTTGGTTTGGCGGCACTCACGAGGGCAACGCAGATGTTGCTATCTGGAGTAGCAGAAAACTCAATGGCGAGTTGACTACTCCTATCAAATTGGCAGATGGGGTAGAGGCAAACTGGAACCCTGTGCTTTTTTACAACAATGCTGGCAAATTGCACCTCTTTTACAAAGAAGGACAGCAAATCTCCGATTGGAAAACTTATCTGCGCATTTCCGAAGACCATGGCAAAACTTGGAGTGAGCCTTGTGAAATGGTAGCAGGCGACGTCAGCGGAGGAAGAGGCCCCGTGCGCAACAAGCCTATCATTTTGAGTAATGGTACTATACTTGCAGGTGGTTCCATTGAAAAAGGGGAATGGTATGCCTTTGTAGATGTAAGCAGTGACGATTGCCAAACTTGGGAAAAAACTGTGCCTATCAAAATTGCAGGCTTGGTTTACAGCGCTGGTGAAAAAACTGCCGAAAGCAACATTGCCGTAAGTGAGCAGTCCTTTTACGGGCGCGGGGTAATTCAGCCTAGCTTGTGGGAAAGTGAAGCGGGCAGGGTGCATATGCTGCTCCGTAGTAGCGAAGGCTACGTTTACCGTGCAGATAGTGAAGATTACGGCAAAACTTGGAGCGATGCTTACAAAACAGAGCTCCCCAATAATAACAGTGGTTTAGATTTGGTGAAGGCTCCCTTTGATAACTGCTTGTACCTAGTTTGTAACCCTGTGCAGGCAAATTGGGGTATGCGCTCACCTTTGAGCCTGTTTAAATCTAAGGACAATGGTTTAACTTGGCATAAGCTTTACGATTTGGAAAGCGAACCGGGGGAATTCTCCTATCCCGCCATTATCGCAAACAGCGAAGGCTTGGTTATTACCTACACTTGGAACAGAAAAAATATTGCCTGCGTGCGTTTGGCAAAAGAAGAATTAGCTAATTAAAAGTCTTAATATTTTAATTATTGCCTTTTTTTGCGAGGGCATTTATAATTTTAATGTGTATTAAAAATTTAAGGAGTGCACTAAGATGAAAAAGATTCTCGTTGTTCTGATGGCATTGCTGACCATGGCAGTAATGGTTGCAGGCTGCGGTGGCGATGCTAAAAAAGCTGCTTACCCTGCTGATGGTGACATTACTGTAATTATCCCCAAAGCTCCCGGTGGCGGTACTGATACCTCTGCTCGTGGCGTTATCCAATTCATCCAAAAAGAATTGGCTGGCAGCAAATTTGTTCCCGTAAACAAACCTGATGGTGGCGGCGTAACCGGTATGGTTGAAACTGCTAACGCTAAACCCAATGGTCATACCCTCGGCATGGTAACCGTTGAATTGGCAATGTTCCCCCACCAAGGCAAATGCAAAAACACCTACGCTGATTACACTGCTATCTGCGCACCCATTGCGGCACCTGCTGCATTGATTGTTGCTAAAGAAGCTCCGTTCAACAGCGTTGACGAATTTGTAGCTTATGCAAAAGCTAACCCTGGCAAAGTGCAAATGGGTAACTCCGGTATCGGCGCTATCTGGCACATTGCTGCATTGAACTTTGAAGAAAAATTTGGCGTAAAATTCAAACACGTTCCCTATCCGAAAGGAACTGCTGACATTGCTGCTGCCTTGGCAGGCAAACACATCAATGCTACTTTGGCTGACCCCTCTTCCTTCAAGAGCCAAGTTGAAGCTGGCAATTTGAAAATTTTGGCTGTAATGGCTGCAACCCGTAGCGAAATCTACAAAGATGTTCCTACCTTCAAAGAACTTGGTCACGATATGACCATCCGTGCTTGGGCAGCTCTCGTTGCTCCGAAAGATACTCCGAAAGAAAAATTGGACGTATTGCGCAACGCAGCTAAAAAAGTTTGCGAATCCAAAGAGTTCAAAGAATATTTCATGAAACAAGGTATTGATCCTACCTGCATCATCGGTGAAGAATGCAACAAGATGATGAAAGATGATCATGAAATGTATGGTAAATTCTTGAAAAAAGCGAAATAAGTAACCTTATAAAATTAACGGAAGACTCCCTTAACAGGAGCCTTCCGTTTTTTGTTTGCCGCCCCTGCAAGGGGACAAGGTGAATTGCCGCAGGCAAGAGAAGGCAGCCTGGGCTGGGTGGAATTGCGAAGCAATGACGGAGGGGTTATTGCAGCACAGTTACTTGAGTAATACGCAAGCGTGCTTCTACAATTTCAGTCAGGTCGCCACCACTGGTTTCGATAACGTTGGAAGCGAGGATGATTTCCATTGCTTCATTGGCTTCTTCTGCGGTGATGTTGTCACGGGGGTCAGTTACGGTGATAACCTTGGTATCACCTTCGGCGTTTTTAAATACAAGTTCTAAAGTTTGTTCCATATTGTTTTTCCTTTCTGGTATTACCCCTCAGTCTGCCCATTATATTCGCAGCTAAGGGGTTTATTTGTGTTGTTAGCTTGTTGACTTAGGGCGTTACTTACGTTCCCAAGCAATAAGCTTTAGTAAGATGCGTGCTACCGCACGCCAAAATTTGTTCCACATAGGCAGGAGGAGCGTTACGCTTCCAAAAGCTCGCAACGGTCACTGAGCATGATGCTCACCATAGGAGTTGCCATCAGACTGGCAAGTGCGTTGCCGGCGGCGAACAAGTTGTCCACGGTGGAATCCTCCTTGATTTCGCTGTAGGTACGGCTTTTGGTGCGGGTGCTGCCATCAGCGTTAATACCGTCTTCCACGTTAATTACTAAACTGCGTTTCAATAAATTTTGAGAAATAGCCATTATTATACATCCTTTCGTGATTAAAATAAAAACTTGATTACCATTGCACCCTCTTGGGGAGTGTAGTGCAGGTAAATCTTCTTCGCACTGCCTACAGTTTTGCTGGCAAGCTTGTGCAGTTCTTCTTGGGTGATTAGTTTAGGTTGGTTGTTCAAAGGTTGGGTTAGCTCCTTTCATTTTTAATTGCTTCCTCCGTTTGTAAGGGGAGGGTGTTTAGCAAGGTGTTCCGCGCGGTTGATTGCACCTTTCACTATATGAGTTTACATGAGCAACCCCAAACGGCAGAAATTGACAAAAAATATTTTTAAGAATTTTCTAGAGCCACTAAAAATAAAAGCAACAGCCCATTGATTTTGACTGTTGCCGAAGAAATTTTTTTCTAAGAAATCTGCCGTTTTAACTTTCTGGTGTAAACTCATATAGTGAGCTTTCTTTTTTTCCTCTCCTTGCTCTTCTTCTTTTGTTGGTTTTCTTCTTCTCGTTCCTCTCCTTTTATTTCTTTGCCCTATTTTTCCTATTACCCTTTGACAGTAGTAAATATAAACTTATACAAACAACAAGCCCCGTCCGAAACCGGACGGGGCTTTTGTACTGCTTAAAACATTATTAACTTATACTTTTGACTGGCTACTTGTAAAACTTATCGCGAATTAATTTTATAGCCAAGTCCTTCTGATAACCCACCCCACGCGTACTGTAACCATATAGCGTTGCAATTTCACGTTGGCTTTTTTGACTACCAAAATACAAATTAAGAATCTCCTGCTGCTTTTTGGTAAGCTTACTAAATTCTTGCCTTAGTGCCAAACTGTTTAGCACATTGGTAAGATTATCGTCTTCTGCACCGCCGAAAGGGTTGTTAACGCAGGAAGCGTCTCTTTTGGTTTCCTTGTCCCATTGCGTGCCTTCACGTTTCATTAATCGCACGAACTTATAAATTAAATATCTGCGGGCAAGCCCCGGAAACTTTTCAAACTTATCACCATGATAAGAATGTACAAGCTCCAGAAACCACATCCAAGCGGTGTTTTCAGCATCTTCACCTAGCACGCAACAGGTAATGTCACGATGGCTAAGCTTGAAGATTAAACGGGAGTAAGCTTCACAAATACGATCGATGGCAGCTTGGTTGCCAGCTTGCGCATCGGGTAGAAGCACTCTTAACTCGTCAGGAGTCAATTTTTTAGTGTTAGAAAAAGTTTTAATTTTTTATCATCCTCCAAATATGTAGATTTTGATTTATTTTGAGGATGACGAATCGTAGCTGTTCCAGTACTAGACAGCCTCACAATAGCACAATTTACAAAACAAGGCAAGCAAAGGGATAAATTTATCCCTTTAGTAGTCAATGTTGATAATCAAATATACAATTTATACAAGTGAGGTGCAGTGCAATGAAAAGCTTTAACATTAAAATTAAAATGCTAGGTGAAGCAATAAAGACTATGCGTAAAAGAAAGAATTTAAAACAGCATGAACTAAGCATTTTGTCTGGTGTTAGTACAAGGCAGATAAGATTATTGGAGCAAGGTAAGCATAGCGGAGGCATAGAAACCATCTTGTTAATTTGTGAGGGAATGGAAGTAAATCCTTTTGAGTTGTTAGTGCTCGCCTGGCGTAACGACTACTTTACGTTCTTTGAGCAGTGGCAAAAGCAAGCGGTAAATACAAAGACGAAACCAAATGACGAAGTTAGTGGCATTGCGAACAAGAGTAAGTCACTTCGGGTAGACAGTAAAATTAAGGCAATCTCTAACACGAAGTGTCTTTACGGGGGGGACAACCGTGCTATAATAAAAACAAATCTGAAGAATAGATTAAAAAATTGTGTGTGATTTAAAAAATTGCGAGGTGGCGGGTATGCAAGAAAATTTTAAGGTGCTAGGGCGTAGGGTTAAGTATTTGCGCATGGACAGGGGTATTTCCCAAACTAATATGGCAGAAATGCTAGGTCTATCCCAAACAAACCTAAGCAACATGGAAGGTGGCAGGACAGCCATCACCACCCAGAACCTTTTCAAAATGCAGGAGATTATGAACTGCAGAATGGCAGACTTTTTCGTAGACTTTGACGAAAAGGTTGCACAGGATGATAACGCAAGTGAAGCACCTGCTACGAAGCAAGCAATAGAGCTAGAGGATGCAGTAAAGATTTTGAAGCTGCTGAAAGCAGTGGATATTAAAGGACTATGAAATGGCGCCCCTGGAAGGGGAGCTGGCTGCGAATGTAATGAGCAGACTGAGGGGTTAAGTTATATAGCTGCAAAGAGCAGCTTGTAATAAAATTTATTTCTTACTTAGCTTTGTACTAAAAATTTTAAGGAAAGAAGGCGTTTTTTTATGAGTAAGAAGATGTTGAAAAGAAGCTTGGCTTTGGGCGCATTGATGGCGTTTGTGATTACTGGTAGTGCTATGGCGGCGGAAGTTAATTATGAAACTAAAGAAGAACGAAAAGCACTTGTTAATTATGATGATCCCACAGGTAATACACTTACCAAAGCTGATGTTGTAACTCACATTGTAAGTCTTAATGGCAATGATATTGTTATTAAGGCAGAAGATAGCAATAAAGAAATATATATTGGCGATGTAAAGCAAAATGATGAATACTATAAAGGCTTCAATACAACATCAGATGCTTTGTCAAAAACTGACGAACCTCATAGTATTTATGCTGTAATTAATAATGGTGAAGTAATTGGTACTGGTGTAGAAACAATTACTTTAAGCGAAAATGGGGAAGGTGAACATATTAAAGCGCAGCAAGCATATTCAAAAACCTCTGTAACGAATGTAAAGACCATAAAAATTGAAGGTGAAGCTGCAAATTATATTTATGCTACTGATAAAGGTGAAATAGAACTAAAAGATATTGATTCTATCGAAGGCTCCACAACAGGTAGAGTTTTTCAAGTTGGTACTGGTGCAAATATTAAAGTTGAGGCAAATAAAATTAATATTGAAGACTCTTATAGAGCCGTTAATGCAAGTAGTGGCACTATATATTTAAATACTGTAGAATCTATTTCTCTTACTTCTTCAGGGAAAAATCCAACGGTTGAAGCTAGTGATGGGGCAATAGTTAGTTTAAATTCTAAAAAAGTCAATATTACTTCAGATTATAAAGGAGATTCCGCAGATGTTCGTATTAATGCTATTTTAGCAACGGGTGCTGGAACTAGTGTTACGTTGACTGGTAACGCTAATGTTACCGCAGCTAACAGCGTTGGTAGAGCTGATGCTATTAAAGTTGATGGCGGCACTTTAACTTTCACTGATAGCGCTACAATTACAACAACTACGACAGCTACTGATAAACAAGCATATGGTATTGTGGCTATGAATCAAGCTGATGTAAATTTAGCTGATACAAAAATTACGACTACTGGCAAGGGGTTAACAATTGGTGTTGTTGGTAGTAACGGTGCAGATATTGATTTAACAGCTACAACCATTAATGCAACTTCTGAAGGTAGTAGAGCTGATGGTATGAATTTAGAAAATGCAACAGTGAGTGTAACTGGCAAATTGACTATTGATGCTACTGGTAAAGCTGATAGTGATAAATTTGGTGCACAAGGCGTTAGATTGGCTGAGTCCACAGCACAATTTGCTGATGTAGATATTAGTGTTAAATCTACTACTGATGGTACTGTTTATGGCATTAGAATGTTAGGTGATAATAATACTACTAGTACACAACTTGATATAAGTGGCAATGCTGATGTTTATGCAGAGACTAATGGTGTTGCTTATGGTATTATTGTTAGTACAGGTGCTAATGTAGATTTAAAAGATGACCTTTCTGATGTAGGTGAAAATTTAAAAGTTACTGTAAAAGGTAAAGAAAAAGCAAGTGCTATTAGAGCGCAATATGGTAGTGATATCAATGTTTCTGCTGATACCGATGTTGACATTATTGCAACTTCTGAAAATGGAAATGCGTATGGTGTTGTAAATTCTTACCTAACTTATGATAGTGCAAATTATGCTAAAGCAAATGCTAATATCTCTATTTTAGGTAACGTTAACATTGAAGCAAATGGTAAAACCGGTTCCTATGCCGTATATAATTCAACTGACTATAATAAAGTAGATGTAGAAGAGGTAGGTAATACCATTATCGGTAGTCAAGGTAAAAAAGTAACCATTACCGGTGATATGTATGCAAATAGTGGTTCTATTACTACTACCTTTGGTGCAGAAGGTTCTCAATTTGATGGTAAAGTAGAAACCGTTGATAGTGGTACTACTACTCTCAACTTTGCAAATGGTTCTATTTGGAACTTGACAGGTGCAAGCACTCTTACTAATGCAACTTTTGATGAAGGTTCTACTTTGGTAATTGATGGCAAAACTTATGAAAAAGACAAAGGCGTTTATGCACTTAATGGTGTAGGTAAAAATGCTACTCTGAACGTTACTCAAGGTGCTAAATTAACTGTTGAAGGTATTGATTATAATACTTACAATATTGCAAAAGGCTTTAGCAATATTACTGCTGCAAAAGATAAGTGGGATGTAACTAATCTGAATACTTTGATGCAAGGTGTTTGGACTGCTGATGCAACTAACGGCTTGCAATTGGAAGTAGTAGCTAAAGAAGCTGACCAAATGGCAACTGAAATGGGTGTAAGTTCTTCTACTGCACAATTTTTGAATGAAGTTACCACTGCAGCTCAAAGTGCTGGTGTAGAAGGCAATGCAAATGGTACTGGTACTGAAAAAGCAGTAGCATTGGTAGAAGCAATGGCTAAAGCTGATTCCAAAGTAGCAGGTCAAGCTTTTGAAGCTGTATCCAAAATGGCAGAAGCAGGTGGTAACTCTGGTACTGCTGCAAGCATCGTTAAAAACGTAACTGGCGTAACCAATGACCGTCTCTCCTTTAACTGCGGTCATAGCGCACCCCACAAAGGTGGTCACGGTGTAGGTTTGCTTGAAGAAGGTAGCGGTGCAGATATTTGGGTAGAATATGTTCACGGTAAAGACGAAGTAGAAGATATGCCTAGCACTGCAGGTGCTTCTTCCTATGAAGGTCAATACAATGGCATCGTAATGGGCGTTGACTTCAAGAAAGTTAACAAATTCCAAAGTGGTTTAGCATTCAACTATGGCGAAGGCGACACCAATAGTGTAGGTTCTGCAGCTCGTACTCATAGCGATTACGATTTCTGGGGTATTGGTTACTATGGTAGCATCCATAATGATGACAGCAATGTAATCTTTGATATTGGCTATGCAAAAACTGATAGCGATGTAGAAACTAAAGCTCTTGGTTTGACTTACAACGCTAGCCCTGAAACCACTACTTGGACTGCTGGCGTTAAAGTTGAAAAATTGTATCAAAACGAAAATGTACAAATCGTTCCTTACACTGGTTTGCGTTACATGAGTATTGATCCGGAAGATTATTCTACTGAATGCGCTTCCAGCAAATATGATATGGAACGTCAAAATGTATGGCTGTTACCGTTGGGCGTAAGCATTCGTCAAGAAATTGCTAACGACAATGGTTGGACTGTAAGTCCGAAAGTTGACCTGTCCTACATCTGGGCATTTGGTGATACCGATAGTGAAATGGAATTCTCCACTTTGGGTACCAAAACCAATATTGGCTATGAAGTAATGGACGATGGCAGCTTCCTCGGTTTGGTAGGCATTGAAGCTCATAAAGGTCAATGGGGCTTCGGCGTAAGCTATAGCTATCAAAAAGGCGACTACAGCACCAGCAAGAAATGGTTCATTGACGCTAACTACAGCTTCTAATTTGATAAACCCCTCAGTCACTTCGTGACAGCTCCCCTTGCAAGGGAGCCAAATTAAAATAAAACGGCAAGCTTTGGCTCGCCGTTTATACTTGCAAAACTTTTTAAAAATGTTATAATGAAACAAGAGAGATTCCTGATTTTGGCGAGTCAGCTCTCTCCGTTATTAGTTAAACACATTGAAGAAGAGGCTGCTAACCATAGCGGTCTTTTTCTTTTTTATAAGCTAATTACTTACATCCAAGAATAATGGTAGCAACGAGAAGTCCGAATCCAATCATTAAAGACAAGGCTTCAAAAACTGTCATGCTAACA
>JAFTID010000071.1 GCA_017457085.1 Phascolarctobacterium sp.
TCTTTTGACGAACTTTATGGTGAAATAGATAAATATATGCGATATTACAGGTATGAAAGATATCAGGAAAACCTCTTCAGGTTAACCCCCTATGAATATCATTCCTTACTTGCTTCATAGGGGGAATGGTGTCCAATGTATTGGGTCCACATCAATGTTCTTTCTTTGGCGGTGCCTTAAATTTACAGCTCTCTTTGCCAGATGCTCAACGCCAGTTTGCAAGACATGATTGTCTCCAAATCTTACGAAGATGTCTTCGCAAGCGAAGGGCAAAAAAAAAAAACTACCCTAAAATTTAGAGTAGTGTCATAAAAATTTGCTATTAAGTTTTAAATACAAAAAGCTGCATATAAAGGAACTATTTTCTTGTCATTTTCAAAGCCAAAGTTTTTACTTGAAAGCTTAATTGCATATGCAGGTTTAAATCTTTCCATATAAACCTTTAAGCTTTTTGCTCTTGTATTATCAGCGCTTTTAACTTCTATGGGAATTATATCGCCTTCACGCTGTATGATAAAGTCAATTTCTGCTCCTCGTTCAGATTCCCAATAATATGTTTTATAACCATTGGCAATCAATTGAGAATTTACATAGTTTTCCGTCAATCCTCCCTTGAAATCATCTAAGTCTTTGTTCATCAGTAAGATATCTTCAGCTATGACATCTTTCTTGGCGCAAAGTAAGCCAACATCTGAAACATAAATTTTAAAGGCGTCAATGTTTCGATAATTGTCTAAAGGCTTCTTTATTTGTTCAACATTAAAGATTCTAGCTACGATACCAGAAAGTACAAGCCACTCAATTGCATTTTCAAATTCTGCAGCACGTCCACCCTTTTTAATCAATTTATATTGAAAGCGAGTATTTTTCTTTGAAAGCTGCACAGTTATATTATCATAAGCAAGCCTCGTCTTTTTAATTTCATTAAGGGTATTGTACTTACTCATGTCGTTAAGGTAGCTAAGCAAAATATTATTCTGCAAATGTCTAGTAAAAATATAATCTCTCGTTTTAGTAAATTGGTAAACACATTCAGGCATGCCACCAATAATAAGGTATTGCTTGTAGTAATCCATGGCAATTTTATGCAACACCTCAGGCAAAGGATGGTTATTGTCAAAAGAATTTCTAATAGCGTTAACTAATTCGCTTTCATCAAGTGCAAATAAAAATTCTTCCAAATCCATGGGATGCAAAGTTTTCATATCCACTTTGCCAACAGGAAAAGAAAATTTAGCTCTATTCACAGCAACGCCAAGCAAGCTCCCGGCAACGATGATGTGTTGTTCAGGTGCTTCTTCGCAAAAATATTTTAAGGAGGTTAAAGCTCTTTCGCATAATTGTATTTCATCAAAAACGATGAGCGTTTTCCCAGCAATAATTTTTTGATTTACAATCCGCTCCAACAAAGGAAGCAAATATTCAGGGCTGATATTCTCTGCAAAGGTAGCAATTAACGAAGGTTTTGTCTCGAAGTTAAAATATGCAACATTATCATAATTTTTTCTACCAAATTCCAAAACTGAATAGGTCTTGCCTACTTGTCTTGCACCCTGCAAAATTAAAGGCTTTCTATATTTATTTTCCTTCCACGATTCTAAAAAGCTAATAATTTTTCTAAACATAAACTCATCTCCGCAGGTTTGTTTTTTACATTATACCATATTCGCGTAGTTTAGTGTTATTTTTCATAAATTTACCCCGTAAAATTACACGAAGTTTTTGTAATTTCTTGCACTAAACAACAGGAAATTATTTTGACATAAAAAAACTACATCTCACTAACTTTCGTCAGTTAAGATGCAGTTCTTAAATTTAAACTATCCTTCTCCCCTCCAGATAGTAGCGTTTCTCTTCCGCTTCCCCCATGGAGAAGGTTTTTCTGGGCATTACACCGTTGTTGACGATATTTTCGAAGAAGGCATTTTTAGTTACGTTGGGCATTAAGAAGCCAATGGTGTTTTCTTTTTGAGAAAGTTGTTCTAAAGTTTCGTCACCGTGGATGTAGTCAATCTCGCCTGTGTTTGCTTTCAGGTATTTGTCCAGTGCAACTTGGATAACTTCCAAAGGCAGTTCGCCATTTTCATCGTTGATGAACAGTTCGCCTGCCTCACCGTTGGCAAACCACTTCACTGCAGTGCCCTTCCCGCCAATTTCGTTTTGCAGGTATTCCAAGAGTCCGTTCACGTCTACATTAGTGAGCAAACGATGAATAGGTTCGAACACTTGCGCTTCATCGTAGATGTTTTCTAATTCTACAAGAGCAAAGCGTGCTGGATGGTTCACAACATTTTCTGCGCCGCACTTTGCCTTCAGCTCCTCGTAGCAGGCTTTAGCTGTTGCCAAAGAATGGTTGCCGTCCCCTACTGCGTAGGTCATCGGTGCCTTACCAGTGCCTTCGTATTTTGCGAGCACGTCTTGTTCGTAAGCAGCGATTGCTTCGTTTATAGCTTTAACCTCTGCTCCTTGAAGCAAATAGCCTTCAATATGACCGCCACCTTCCATCAGGTCGAAGTCATAAACTACAGGAAGCTCTGCTTTTTTGCCAGCAAGAGGTTCAACGATGCGTTCCTTTTCGTCGTCGCACAAAAGTAAAACGTGAGGCAGTTCCATGCTAGCGTTACGTCTAATTTCTACGCGGGGCGGAATGCGTTCCAAAACAGTTTGCTCAGTAGCGCGGATGGCAGATTTAGAATCTGCATTGTAATCGTACTGCTCCAAATCAATTACGCCAACGATACCTTTACGCACTACACTATTTTTCAAGGTGCGTTCCACATAAACGTAAGCATCTTTATATTCAGTGAAGATGTCTTCATTTAAATACTTCGCCATATTTTCGTTAATACTTTTAATGCGTTCTGCTCTGTCTACGTTCAACTCTGCTTCGGGGAACACTAAGTTTAAGGTAGAAACTGCTTCGCCAACGTTGGCACGTACACGTTGCCAGTATTCCGGTTGGGAAGTAAATTGGTCGCAGGCGATTACTGCCCATTTGGCAAAGTCCGCATTTTTAGGTAACAATATATTGGCAGTGGAAAATGTTTTCATGGTAAATCTCCTTCTTATAATTTATGCAAGTCTTAAAATTAAAACTTTTCTTCATATAATACTATTATTTTACCACGCTTGTACTTCTTTCTCAATGCAGCTACAAAGTATACACCTTAAAGCAAAAAACTGCGCCCACTTGCGTGAGCGCAGTAATTTTTTCTTATTCTACTTCTGTTTCAACTCTTGCGAGGATGAAGCACAAATCAGACAAACGATTTAAGCAAATGAGAACTTGAGGGTTAACTTCTTCGGTTTCTGCCAGACGGAGCAGGCAACGTTCTGCACGACGGGTAGTGGTACGTGCCATATCGAGGGCAGCAGCACCAACGGTGTCGCCAGGAATGATGAAGTGTCCCAAAGGCTCGAGCATAGCATCGAATTTATCGATGGTAGCTTCAAACAGCTTAACGTGGTCTTCTTTGATGTAAGGTTCGGGCAAATCTAAGCTTGCAATGTCAGCCATTACGGACATCAAAAGTTTTTGGATATTGAAGATGGTTTCTTTAACGTCTTCACGTTTTACGTTGGCACGAGCCATACCCAAAGCGGAAGTGATTTCATCTACGGTACCATAAGCTTCTACGCGAAGGCTTTGTTTGGGAACACGTTGACCGGTGTAGAGACCAGTAGTTCCTTTGTCACCAGTTCTGGTGTAAACAGCAGCTTTTTTCATTTTGCACCCTCCTTTCATAAATTAAGAAGTGTATTTTGAATTAGTAGATTTCTTCGGGAGCGAAGAAGTTGTTGATTTCGCGTTCTGCAGCTTCCGGGGAGTCGGAACCGTGAACGATGTTTTCGCCGATGGACAGAGCATAGTCGCCACGGATGGAGCCGGGAACTGCTTCCAACGGATTGGTAGCGCCGTTCAATTGACGAACTGCTTTAATAGCGTTTTCGCCACGGATAACTGCGCAGATCATCGGGCCGCCGGTGATGAAGTCAACCAATTCACCGAAGAAAGGTTTGCCTTCATGTTCAGCATAGTGGAATTTAGCTTGAGCTTCGGTAACTTTAACGAGTTTCAAAGCAGCAACGGTCAAGCCTTTGTGTTCATAACGAGCGATGATGTCGCCAATCAAATTTTTTGCAACGCCGTCGGGTTTAACGAGTACGAGGGTTTGTTCCATTGTAATTCTCTCCTTAATATTTAAAATTTAAATTTATACTAAATCGTAAAACGATATTAGTCAATTAAGCTTTCAGCAGCTCTTGATATTTTGCTGCATCAAGTTTTTGTACCATAGCGGTAATAAGTTTTACAGCGCCAAGGTAATCATCCATATGAATTACGGATTGATGGCTGTGGATGTAACGAGTGGGTACGCTAAAGGTCAAGGTCAGCACGCCCGCACCACTCATGTGAATTTTGCCACCATCGGTGCCGCCACCTTCGGAAATGCTAATTTGAGTCGGTATTCCCAGCTCCTTAGCAGTTTCAAAAGCAAAGTCGCGGAGTGCAGTATTAGGAATCATGCTAGCATCGAAGATGGTAATGGCAATGCCCTTGCCAATTTTTGCAGGAGCAATGTCATCACTTACACCAGGGGTACCACCTGCAACGCAGGTATCCAGTACGAAAGCAACGTCCGGATTAAGCATGGTTGCACTGGTTTGCGCGCCACGCAAGCCAACTTCTTCTTGCACAGTTGCTACACCGTAAACAGTGTTAGGACTGCCTTCTTTATGTACGTTTTCCATAACGTCTGCCATAACAGCACAGCCAATGCGATTATCCCAAGCTTTGCCAAGCAAGGTCTTGCCATCGCCCATGACAGCCATTTCTGCGTAGGGAGTTACGGGGCAGCCTTCAAAAACGCCCATTTCACGAGCCATTTCTTCGCTTTCTGCGCCAATGTCCACGTACATTTCTTTCTTAGGCATCATCTTGGTGCGTTCTTCCGGAGAAAGAATGTGAGGCGGTTTGCTACCAATTACGCCTACGAGGTCACCTTTCTTGCCGTGTACGGTAACACGTTGGCTAAGCATTACTTGCTCCCACCAACCACCAAGGCAGGTAAATTTCAAGAAGCCTTCTTTAGTAATGTGCTTCACCATAAAACCGATTTCGTCCATATGACTGGCAAGCATTACCTTCGGAGCGCCTTCTTCTTGAGCAGCTTTAGTAAAAACTACGCTGCCCAATTTATCATAGCTAACTTCTGCCATACCTTCCAAGCGTTCCAGCATCAGGTCTTTCATACGACCTTCAAAACCAGAAACACCACAGGTTTCAGAGTAGCGTTTAAGCCAAGCTAATTTTTCCTTCATTATTATTTACCTCTTCTGTTTTTGCGCATTGCTTCTGCTTGTTCACGCAACAATTTTACACGTTCTGCAGTAGTGGGGTGAGTGCTGAACAATTTTTTCGCATCCACCGCAGTGAACGGATTGATGATGAACATGTGAGCAGTTGCTTCGGTTGCGCCTGGCATTACTCTACGTTTAGCATAAGCTTCAATTTTCAAGAGAGCATCTGCCAAAGCATCAGGGTTGCCACAAATTTCGCCGCCAGATTTGTCAGCCATGTATTCGCGGCTACGGCTAACAGCCATTTGGATAAGCATTGCTGCCAAAGGAGCAAGAATCATCACCAGAATGGTTGCAATAGGGTTACGGCTTTCACCGTCTTCATCACGAGCACCGCCTAAGAACATGCCCCATTGAGCGATGGTGCTGATTGCACCTGCCATGGTAGCAGCTACGGTACTAATCAAGATGTCGCGGTTTTTAACGTGGCTCAATTCGTGAGCCAGTACACCTTCAAGTTCTTCTTCAGTAAGCATATCAGCAAGGGCAGTATTTACTGCTACTGCTGCGTGTTCCGGGTTACGACCAGTTGCGAATGCATTAGGTACGGGGCTGTCGATGATATAAACTTTGGGCATAGGCAGGTTAGCTTTATTTGCCAAGCGTTCTACCATGCTGTACAGTTTCGGTGCGCTACGTTTGTCAACTTGTTTTGCTCTGTATTGAGCCAAAACCATTTTATCACTGTTCCAGTAAGCCATGAAGTTCATAGCTACGGAGAACATCAGCATCATTTGCATGCCTTTGAGGCCACCAAAATAATCACCAATCAACATCAAAAGACCGGTCATAAGACCCATCAATAAAGCTGTTTTCATTAGTAAAAAATCCTCCTCAACAAATACAAGTCAATTCAGGGCAAAATACCCTTCATATAATTATAGCAATTTACTGGCTATTTTTCAATTTGCTCTTTAATAGAGTTCAACATATTTTCACTATTTTCCCTAACTTTTTTCTTCAAGATAGGGTTAAGCAAACCAGCAATCATGGGAATACCAAACTCAAAATCTACAGCAAGAGTTACCTCACAGCCTTCACCCTGTTCTATGATTGTCCAAGCACCTTCCATTTTCTTTAAGTCGCCGTCAGTTTGAGCATAGGTAATTTTCAGTTCTTCCGGATAAAAGGTATCGCGCTCCGTCCAAATTATCTTGCGACCATCTACATTGGAAACCCAGTGAGAAATAGTATAGTCTTCCCCACGCTCCAAAATTTCCACGCTAACCAAGTCCTTCATAAAAGTAGGATAGGACGCCATATCCTTGATAATCTCGTAAATTTTATTGCCATCACCCTTGATGGTGATTTTGCTTTCTACATAAGGCATTTTAAAATAATCTCCTTACAAATCTTCGATAACAGAAGCAGTCATTTGTACGGCGCTGCGGAAGTTTTCCAGCACGTAGTCAACAACTTCCTTGGGCATAATCAAAGGAGGTTCAATGCGGATAACCTTGGGATTGTTCAAGGTGTAAGCTACGATAATGGATTTATCAATCATCAAGCTCATGAGCATACCGCCTGCTCCTTCTTTGGTCAGCTCTACGCCAATCATCATACCCTTACCACGCACTTCTGCGATAACTTCGGGGAATTCCTTTTGAATTTCCTCCAAGCCTTTTTTGAAGTAGGCACCGGTTTCAGCACTGCGGTTCAGTAAATCTTCCTCTTTGATTGCCTTAATGGTAGCAACGCCTGCAGCACAAGCCATTTGGTTACCACCAAAGGTAGAGGTGTGCAGGAAGGGTGCTTCAATCAAGCCTTGCCAAGCAGCAGGAGTACCGATGATTGCCCCCAAGGGCATTACCCCACCCCCCAGTGCTTTAGCACAAGCCATCAAGTCAGGCTTCACGTCGTCGTGTTCCACGCCAAACCAAGTACCAGTGCGGCCAATACCAGTTTGCACTTCGTCTGCGATTAAGAGCGCGCCCTTAGCTTCGCAAATTGCTTTTACTTCCTTTATATAATCTTTAGGCGGAACAATAATACCACCTTCACCTTGGATAGGCTCCAAGATTACAGCAGCAGTTTCTTCGTCAACAACTGCTTCCATGGCAGAAGTATCTCCGTAAGGCACGTGGGTAAAGCAGTCCAGCAAGGGTTTGAAGGGTTCACGATACAAATCACGACCAGTTGCAGTCAAACTGCCCATAGTCTTACCATGAAAAGCATTCTCTGCTGCCACGAACTTACTGCGTTTAGTAGCAAGGCGTGCCACCTTCAAGCAGCCTTCTACGGCTTCGGTGCCACTGTTCACAAAAAAGCTGTACTGCAAGTCACCGGGAGTAATCTCTGCCAAAAGTTCAGCCAGCTCACCCATGGGACGGTTAAAGAGCACCTTGCCACACATGGGCATGGTGTACAGTTCTTTTTCCACTGCTTCTACAACCTTGGGGTGACGATGACCAAGGGCGAACATCCCATAGCCACCTAAGCAGTCAATGAACTCCCTGCCTTCGCTATCAGTAATGGTCCAGCCTTGAGCGTGACCTTCCACGCTAGCCAATCCCATGAAACGGAACAGCTTTGCTTGGGCAGGGTTAATATATTTCTCGTATTTAGCGATAGTTTCTTCAACGTACATAATTGACCTCAATTAGTAAAGAACTTCTGTTACGTGGACGAACTTCACGCCACTCTTGCGGAATTCGTCAGCGTATTTCTCCCACATTTTTACGGTACCGGGACGAGCGTGGCAAATAGCAATGGCGCTACCATTTTCTTCTGCCATTTTGATTGCCTTGTAAACTTGCGCACGGATATCTTCCACATCCTTGCTGTTATCAAGGAACACATCGTTACGGGCAGTCTTCACGCCCATTTCGCGAGCCATATCCCTTGCCACGGAGGTAGCAATGGTCTTGCTATCCACGAAGAACAGCTCTTGCTTCTTCACTTCGCGCAGAACGGTTTCCATAACCCGCTTATCGCTGGTAGCCTTAGAGCCTTGGTGATTATTCACACCCATAATACCGGGCAGGCTTTCAATCGCCTTTTTAGTCATGGCTCTAATTTCTTTTTCTTTCATATCTGTAAGAATGGTGCGAGAGCCTTCGCTCATGGCACTACGGTTGCTAGGTTCCATGGGCAAGTGCAGCATAGGCACGTTACCAGAAGCTTTGATTACAGACAGCACGTCATTACTGAAATCCTTGTAGGGCAAAATTGCATAGCTAAAGGGCAAGCCTACTTCCGTCAATCTGCGGACAGATTTAATATCGTAACCGCAATCGTCTACGATAATTGCCAATTTACCGGTGTATTGTTCTTCCGGCTTAGAAGCAGGCGGGCTAATAACCTCTCTGCCTTTATCGCCAAGATTAGTATTATAAAAGAAAAAAATTGTATCAGTAGTAAACTTCTTATTGCTGGTACCTGCTTTAGCAGAAACACCTAAGTCTAATTTATAGGATTCCCAACCTTTGTAGGTACTAGGCGCGCCGGAAATAACTGCCAAGCCTTTAGCAGTTGCTTTTCTTTGCACCCACTTACCTGCATCCTCCAAGGTAATGGAAACAGGTACGCCAATTGCCAAGGTACGAGTGTTAACCTTTACCACAGCGTTGGAATTTTCTACTTCAATATCTTTTACACCACGAGCCTTTTCAATTAACTGCCAGTTACCCTTTTGTAAAAGAATACCGTCTAAAATTCTTTGAGCTTCAACAGATTCATTTAATAAGCTAACAATTTCTTTCTTCTCACCGCTACCGGGCTTAACTTCTACAACCTCTTTGTCCCCGCTAATGGAAGCGTAGAACATACCAGCCATTACAGTCAGCACAGCAATGATTGCTAAAATTATCCAAAGGCTTGTTTTATTGGAAGCCTTTTTTCTTCTTCTCTTTGCCATTTTACCCTCCCCTTCTCATAATCAGGCACGTGGATGCGCTTTAGCATAAACCTCACGCAAACGCTTATTGGTTAAATGTGTATATATCTGTGTTGTGGAAATATCTGCGTGTCCTAACAGCTCTTGTACTACTCTAAGGTCAGTACCATTATCTAACAAATGTGTGGCGAAAGAATGACGCAGAACGTGGGGTGTAATATCCTTGCTGATGCCAGCACTCCTGCCGTAATTTTTAATAAGGGTGTAAAAATTTTGGCGAGTCATAGGTCTGCCCCACATATTTACAAACAAAGTATTAACTTTGGAATCTTCATCTTTAATTATTTGTGGTCTAACTTCTTCTAAATATTTTGTCAAAAATTTAATGGCGATACTGCCTAAGGGAACAATCCGTTCTTTATTACCTTTTCCGTAAGCAATGAGATACTTCATCTGTAAATTAACACTGCTTAGCGGCACGCTGATAAGTTCGGACACACGCATGCCTGTTGCGTAAAGCACTTCCAGCATGGTTCTATCGCGCAAGCCTTCCAGTGTACCAAGGTTCGGTTCGTCAAGAAGCGTTTCAATTTCCTCAACGCTTAAAACCTTGGGCAAGTGCAAGCCTTTTTTAGCAGCTTCGATAACCTCAGCAGGGTCTGTATTAATGTAGCGTTCTGCTGTAAGAAAGCGATAAAAAGCTTTAATTGCAGCCAGTTTGCGGGCAATGGTTGCCGCACTGCGCCCTTCCGCCTTCAGCTGAGACATATAACCTAAGAGCTGCGAACGCTTTACGTTAGCAAGCTGCTCGTCAGTTTCCAGCTTCAAGGCAGTTTGCAGTAAACGCAGGTCCCGCTCGTAAGCAAGCACAGTGTTTTCTGCCAAACCCATTTCTACAGTTAAGTATTCTAGAAAAAGTTTTTTGTAATCGAACATTCCCTATACCTTATATCACATCATATCACATCAAACTCATTAGAAGTGCTGGAAGGCAAGGAACAGCGAGGCTTACGCCGCGACGGCGTACTTGAAGTACGTCGAGCAAGTAAACGAGCTGTGACACAGCATAACAGTGCTTATAATGAGTTTCTACATAAAAAAGAAACGGCGCTCATTGCGACGTTTCTTTTTTAAAATTAGTCCTTCTTTTCAGGTTGCATGATGGTAATATTAGTAGCCGGAGCAATGGTAGAAATCGCATGCTTGTACACCAGCTGTTGCTTACCTTCATTTTCAATGATAACGGTGAAATTATCAAAGCCTCTTACCAAACCTCTCAGTTGGAAGCCATTTACCAAATAGATAACCACACCCAAGTTTTCTTTACGAACATGATTCAAAAAGCTATCTTGCAAATTCATTGCAGGTTTATTTGCGTTAAACATAGGAACCCCTCCAAAACATTTTATCTTTCTATCTATAATTCTATACCAGTTTAAATTTTTCTACAAGAGTTTGCTCCATACTGTTCACCACATTTTCATAATTAGGTTCAGCATCAAGCTCGTACCAATGAATATAAGGCATACGCTTGTAAAAAGTAACCTGTCTTTTAGCAAAATTACGTGTCGCCTGCTTCAATTTGTCTACGGCGAAGTCATAATCCATACCGTCGTTGATGTACCATATCATCTGACGATAACCAATGCTTGTCATAGACTGACAATCTGCTGGCACACCTTCTGCCAGCAAACGGCGCACCTCTGCTTCCAGACCTTGCTCAAGCATAATGTCAACACGTCTGTTAATGCGGTCATACAAAATTTCGCGAGGCATGTTCAAGCCAAAGACAACTGCATCAAAGGGCATTTCTTCTGCGCCAAATTGATTCACCGCTTCACCATTCATAGCAGCTTCAATGGCACGAATGACGCGTCTAGTATTATTACAGTGAATGCGCTCCGCCGCCTCTTTATCCAGCTCTGCAAGGCGGGCGTGGAGTGCTTCGTTGCCATTTGCTTGAGCAAATTGCTCTAACTCTTGGCGCAATTCCTTATCTTCACCCACGCTGTTAAAGGCGTAGCCTTCCAGAAGCGCTTTGATGTAAAGTCCAGTACCACCTGCGATGATGGGCAGCTTCCCTCTGGCGTTGATATCCTTAATGAGCTTTTCAGCACGCTCTTTAAAATCTACCACGTCAAATTTAGCATCAGCAGGCAAAATATCCACAAGGTGGTGGGGTACTGCAGCAAGTTCTTCTTCCGTAGGTTTAGCAGTGCCAATATCCATACCACGGTAAACGTACATAGAATCACCGGAAATAATCTCGCCGTTTAAACGCTTGGCAAGCTCAATAGCGCAATGGCTTTTGCCTGTTGCCGTAGGTCCTAAAATTACTGCGACTCTTTCCTTCACTGCCTCACCTCCTTATAATACCAAACTTAATGCGACTATAACGTCCACCTAAAATTTCTGTACAGCCATATTCACGCAGTATCTTTTCACTGCGTTCTTTAATTACAACTTTTGGTGCAGCCTTTAGTGCCAGTTCAATAGTGCGCTGGTTCAAAGGCTTTTCATAAGCCACAGGGCGCAACGGCTCCATGGCAGAAGAACCCTGCACCGGATAACGGAACATAGGGTCAAAATACACAACGTCAAAGGAATTTTCTGCGCAGGTTTCTAAGTATTCCTCCGCAGTAGCTTGCACAGTAGCAATGCGACGGAGAGCGTTGGTTAAATCAATATCTTCCGCTTCATAGGAGCGTAAGCCATTTTCTACAACAAAGTGTAATAAAAGGGAAGCTTCTACCCCTACGACCTTACCCTTTTCACCTACAAGGTAGCTGGCAATGGCAGCGTCCCCTGCTAAGCCCAAGGTTCCGTCTAAAACACGCATGCCCTCGCCCAATTCCAAGGCTTGGGCAAAATGGTCGTGTTCATTATTTTTTAAACGTTGCAAGCGCAAAACAGCCATTCCCGGATGGTAAAAGAAAGTTCCTTCATTATTATATATCTGGGGGCCATCTGCCGTCGCAACTAAAATAGCATCTAAATCATTTTGCTGACGTAATTCTTCCAAACTACCCTTTGAAGCACGCTCAAGGTAAGGCACGTTAAAATGGGTAGCCCATTCTTTGGCAGCAGTCAGCAAATCTCCACTGCCCTTACGTCCTGCCGTTACTGCAAAACGCATCTTAAAAGCCCGTCCTTTTAAACATTTTATACAGCTCGTCCGTGGTAATCTCAATCATACAGGGACGACCATGGGGACAGGTAAAGGGATGCTCCGTATTACACAAGTCAATAATCAGCTGGCGCATTTGGCGCATGTTCAAAAGCTGTCCTGCTTTGATGGCAGCCTTGCAGGCGGTCATGTGCAGTACTTCTTGGCGCAAATCTGCAGGGTTAATGGTACGCATTTCTCGTAGCATCTTGCTGATTTCTAAAATAAAATCTTCCGCATCCTCTGCTTTGATGTCCGTAGGCAAGCTACTAATTCTGAGCATTGCTTCACCAGCAGCAGCAATATCAACGCCCAAACGCAGGAACTCCTCTTGATGTTCTTCGATGAGGGCGATGTCCTGCGCCTGCATGTCAATATAAAGAGGCATCAATAATTGTTGAGCAGGAATTTCTCCCTTGGCAGCCATCAGCTTGTCGAACAAAATGCGTTCGTGAGCAGCGTGCTGGTCAATTAAGTACAGTGCATCTTCAGATTGAGCGATGATAAAGGTCTTATCCACTTGACCGATAGGCCAAATGGTATCTACACCACTATCTGTATCAGTAAAGGCAATGGCTTCCACAGGAGCAGTTGCTAAGGGTTCGCTCTTAGCAAATTCCTCGCGAGCTTCGTTAATGGTAAACACAGGCTCCTGAGTTGCGTGGTAGGTATAATCCTTTTGCTTGAACACATTAGGACTATAACCCTTATTTCCAGAAGCAGGCTCTACTTTTTCCACAGGCTTTTCAGGAGTTTTGAAAATATCTCCCATACCTGCATCGCCTTTAAAAATAGGCTCGAACACTTGCGCTTTAGGAGGTTCATATTTTACAGCAGTCTTGTTTTCGTAAGTAGGAGCGGTAAATACAGGTGTAGCCTTCTGTTCTGGAACAAAGACGTTCAATTCGGAATCGTCCAGCAGGGTTACTTCTGCCTTTTTCGCACTCATGGGCTTGGTCAAGGCATCAGTCAACGCCTTGTACATTGCTTTATAAACAGTGCTTTCGTCACTGAATTTAATCTCACTCTTTTGGGGATGCACGTTAACATCAATGGAAGCTGTGTCCACGGTGATGTTAAGCACTACAAAGGGAAAGCCACTTTTAGGAATTTGGGATTGGTAAGCGTGGTCAATGGCTTTAGCAATCATCTTATTGCCTATCATACGTCCGTTCACGAACAGGGTTTGCCATTGACGAGTGCCTTTTAGCAAGGTGGGCTTGCCAATAAAACCAGTAATCTTAATCTTTTCATCTTTAAAATCTACGGTTAAAAGTTCTTCCGCCACGTTCTTGCCGTACAGGGAGCGAATAGTGGAAGTCAAATCCCCATCCCCCGGTGTACTCAGCACTTCTTTATCGTTATTAACAAGTTTAAAACGCACATCAGGTCTAGACAGAGCAAGCTTAGTCAATAACTCGCTAATGTAGCGACCTTCTGTGGCAACAGTCTTCAAAAACTTACGACGGGCAGGCACGTTAAAGAAAAGGTTTTCTACAATAATAGTAGTACCTGCATTGCCCCCTGCGCTACTACATTCCATATTCTCCCCACCGTCAATGCGAATGGAGGTTGCAAACTCCTCGCTTTCAGGACGGGTAAGCATGGTGAAATTAGAAACGGAAGCAATACTGGGCAAAGCTTCGCCACGGAAGCCCAAGGTGTTCAGGCTCATTAAATCTTCTGCAGTGGTAATCTTGCTGGTAGCGTGGCGCAATACTGCCAATTTTGCATTGGCTTCGCTCATGCCACTACCATTATCCACCACGCGGATATATTCAGTACCACCGGCGAAGGTAGTAACTTCCACCTTGTCAGCACCAGCATCCAAGGCATTTTCTACTAATTCTTTAACTACGGAAGCAGGCTTTTCGACAACTTCGCCTGCAGCAATCTGGTTAGCGGTATTGGTGTCTAAAAGCTGTACGTTTTTAATTTCCATTATCTACCACTTTCCTTTCTTGCTTCCTCCTGTAATTTATACAAAGCGTTCATCGCTTCGATGGGTGTCATACTCATAACATCTAATTGCAAAATTTGGTCAGCCAAGCCACTACTGAACAGACTTCCCATCATTTGGGGAGCTTCTGCCACCATAGGTACTTGTTCCACGGGACGGATGCCACTTTCACAACGGTCATACTCCTGCAAAATTTCGTTGGCTCTGTCTAAAACTTTCTTGGGCAAGCCAGCCAAACGTGCTACGTGTACGCCATAGCTTCTATCCGTACCCCCTGCGATAATTCTACGCAGGAAGACGATATCATTACCACGTTCTTTAACAGCAACGGAATAGTTCTTCACGCCACTCAGTTCATTTTCCAAGGCAATCAGCTGATGATAATGAGTTGCAAACAAGGTCTTCGCCTTAATCTTACCGTGAATGTATTCCATGACAGCTTTGGCAATGCTCATACCATCAAAGGTACTGGTACCACGACCAACCTCGTCCAAAATAATCAGGCTATCCTTGGTAGCGTAGCGCAGGATTTGCGCCACCTCGTTCATCTCTACCATAAAGGTACTTTGTCCGGTAGCAAGGTCATCACTGGCGCCAACGCGGGTGAAAATTTTATCAACGGGGCAAACACTAGCCTGACGAGCAGGAATGAAGCTACCCATTTGAGTCATCAAAACCAAAAGCGCAACCTGACGCATATAAGTAGATTTACCTGCCATATTGGGACCGGTAATAACAATCATGCTTTCATCGCTGTTGTTCAGGTTCACGTTATTGGGAACGAAAATTTCTTTTTCTAACAAACGTTCCACAACCGGGTGACGTCCGTCGGTAATCTTAATTTCGCCACCGTTATTCAGTTCGGGGCGGATGTAGTTATATTTATACGCGCTAATGGCAAAGGAAACCAGTACGTCCACAGTTGCCAAGGCTCTAGCAATTTCCTGCACCTCGGTAATCTTGGAGCGAATAATCTCCCGCAATCGGCTAAAGAGATAGTATTCCAGCTGCTCAATTTTTTCCTTGGCACCGAGGATTTTATTTTCAAAGTCCTTCAGTTCGGGAACAATGTAACGCTCTGCGTTGACGAGAGTTTGCTTGCGAACGAAATAATCAGGTACATTCTCACTTTGTCCCTTGCTCACTTCAATGTAGTAGCCAAAGACCTTATTGAAGCCAACCTTCATGGTCTTAATGCCAGTTTCTTCTTTAATCTTCTGCTCAAAGGTTTGCATCCAAGTCTTGTTATCCTTGGCAATCAAGTGCAGTTCATCAAGCTCAGCATTAAAGCCAGCCTTAATCATACCACCTTCACGGACGGAAAAGGGAGGTTCGTCTACGATGGCAGCTTCAAGGGCGCTGTAAATATCTTCGTGAATATGTAAATTGTTATAAATTTTTTGCAGTTTACGGCTCTTGCAATTTGCCAGCACCGCTTTTACTTCCGGCAAAACTGCCAAAGAAGTACGCAAGGCAACTAAATCACGAGCGTTGGCACTACCTACTTCCAATCTGGAAACAATGCGTTCCAAATCGTAGATAGCCTTCATACGCTCCACCACCGCCTCGCGCAAAGCAGTGTTCTCTAAAAGTTCTGCTACCGCATCTTGGCGCTCATAAATCTTACCCAAATCCAGCAAGGGACATTCAATCCAGCTACGCAACTTGCGTGCGCCCATGGAGGTATTGGTAAAATCTAAAACGTCAAGCAAGGTACCACGCTTGGAACCGTCACGCATATTACGCACCAGTTCCAAATTACGGATAGCAGTTGCATCAAGGTTCATAAAGTTTTCGATAAGAATCTCGTTTAAACGGTTGATGTGGCTTAAATCTGCCATGACAGTTGCGTGGAGGTAGCGCAGTAAACATTCCACGGTACCTTCGACGAAGGCAGGAACCTCTACCCCAGCAAAATGCTTGGCAAAATAACCATCTTCCACTTGGTAGTTTTTATAATAGCTCACTGCGCATTCAGGCAGCTTGCTAGCAATCCATTCAGAAAGCTTGCTCCAGTTGACAACGCCTTCAGCCACAACAATTTCTGCAGGCTGCATTCTAAAAAGCTGCTCTGCAATGTTCAACAATCGTTCGCCGCCCTCAGCTACCACCCATTGACATTCACCGGTAGAAACATCTGCTGCCACAAGGCACAGGCTACTTTCCTGTTCTTTCAGGAACACCAGATAACGGTTATGCTTATCCTCCAAAAGCTGCTCGTTCATGGCAGTACCGGGAGTGATAATCTTGATAACCTTACGCTCCACAATACCCTTAGCTTCCTTGGGGTCCTGCACCTGCTCGCAAATGGCAATGCGATAACCCTTCTTCACCAGCTTGGCAATGTAGCCATCTACAGAATGGTACGGCACACCGCACATGGGCATATTCTCTTGGCGTTTGGTTAAGGTAATATTCAATTCACGGGAAGCAGTGATTGCATCCTCAAAAAACATTTCATAAAAATCGCCCAAACGGAAGAACAGCAAATCATTGGGATGTTGCTTTTTAACATCTAAATATTGCTGTACCATGGGGGTGTAGTTAGCCATTATCTACCGCCTTACCTTTCACTAACCAGGTTTGTGCTGTATCTATCTTCACATAAACTTTGTCACCAGCTTGATAGGTTTTGCCTTCCAAGGGCCACAATACTAATTTGCCGGTACGGGTTCTGCCGTTCCAAACATCTTTATTTTTGCTAGGACCTTCTGCCAAAACTTCCACAACTTGTCCAATAAGCTTTTCATTGCATTTCAAGCTGTTAATATTTTGAGCTTCCATCAATTTATTCAGACGTGCCTTCTTCACATCAAGGGGAACTTGGTTATCCATCTTGGCAGCAGGAGTACCGCTACGTTTGGAATAAATAAAGGTAAAGGCAGCATCAAAGCCAACCTCTTTTACAAGGTTCAGGGTATCTTCAAAATCAGCTTCGGTTTCACCGGGGAAGCCTACAATAATATCAGTAGTAATGGTGCAGTCAGGCACATATTTGCGGATAAGGGCAATCAGCTCCAGATATTTTTCACGGCTGTAGCCACGGTTCATGCGGCGCAAAATTTCAGTACTGCCACTTTGGAAAGGCACGTGGAAGTTTTCGCAGATGTGTTCACATTCAGCAACTGCTTTAATAACTTCTTCGCTCATATCTCTGGGATGGCTGGTCATATAATGAATGCGATCCACACCGGGAATTTCATTAACACGGCGCAGAAGCTTTGCAAAAGCATCCTTCTCACCAAAATCTTTACCGTAGGAATTTACGTTTTGACCAAGCAGGGTAAATTCCTTGTAGCCGTCAGCAACTGCTGCTTCGATTTCTGCAACAATGTTTTCCATGCTACGACTACGTTCCCTGCCACGCACGTAAGGAACGATGCAGTAGGTGCAGAAATTGTTGCAACCATACATAATAGGAATCCAAGCTTCAAATTTGCTTTGGCGAATCATCTTACCTTCAAATTCGCTTTGATGAATGGTCAAATCATCATATACTCTGGTTCTACGTCTGTTACCACGTTCTGACAAATAGTCCAGCAGGATTTGTTTAAAGTCGTTTACATAAGCAGTACCCAAAAGCAAATCTACTTGGGGATGTTTTTTAATAAGCTTTTCCCCATCCTTTTGTGCCATGCAGCCTGCCACGCAAATTACCACGTCAGGATTTTTAGTTTTAACAGCTTTCAGCTCGCCAATCTTACCAGCAATTTTCTTTTCTGCACTTTCACGTACACAGCAGGTATTGACGATAATAACATCTGCGTTGTGAAAATCAGCAATGGGTTTATAGCCTAATTCTTCCAACTGACCAGCATAATGCTCGGTATCGGACTCATTCATTTGGCAACCATAATTTAATAAAGAATAAAATTTTTCTTCCATTTATTTAAAACCTCCGTCTGTAAAAGAACTTGGACAATACTTTCTCAATATATTATTATACAAAAAATGTACGGTTGGTCGCAAGTATTAGCTAATCATTAGTTCTGCAAATTGACTATACTTATATAATTTGCTAGACTAGAGAAAGTAGAAGGTACATCAGGCTAGCCCTTGCTGGAACCCTCAATAGAGGACGCGTGAGGGAGCACTGTTTGGCCTTCTATTTTTTTATTATAAAAAGGCTCTGCAACTTAATAAAGGATATTCCCATCAAACTGCCGCCAAGTTTTTAAACTCTAAGCCGCGCAGAGGGAGTATCCTTTAAAAAACGATGTTACTAATACTTATCACAAAGATTTTTTGACTACTGCAAGTCAACAACAAATACACTTAGTAATACACAAACAATAAACAAGTGGCAATAGCACGCAAAAACTCTTTCAAAAAGAGATTAAGAGACGTTGAAATGTTTGAACCATCTTTGCTACAATATCATCCTTTTATGACACTATAAATTTACGATAATATAACTTTATATTGTGGTTTAAACGTAATCATCGACGAATACGCCCAAATATCTACAATAGTAGAAATTTATATCGCATTTTAGATGTCTTTAATGTCCATTGCAATATCACTCCCCATCTACAATAGTAGAAATTTATATTGCGATCTAAATCTTGAGGATGTGTTCGATGCTATTACTGATAGCACATCTTTATAATTTTTTATTTAAGATTACACGACATTGAATTAATAGAAATTAACAAGGATCTACAAGAGTAGAAATTACTATTGAGATTTATAAATAAATAGCAGTGCTATAATACTAGCGTATCTACAAAAGTAGAAATTTAGATTTGAAACGAAATTTGCAGCACTTTTTTGTTACCATCTACAAGAGTAGAAATTTTTATTAGAGTTTAGACGTTCTAAACTGAAGGTACAATCCAAAAATCTACAAAAGTAGAAATTAAAATTAGTTTCTCCATAAATTATTTTACATACTCTTTAGTTTGAACAAACTTAAACCAATCTTCGTTCTTTATGCCTAAGTCTACCCTTTCATTTTCACCAACGGCATTAATTTGTTGCAAGAGATACAGCCCTTTCAATGCAATATGGTAGGCACCATTAGCATCAGCATCCTTAGGAAGTTCATCACCACAAGTTCTACTATCAAAGACTTTGCCAGTTTCATTCGCAACTGCAGAAATAATGTAATCTTCGCCAGTAGCAGCGTTGCTGTTTCTCATTTGCAGCGTATTCATAATCGCCCAATACACACTATTAAACAGTTTACTGTGTTCTCTATCTGCAGGTTTAGAATCCAGAACATCTAAAAGATCACTTTGAGAGTAATCTATACCATACGTAATCAAAGCAGTCTTTAAATCTTCGCAAGGATATTTGGTTATATAAGTTTTATCCTTACTATTATAAACTATACGCTTACCACCAATAATGAACTTCCAGCTTTTGAGAAAACTTGTAGCAACCACTTTAAAGTTATCTAAATTACAATCCAAAATAAATTTATCTTTTTCTTCGTCATAGACAAGACTATCAAAATTGCAGATAAATTCCTTTTTAGCCTCAGTATTCGTAATATGCTTCGTACTGAATACATTAGCAAAACCTGTTAATGGATCAATCTTAGAAGTATAAGCAGCCGGAACATAGAACAATAACCCACTTTGATTACCAAGTTTTTCAAAACTATCAAACTTATCAGTAAGTTGATAAGCATTAAGAACACCGCCTACTGCTCCAGCTTCAGCATCCTTAAACACAAGGTAGTTCAACTTATCGATAAGCATTTTCTCAAATTTTTGATAAACTGCTTTTTCTGCTAAACCACTACGTATACGTTTAAAGCCAACATTAAGGTTTTCCATAACAACAATCGCATTATATTTCACCATCATATCTGCAATTTCGCGAATTACAAGTGATAGATATCCTTCTTTGAGTTCCTTAATTTTCCCTACAATATCCCAAGCCTGTCTAGCTTCAGTACGTTCTTTTTCCCGTTGATTAAGTTTCTCATAATAATCATAACCATTGACTTTATTATAAGAAATCTGTTTTCTTTCAATGATATTGCCTTTTTGATCAATAGCAACAACATAAAGAAGATTACGTTCGCCTCTATCAATACCAATAATATTTACATCGGGATTGTTTCTGAGGAAGTTTTGCACTTGAATATTAAACCCACTTGGATTAGAAGATGCTTTATAGTTTAAGGTAATTGGTACATGAAAAAAGTACTTATCACTCAAAAAACGTCTATCTTTGATTATTTCATGTTTTACGTCTTTAATCACTGCAAAGGCTTTAGCTTCTTTTGCAGATGCAGAAAGCTCTTCCTCTTTAATCTTTCCATTTGCCCAAGCGTATAACTCTTTGTAAACAGAATCAGCTATAGGTATTCCATTAATATCCTTTCTATTAACAAGCTTTTCTCCAACTTTATGCGCAATTTTTGGTATGTTACTTTTTGAGCGATAAAACAGTTCTGCCCCGCCATTTAGTTTGATAACAACATCCTGTAAGTTTTCGTCTTCAAAGATGGCTTTCCAATAGAGAGTATGAAGATTAGGTCTACCGGTAGCACCAGGAGCAAAATCTTTATTATAAATTTTAAATAAATAGAGTTTGCCATTATTTACCCATTCATCCACCTGTTCTACAGAAATGTTTTCATAACTAATCTTATAACAGATGTTGCCTACATCAGCATAAAACAAATCAATCCTTTCGTACATATCGGAAGATAGTAGCGTACTAAAATCATATATTGCGGTACTCTTGTATTTACTTAAAAAGTCTTTCGCAAAATCAATCCAAGTCTTTAAAGCTTGATGATAACCTACAACATCTCCCGTATTCCTAAGATAATCAATTTGGAATTTCTTTTTATCATCATAGGTAACATTATTAAGATTGTAGATCTCTTTAGTAATTACCAAATCACTTTCAAACTTACTATTATCCGAAAGCACAAAATCATCTTCACTAACAGTAAAATGTTCTTTAACAGGATTAAGCTGAGTAGTACATTTGGGAAGCATTTTGGCTATATCAGGAAACATCTTATAAATCATTTTTTGATAGCCATTATCATCAGCGTTAATACATTCATCGATATTTGGCTTATCTTGCGGATTCATAATCCCTAAATAATATTGACCATCCTTTAATAAAATGATAGAACCATTTTCGCGTTCCTTATTTTTATCCCAGCCTGTTGCCAAAGTAGGCATTGCAAAATTCAGCTTGAATTTTCCTACGGAATAAGGTTTTTTAGTTGAATAGTTACGTACTTTGTTATACAAAGGCATAACTTTACTTAAATAACAATATACTTTGTCGAAATCACCATAGAATGCGAGGTCAATATCATTATCAGCACTAACTTTAAAACAATTCAAAATGTGCAACAGGTTTTCGTACGCATCCAGAATACTTTTAACTTTATTTTTATTATCGAATGTTTGTAAATTTTCAGGTAACTCACCATGAGTCAGTTCTTGCAACATATCAACGGCATCAAGCACAACATTGACAATATTGCAAATTGGACATACTCCACCCTCTTTATTTACAAAACTATCTTCATAGGCAGATAATTCAGTAATGCTAAAATCTTTAGTCTTTAATTCTTTGTCTAACAAAGCTAATTTAGCTTTACTTGGATTATCGCCAAGTGTTGCTTTCTTTGCATCATATACTACGTCTCGAATCTTATTCCATTGTTTGAACAGTAGAACAGAAACATTTGATAATTCCTTGGCAGAGATATAAATCTTACTTAAATCATAGTATCTAAAATTTTCAAACAATTTTTTAATTACATCCAAGGTTTTATTAGAAATAATTTCAGCATTATAGCATTTAACAGCTTCTAAGGCTTCTTGGTCATCATCGAACTGCTCTGCAACAAAAGACATAGATTCCCTATCGCTCAGAATTTGTTTAAAAAGCTGTGTCATAGTAAACTGCTTATTTCTAAGTAACACTTTTAATTCAGCATTTTGTTGGATGGCATTATTTATCACTTCATTAATGCCACGAATCTTTCTACTACCTTCAGTTGCAGATACACCACCGATGATTTGGTTGTAATAATCAATTCTACGTTGACTTAAAAATGCGTTGTAACTATCAATAGTAAATACGTCTGCCAATACAATATTATTGAAAGCTTCGTGTTCTCTTAATTCCTGTTCTGCTTCAGCGATGACATCAGGACAAACATTTACTAATGTGGTAAATGCCTCACAGTTAGACAAAAATTTAGGAAAGTTTTCATTTACCAATCGATAAGCAATAGAAGTGCTTTTTTCATCTGAACTATACATATTTTTTCGGTTCTCATGAAACCCAACGAAGTATGTAGTGAATCTATCAAAGCCATCTATAGCTGCAATAATATCAGCATTAAAACCTAAAGTTTCATCTCTCAAAATTTCTTTGAAAAGTTTTTCCTTAAACAACTTTTCAAAATATTCTTTTTGTGCTTTTTTAAAGGAAGTGCTTCCACATTTGCCAGTAAACCAACCTATGATTTCCTTACGTGCTTTTTCCTGTTCTTTAGTCAAGTTCTTTTTATTGTTATCACTTTTGTCTCTACGGTAATTAGTAACGGCAACGGCAAGTTCATTCCAGCTATAATTTACTTTACGCAGAGTTTTTTCAATGAACTTCTTATGGACATCATCAATTAGAATTTTAACCTTCTCATAGTTTTCGTCCCTTTGTAAATCTTCATTAATAAACCCACGTGCATCAATATTTTCTTGTGTCTTACCTTGAGGTATGAGTTCAAAACGTAAAGTCTTCTGTACTTGATACTGTTTGGTGAACGCTGCTAAAGTTGTCATAAAATCACCGGGCTTTCTCACAGTTATATAACGTAATAATTAGCTATTAAAATATTAAATCCTCTTTTTGTTAATACAGTCTATATTTACTGATGTTATTTGCTTTTCAAAACCAATTGTTTAACTTGTAAGCGAACTATAGGTTCTATTTAAACAAAACAGAGCCTATCGTGTACTATGCGGCATCTGAAACAATTCCCTCCTTGGAATATAGCACAAACCCACATACACGCCTAGGCTCTTTAAATAAAGGATAAGGAGACGCTGAGATGTTGAAACCATCTTCGCTACAATATCCCTCGTTCTCAACGTTACAACTTTTCACAATATAAGTTTCCAATGTTTTAGACAAGATGTGTTCAAGACTGTCAACGACAGCACATCTTATCCAAAACATTGAATTGTAACCATTTAAATTCATATAATGGTCTTTTATGAAGAGATAATGCTAGTCTCAAATTGCAAGACATTTATTTGGTTCTTAATGTTATCAAAAAAGAATGTACATCTGTTACCTCTCAAACGTTCTCTATTGAGGTGTCCTTTGAGTGGAATTCCGATGTACATTCGTTTAGTTGTGTAACAACCGCAAGTTTCTGGCAAGCCAGTATCACATACGGGTAATGACACAACTTTATTCTCCGTGAGGAGCAAGCCGCTCAACCCACGGTACTGGCAGTAAACATCTCGGCGTATCCGGTTGACGTTAGAGAACTAAAGCAATCGGCGCACTCAACATTTACTTCCAGTAAGTAGCAATATAAAAACAAAAGGTTACTTACTCGACAAAATTTAATTATTCCTTCGAGCCACTTATGTTTTTATCAAAAGAAAAAAATACTTACTTTATTCCCTGCGAGGAGCAAGCCGCTCGACCCGCAGGAAATACTGATAGTAAATATCTCGGCGTACCCAACTGACGTTAGAGAACTAAAGCAATCGGCGCACTCAATATTTACTCAAGTAAGTAGTTATAAATATCTCGGCGTACAGTACTGTCAATGACCGTATAACTCAGTCAGTGCAACACGCGCTCTCAATATTTATTCCAGTTCAAAGCACTACTTTGACCGGGGAGCGTTCGCCCCAGAACTAGTCACCGGCAACTAGAGCATTTTACACTTATAACAATAATATATCCGGTACTGCATAAGATTTGGTCGCTAGCACAAAGTAGTGTCTTAGCAAGCGCCGCAAGGCTCTCTGTATTACTTGATAATATAATCATCAATGCAGTAGCGTCTATACGGTCCCCTTGCTTCATAAAAACACTCTAGTCATATGACTGACAATAACAAATTACCTATCAACGGTATTCTAGATAATGTTCTTGCATTGATATTATAATCCTTTTATACTCAAATATGGTCGCTTAAAAAGCGACTTTTACTTAATCAAAAAGTTGTTCCCCAAAAGCATAAAGAATGGAATTTATTCTTAATATATCGTATTCCCCATTTTTAACACAGTACGCAACAATGATATCTCTCTTATCACTACATGTAAGTGAATATCCAGCCCTACTTATTAACTCTTTTATTTCTTCGAGATTTAACTCTAAGGCTATTGCTAAAGCTAATGCATTCTTTTTACTAGGATGATATTCTGGATTTTTAATTTTGTTGAATAGTCTTTTATCCATATGCGCACGACGATATACCTCTGGATCACTTAATCCCTTAGCATCAATATAACCTAACAAAGCTACTGCAAAACTTTCTTCTACATTTTTCATCAATTCTTCTATATGCTCATAATAATCATGAGATAGCTGATTAAATACAATTCTATAATGTTCATTTACAAACGCTTTAACACTATCATAAATATCGCTTATATCTTCTCGTGAAATATGTTCTTGCATATTCTCACTCCTTTCATTTCAACAGTCATTTTTCTACAGTCATTCATAACATTTTTAAAAGTCGCTTTTTAAGTGACCAAAAATTTTTTAATAGATTTATAATAATATTATAGTACGCTACCTATTCTATCTCAACACCATTGCTAATCTCATCTCTACACTAAACAGTTCTAAAGGATGTGAGGACATTGCTAACAATAAACGGAAAATATAATACTGCAAAATGCTTTTGCACGACTATAGATGATTTTGCTAAAGACCAGCTTCAAGCTATGTGCAATAGTGAAATCTTCGCTAATAACAAAATTCGTATTATGCCAGACGTACACGCTGGCAAAGGATGTACTATAGGTACAACAATGACAATCACTGATAAAGTAGTACCTGATATGGTTGGTGTTGATATTGGTTGCGGTATGGAAACCATATGCTTAGGTAAGATAGAAGTAGATTTTAATAAGCTTGATCAAATAATTCGCCAACATATTCCCTGTGGTAGAGAGGGACGCAATACACCACATACCTTAAATTCTGAAATTGAACTTGAAAACTTATGTTACCAAGAATATCTCAACATCAGCAGGGCAAAAAGAAGCATTGGAACTTTAGGTGGTGGCAACCATTTCATTGAAATTGACAAAGACGACGAAGAAAATTTATACCTTGTCATCCATTCTGGCAGCAGACATTTAGGTAAAGAAGTTGCTAGTTTTTATCAAAGAGAAGGTCAATTTGCATTGCACAACATTGCCCAATATCAGATGAATGAAACCATAGCAAAGCTTAAAGCAGAAAATAGACATAAAGAAATCAATGACACAATCAAATCTATGAAAAGACAACAAAAGCTACTTAAAGCAAATCCTTTTAGCTACGTTGAAGGCAAGCTTTTTGACGACTACATCAACGACATGAAGCTTACCCAACAGTTTGCCCTGTTAAATCGCAAAGCTATGGCTGATGTAATTTTAGAAAAGATGAACTGGACTGCTTTAGAAAGCTTTAGCACCATTCACAATTACATCGATACTGATAATATGATTTTGCGCAAAGGTGCTGTTTCTGCTCAAAAAGGAGAAAAACTTCTCATCCCAATTAACATGCGTGACGGAAGCTTGATTTGTATTGGCAAAGGCAATCCTGATTGGAACTACTCTGCTCCACACGGAGCTGGCAGAATTATGAGCCGTAAGCAAGCTTTTACAAATTTATCCTTAGATGAGTACAAAAAATCTATGGAAAACATCTTCTCTACTTGCGTAAATGAAGATACCTTGGATGAATCTCCAATGAGTTATAAAAATATGGATGAAATCGTAAGCAACATCTCCCCCACCGCAGATATCATCAAAATCATTAAACCTATCTACAATTTCAAAGCAGCAGAATAATAAATAAGGCTCCACTCTTTTGAGTGGAGCCTTCAGACTGTCGATAAAGGTCACCGAAAGGTGGCCTTTTTTGATATAATTAAACAGGGTGATAAAATTGTTAGTCAGAGAAGAAAACGAGCGTAATATATTGGAATTCGTTAATATGGAAGAACTTGTTCCACAAGACCA
>JAFTID010000014.1 GCA_017457085.1 Phascolarctobacterium sp.
CGGCGACAAATTGATGACCCGTTATGAAATGGCTCAAATCGTAGCAAAAGCTATGGCTAAAGGCGCTGACTGCGACAAATTGGCTGCTGAATTTGCTGACGAATTGGATACCCTCGGTGTTCGCGTAGCTAAATTGGAAAAGAAAGCTGATAATGTAAAAATTACCGGTGAAACCCGTCTCCGTTACTGGAACTTTGATAACAGCGATACCCAAACCAATGGTGATAAATTGGCAGTACGTACCCGTATTTGGATTAAAGGTCAAGTAAATGAAGATTGGTCTGCAACCGCAATGCTCGAAAATACTCAAACCATCACTGGTGAGAAAAAAGGTGAAGAAAACTGGGCAGAAGAAGACACTTCTTTCCAACGTGCTTATGTAAATGGTAAAGTTGGCGGCTTGGCAGTTCAAGCTGGTCGTTATAGCTTCTGCGATGCTCTCGGTGGTTTGATTTACGATGACCGTGTTGATGGTATCCAAGTTTCTTATGGCAAATATGTAAAAATCACTGCTGCTGCTGCTAAAGCAACCGACAAAAATAAAGCACATCAAAACGGTGAAGATATGGCTTATGTAGAATTGGCTACTAAACTTGGTTTGGTTGATGCTAAAGCTGCTTACTATAAAGTTGATGAAGTTATGGCTGTAACTGGTCCTGATGTAGAAGTTTATGCTGTTCAAGCTGGCTTGCCCTTAGCAAAAGATTTGAAACTGGCAGGTACCTATCTGTTCAACGAAACTGATGACGTAGTTAATGATGACGATGGTTATGTAGTAGCATTGAACTACAAAAAAGCTTCTGCTTCCAAACCGGGTAGTTGGGCACTGTGGGCTAAGTACTATGACCAACCGTCTGGTACTTTCGTAGCACCGACCTTTGAAGCTGACGATGCTGGTGCTGATGGCAAATTCTTTGCTGATATGGTTGGCGGCTTTGAAGGTTATGGCGTTGGCGTTGACTATGCTATTGCTAAAAACATTGTTGCTCAAGTTAAATATTATGACCTTGAAGCTCAAGATAGCGATGCAGAACGCGAAGTTATTTATGGTCAAATCAACTTCTCCTTCTAATTTGAAGGTATATAAGTTTAGTTATTGCTAGTTTATAAATTAAAGGCGACTGGCTTTGGTCAGTCGCCTTTGGTGTATAAGCTAATTGTTTTGGTTGATTAAAATAATTTGTTTATAATGCGCTTGATGGTAAAGTTGTTTTATGATGAAGGAATTTTACGAGGAAACATGGACACTCTTAATTGAATCTCATATTAAAACCTCTTTTCCTAAAGGCGTTTTATAAAAATAAAACACTTTTTTAAAAGGGAGGAAACTCTTATGAAAAAATCTTTAGTTCTTGCAATGGCAATGGCACTTGGCGTAACTGCTTCTGCTTATGCTGCTAATCCGTTCTCTGACGTTCCTGCTGGTCACTGGGCTTATGACTCCGTAGCTAAATTGGCAGCTGCTGGCGTAGTTGATGGTTATGCTGATGGCGCATTTGGCGGCGACAAACTTATCACTCGTTATGAAATGGCCCAAATTGTAGCAAAAGCTATGGCTAAAGGCGCTGACTGTGACAAATTGGCTGCTGAATTTGCTGACGAATTGGATACCCTTGGTGTTCGCGTAGCTAAATTAGAAAAAGGCGCTGACGCTGTTAAAATTTCCGGTTTCGTTCGTATGCGTTATCAAGATCATGATGACAAATATGTAGGTGGAGATAAAGCAGATATGCGTACTCGTATCTTCATTACTGGTCAAGTAAATGATGATTGGACTGCTACAGCAATGCTTCAAAACGATACTACTTTGAGCGATGATGATGCAGAAGAAGATACTGATTTGAAACGCGTTTATGTAGATGGTAAAATTGGTGGCGTTGAAGTACGTGCTGGTCGTTGGGATGAAATTCCTAACTCTGGTGCAGTTCTCGATGCTTACTTGGACGGTGTAAAACTTTCCTATGGCAAAGATGTAAAGGTTTGGGGTTTGGCTGCTAAAGCTACTACTGATTTGAACTTTGCAAATGGTTACATTGCTGAAGATTCTAATGATCGTTTGTACGTAGCTGGTTTGGATACTAAAGTTGGGGTTATTGATGTGAATGCAACTTGGTTTAAAGCTAATGGTGCATCTCTTTACAATCCGTATACTAAAGTGGGCAACAAAGAAATCTACAACATTGGTTTAGGTATGGACGTTGCTAAAGACCTGCGTCTGTCCTATGAATATATGTGGGGCGATGAAGAATATGATGAACGCGTATCTAAAGATGGTTACATCGTTGGTTTGAACTACAAAGGTGCTGGCGAAGAAGTTGGTTCTTATGGTATCCATGCTTATTACTATGACCAACCGGTAAATGCTTTCCTTTCCCCGACTTTTGACTTGACTAACTTCAATGAAGAAGGTGGTTATGAAGGTTGGAGCATCGGTGCTGACTATGCAGTAGCTAAAAACGTTTTGTTGTGCGTAAACTACTATGACACCGAAGCCAAAGTTGGTAAAGCTGAAGATCAATCTGTATTCTCTGAATTGTACTTCTTCTTCTAATTTTATACTTAGTTAGTTTTGCAAGCTTAATTTAAAAATGAAACCCTCCTGTTGCGTTGCAACGGGAGGGTTTTATACATATCAGCACTGTCGCAATTCCGAAAAAAGGTGAAAATCACCTTTTTTCGGAATTGGATACATTACAGGCACTCCCAAATAAAAAACTAAATAATTTTTCAACGCACTGTCTATTCTATAAGGACATCACCTGAATCTGTCTTTCAGCTTTGTCTTATTATCGCGGACAAACTAAATGGAAAAGGTGAAATAAAAAAACTTACCCTGTTACATTTGGTGAATTATATTCTTTTTTATCACCATTGTTTTGTAAATTTTACACTGAAAAATGGTGTTGTCAAACAATTTACAAAATGGTATAATCGTAACGTATATAATTTAGCTGCGCTTTAGGCAGCAGCAGAAAAGAAAAGAGGTTATATTTATGAAGTTGAAAAAAGTCATGTCCGTATTGCTTGCTTCTGCTGTAATGCTCGGCGCTCTCACCGGCTGCGGCGGCGACAAAAAAGAAGCTGCTAAATCTGACACCATTAAAGTTGGCGTATTCCTGCCTTTGACCGGCGATAATGCTGCTGGCGGCGAACTGGAATTGCGCGGCATCAAACTTGCTAACAAATTGCATCCTACCGTTCTCAACAAAAAAGTTGAATTGGTTGTAGCTGACAACAAATCCGACAAAGCTGAATCTGCTTCCGTAGCAGCTCGCTTGATTGAAAAAGATAAAGTTGTTACTTTGATCGGTACCTATGGCTCTTCCTTGGCTATGGCTGCTGGTAACATCGTTAAAGAAGCTAAAGTTCCGGCTATCGGCACTTCCTGCACCAACCCGCAAGTAACCGCTAACAACGATTACTACTTCCGTGCTTGCTTCATCGACCCGTTCCAAGGCACCGTAATGGCTAACTATGCTTACAAAAACGGCGCTCGCAAAGTTGCTATCGTACAAGAAGTTTCCAATGACTACTCTGTAGGCTTGGCTAAATTCTTCAAAGAAGCATTCATCAAATTGACCAATGATCCGGACGCTATCATCGATATCGCTAACTATCAAACTGGCGATAAAGACTTTACCGCTATCCTGACCAACTTGAAAGCTAAAAACCCGGATGCAGTATTTGCTCCTGGTAACTTCACTGAATCTGCTCTCTTGATTAAACAAGCTCATCAATTGGGCATCACCGTTCCCTTCATGGGTGGCGATACTTGGGAAACCCAAGAATTCATCGATGTTGGTGGCAAAGACGTTGAAGGCGCTGTAATGTCTACTGCATTCGACCGTGAAAAAGCATCTACTGAAGAAGCTCAAAAATTCTTGAAAGCTTACACTGACGAATACAAAGCTGAACCTTCTGCACTTTCCGCTATGGCTTATGACGCATACCTGATCGCTATCGACGGTATTAAACGTGCTAACAGCGTAGAACCGCAAAAAATCCGTGATGCTATCGCTACTACCAAAGATTTGGAAGCAGTAACCGGCAAAACTACTTTGGATAAAAACGGCGACGCTGAAAAAGCTGCAGTTATCAAAGTTGTTAAAGAAGGCAAATTCAAATATTTGGACTTCGTAGACGCAAAATAATTTTATGACCGCTTATATGCTCCCACTTCCGTCGGAGGCGGGAGCATATTTTGTTAATTGTTTATGGTGGTGAAGAAATGGAATTCTTTCAGGCGATTCTAAATATGTCCGCAAGTAGCTTGGCGCAACATTTCGTAAATGGTTTCTCCTTGGGCAGCTTGTATGCGTTGATTGCAATTGGTTATACCATGGTTTATGGTATCCTTTTGATGATTAACTTTGCTCACGCAGATATCGTTATGATGGCGTGCTACTTTGCATTCTTTGGAATTACTGTTTTTCACATCCCTTGGTACCTTACCTTTGTGGGTGTAATTATTGCTACGGCAATTTTAGGTGTAGTAATTGAACGAACTGCATATCGTCCTTTACGTGAGGCTCCGAAAAACTCTGTACTTATTTCTGCTATTGGTGCTTCCTTCTTGTTGGAAAACTTAGCTAACTATTTGTTCAGCGGTCGTCCCTTAAGTTTCCCGGATATTCCGCTTTTGAGTCAGAATATTGCAATTGGCGAAGTACAAATTCAAGCTATCTGTCTTGTTATTCCTGTAATGACATTCTTGAGCCTTGCTGTACTCCTGCACATTGTTAATCATACTAAAACTGGTATGGCTATGCGTGCCGTATCTAAGGACTATGAAATTGCCAGAGTTATGGGCGTTAACATCGACAGAGTAATTTCTACTACCTTTATTATTGGTAGTGCCCTTGCTGCTATTGGTGCATTTATGTGGGGTGTTCGTTACCCCGGTATTACTCCTTATCTGGGTGTAATGCCTGGTTTGAAATGCTTTATCGCTGCAGTTATCGGCGGTATTGGTAATATTAAAGGCGCGGTTTTGGGTGGCTTCATACTCGGTTTGGGTGAAATCTTCATTGTAGCTTTCTTCCCGCAGCTTTCTGGCTACCGTGACGCTTTTGCATTTATTGTTTTGATTATTATTCTGTTCTACAAACCCACTGGTTTGTTGGGCGTAAAAACTACTGAGAAGGTGTAAGCATGAAGAACAAAAGAGATATATTGCTGACCGTAGCTGGTCTTGTAGTTCTTTTTGGTGCTGCTTGCTACGCTCAGTTTGAAATGGGCTCCTATGTCCGCAGAATTATTAACCTTTGCTTAATTTATGCCATCATTGGCTTATCTATGAACTTGACCAATGGTTTTGCTGGTCAGTTCAGCTTGGGTCAAGCAGGCTTCATGGCGGTAGGTGCTTACGTTGTAGGTATCTTCACCGTTCCTGTTGAACTGCGTCCCAATGTTTTCTACGCAGAACCTATGAATCCTTTGATTGCAGATATCCAAATGCCTTTGTGGCTGGCGCAGTTAGTTGGCGGCTTGCTTTCTGCCTTGATTGCGTTCCTCATTGGCTGGCCTGTATTGCGTTTGCGTGGTGACTATCTGGCGATTGCAACCTTGGGCTTCTCTGAAATTATCCGTATCGTAATTACCAACGCTCAAAGCTGGACCAACGGTGCATTGGGTATTAAGGATATTCCTGCTCTTAATGACGTGCGTTACATTTTTATTGCGACGGCAATTACCTTCCTCTTTGTAACCTGCTTAATTAATTCTTCCTATGGTCGTGCCTTCAAAGCTATCCGCGAAGACGAAATCGCAGCAGAAGCAATGGGTGTTGGTTTGTTCAAACATAAATGTATGGCATTTATGATTAGTGCATTTTTTGCAGGTATTGGTGGCGGCTTGTACGCAACCTTGCTGGGTACTGTTGACCCCAAAAACTTCCTGTTCACTTTGACCTATAACTTCCTGCTTATCATCGTACTTGGTGGTATGGGCAGTATCACCGGCAGTATGCTGGGTTCCATTATCGTAACCGCTGGTTTGGAATACCTGCGTGTATTCGACGAACCCTTGGAACTTTTCGGAATGGCAATTCCTCTGTTCCGTCCTGGCTTCCGTATGGTAATTTTCTCCGTACTGCTTATGGCGTGCGTACTGTTCTGGCGTAAAGGTATTATGGGTACCAACGAATTTACTTGGGAAAAATTTATGGCGTTCTGCAAGAACCCCGTAAAATATTTTACTCAGAAAGGAGCTAACTAATGAGCACCGTTCTGAAAACTGAATCAATTACTATGCGTTTTGGCGGCGTAACCGCTGTAAACGAATTGAAACTTAATATTGAAGAACATAAAATCGTAGCGCTTATCGGTCCTAACGGCGCAGGTAAGACTACTGCGTTTAATATGATTACCGGCGTTTACACTCCCACCGAAGGTAAAGTAAAATATACTGCTCCTGGTAAGGATGAAGTTGATATTACCGGTAAACGTCCTAGCGATATTGCGAAGATGGGCATTGCTCGTACCTTCCAAAATATTCGCTTGTTCAAAGACCTTTCCGTATATGAAAACGTTATGATTGCAAAGCATTTGCATTTGAAATCTGACGTGTTCTCCGCTACTTTGCATTTGCCTTGGTACAATGCAGAGCAACGCGAAATGGAAAAAGACGTTGAAGAATTACTCCGCAAAGTTGATTTGTGGGAACTGCGTAATGAAAAAGCTTCTAGCTTGCCCTATGGACAACAGCGTCGTCTGGAAATTGTACGTGCATTGGCAACTGGCCCGAAGCTTCTTTTGCTGGACGAACCTGCTGCAGGTATGAACCCCAAAGAAACTGCGGAACTTACTGAGTTTATCCGTCAAATTCGTGATGAATATAATCTGACCATCTTTATGATTGAACATCACATGGATTTGGTAATGGAAATTTCTGACTGGATTTACGTACTTGACTTTGGTATGGAAATTGCCCAAGGCACTCCGGCAGATATTCAAAATAATACTCGCGTAATCGAGGCTTACCTGGGGGTAGATGAAGATGCTTAAAGTTGAAAATCTTGTTGTATCATACGGCGGCATCGAAGCTCTTAAAGGTATTTCCTTGGAAGTACCCGAAGGTAAGATTGTAACTTTGATTGGCGCGAACGGTGCAGGCAAAAGTACCTTGCTCCGTAGTATCATTGGCTTGGTTAAACCGGGTAGCGGTAAGATTAGCTATGAAGAAAAAGATATTACCGGTTTGAACTCTCAAAAGATTGTAGAAACTGGTATTACCCTTGTACCGGAAGGTCGTCGCGTATTCCCCAACTTGACAGTTTTGGAAAACCTCAAGATTGGTGCTTACCTGCGTAATGACAAAGATGGTATCGAAAAAGATATTCGTTGGATTTATGACTTGTTCCCTCGCTTGGAAGAACGTAGCTGGCAAATGGCAGGCACTCTTTCCGGTGGCGAACAACAAATGCTGGCAGTAGGCAGAGCTCTTATGAGCCGTCCGAAAGTTCTGATGATGGACGAACCTTCCTTGGGTTTGGCTCCCTTGGTAATTAAAGACATCTTTAAAATTATCCAAGAGATTAACAACCAAGGTATGACCGTTCTGCTTATCGAACAAAACGCTAATATGGCATTAAAAATTGCTGACATTGCTTACGTTTTGGAAACAGGCAGAATTACTATGACCGGCACTGGTAAGGAGCTTCTGGAAAATCCGGAAATTAAAGCTGCTTATCTCGGTAAAAAGAAAGATTAAGTTTTTAAATAGTCAACCAGTTTTGCAACTCTGGTTGACTATTCTTTTTTGCAATTATATAATAGAGCGTAATGAAAAAGGTTTGGAGGCAGTTTTTGTGATCTCTATTAAAGGACTGAAGCATTATTATACTGATGCTGACGGTAAAGAAGTAAAGGCCTTAGACGGCATTGATTTAGATATTAAAAAGGGCGAGTTCGTAGCAATCATCGGTGCTAATGGTAGTGGTAAATCTACCTTGGCACGTCATTTGAACGCGCTTCTTTTACCTACCGCAGGTACTTGTACTGTAAGCGGTTTAGATACCATGGAAGAAGAAAATATGTGGGACATTCGTCAGCAAGTTGGTATGGTGTTCCAAAATCCGGATAACCAAATCGTAGCGGCGATTGTAGAAGAAGACGTTGCCTTTGGACCGGAAAATATTGGTGTGCCTAGCGAAGAGATTCGCCCCCGTGTAGAAAAGGCTTTGGTTGCCGTTGGTATGAGCGATTACGCAAAGCATGCCCCTCATTTATTGAGTGGTGGTCAAAAGCAAAGAGTTGCCATCGCAGGCTTGATGGCTTTGGAACCTCAATGCATCGTGCTGGACGAACCTACTGCCATGCTTGACCCCCAAGGTCGTAAAGAAATTGTCAGCACTGTCAAAAGCTTGAACAAAGAAAAGGGCATTACCATTGTTTACATTACTCACTATATGACAGAAGCACTTGCTGCTGATAGGGTAGTGGTAATGGAAAAGGGACACATTCGTTTTATGGGAACTCCCAAAGAAGTGTTCTGCCGTGTGGACGAATTGGAAAAGCTTGGATTGGAAGCACCTTTGGCGGCTAAGGTTGCCAGTGAATTGCGCAAAAGCGGTATAAAATTGCCGAAAGATATTATTACTGATGAGGAGTTGGCACAGGCATTATGTCAATAAATTTAGCAAATGTTTTTTATACATATATGACTGGCACTCCCTTTGAGCGTCAGGCTTTAAATGATGTTTCTTTGAATATTGAAAAAGGTGAGATTTTAGCCATCATCGGTCATACTGGTAGTGGTAAATCAACTTTGGTACAGCATTTGAATGGTTTGATTAAACCCTTGCGCGGTAACGTAACCATTGATGGCATAGATATTGCGGGGCGTGGCAGTGAAGCTAAACAAGCTCGTCAACAAGTAGGTATGGTGTTCCAATATCCTGAACACCAAATCTTTGCAGAAACTGTTTATGAGGATATTGCCTTTGGCCCTCGTAACCGTGGCTTTAGTCCTGAAGAAGTTGATAAGCAAGTACACGAAGCAATGGCTTTCGTTGGTCTTGATTTTGATACCTTTGCACAACGTTCTCCCTTCCAATTGAGTGGTGGGCAAATGCGTCGCGTTGCCATTGCTGGCGTAGTGGCAATGAATCCTGATTACTTGGTATTGGACGAACCCTCTGCTGGACTTGACCCTCGTAGCCGTAACGCAGTGTTCAAAGAAATTTTGGCGCTTCATAAGGAACGTGGCATTGCTATCGTTTTGGTAACACACAGTATGGAAGAAGCTGCTAAGTACGCAAATAGAATGCTTGTAATTAATAAAGGTAAGATTTTATTTGATGGCAAGCCTGCAGAAATTTTTGGCCAACACAAAGACGAACTGGTTGAAGTTGGTATGGACGAACCGCAAATTTACAAACTGAGTGCGCTCCTGCGCAGTAAAGGCTTGAATATTGCTGACGGCATTATTGATAGCGCAGATTTGGTTAAAAATATTAAAAAGGCAAAGGGGTGGAGATAATGTTAAGTGAAATTACTTTAGGACAATATTTCCCCGGAAATTCCTTTGTCCATCGCTTAGACCCTAGAACTAAAATTTTGGCAACTTTAATTTATATTGTTGCCATTTTCTTGGCAGATTCTCCGTTAGCTTATGGATTACTGATTGCCTTTGCAGCTTTGGTGATTGCTGTATCTAAGTTGCCTGTGGGTATGGTTTTGAAATCTTTGAAACCTATTTGGATAATTATCTTAATTACAATGGTAATCCATATGTTTACCGCACCGGGCGAGAATGTAGTTTTTACGTGGAAGATTTTTAAAATTACGGAAGAAGGCATCATCTTAGGTACTAAGATGGCACTCCGTTTAATTTTGCTCTTATTATTCTCTTCTGTTTTGACTTTCACTACTTCTCCCATTGTTTTGACTGATGGTATTGAAAAACTGTTACGTCCTTTCAAGGCAATTGGCGTGCCTGCTCACGAACTGGCAATGATGATGACCATCGCTCTGCGTTTTATTCCCACTTTGCTGGAAGAAACTGATAGAATTATGAAAGCGCAAACTGCTCGTGGCGCAGATTTTAGCAGTGGTAATCTGTTGGAACGTGCGAAAAATATGCTGCCTTTATTGGTGCCCTTGTTTGTAAGTGCCTTCCGCCGTGCAGAAGAGCTTGCAATTGCCATGGAGTCTCGCTGTTATCGTGGGGGCGAGGGCAGAACCCGTATGCACGAACTTTCTTACAAAAGCATTGATTATACTGCCTTTGCGGCAGTAACTGTTTTGGCAGTTGGTTTGGCTGTGATGCGTTGGGGTGCAGGTTTATGCGCACTTTAAAATTAGTGGTAGCCTACGATGGCAGTGGGTACCACGGTTTCCAAAAGCAGAAGAACGCTGTAACCATACAAAACATTTTGGAAGAAGTGTTGAGTAAGCTGTGTGGTGAAACTGTTACCTTGGCAGGCTCCGGTCGTACTGATGCAGGAGTGCATGCTTGGGGACAGGTGGTTAGTTTGGAAACAAAAGGTACCATTCCCTGCGCAAATATTATCCGTGCTTCTAAAAAGATGTTGCCGCCTGATATCGTAATTGTCAGTGCTGAAGAAGTGGAAGCTGGCTTTCACGCTCGATACAGTGCCAAATGGAAGCGGTACCGGTATCGCATTGTAGAAAACGCATTTGATAGTCCCTTTGAAGTTAAGTACGCTTGGCAAATTAGGGAGCATCTAGATTTAGAGGCAATGAACCAAGCGGCAGAGTGTTTACTTGGAACTCACGACTTTTCTGCGTTTCGCAGTAGTGGTAGCGTAGATACGTCTCCCATCCGTACAATGTATGAAGTAAAGTGGGAGCGAAAGGGTAACGAACTGCTCTTTACCATTGGGGGGGACGGGTTCCTTTACCATATGGTTCGCAACTTAGTGTGGTCCTTAGTGCAGGTTGGCTTGGGTAAACGCACGCCTAGCGACTTTGCTGCAGAGCTGGAAGCAAAGCGTTGTGAGTTTTTAAATGAGCCTGCTCCTGCTCAGGGATTGTATTTAAAAGAAGTGTTTTATAGGGATTTTAAAGCATAATTTTCTTAGGGAAAACAGCAGAAAAACCTGTAATTTTTTATACAAAATTTGTTAAAAAAGTGCTTGACTTATGATATGCATCTAGGTATAATGACTATACGTGATTTTCCGCTTGATTTCACTAGCCCCGAAATACAGTGAGAAAATCAAACTAATTGTATATTTCTCTAGGAGGGACATGAGGATGAAATCTTTTATGGCTAATCCGTCCAACATCGAACGCAAATGGTTCGTAGTTGACGCAGCTGATAAAACTCTCGGCCGTATGGCTGCTGAAGTTGCTAAAGTCCTGCGCGGTAAACATAAACCGACTTTTACCCCGCACATGGACACCGGTGATCACGTAATCGTTATCAATGCAGAC
>JAFTID010000072.1 GCA_017457085.1 Phascolarctobacterium sp.
AAATGCTGCAGCTCGCAAAAAATCCAGACTTGCTAAAAAAATCAACGCTATGGGCTAATTGATTAAGAAATAAGTTTACGCGCGTGCACTTATTCATTTTACAAGCTGACCTGTTCTCGTAAGAGAGCAGGTTTTTTTGTTATGTGGGAAAGAAATTAATACTATAAGCATAAAGGCTCCCTCTCGATTGAGAAGGAGCCTTTGCTGTTATGTTATTATGGCTCCCCTGCAAGGGGAGCTGTCACGAAGTGACTGAGGGGTTTATAAAATTAGAAGCTATAGTTTACGTCAACGTACCATTTCTTGCTTTCGGAATGGTCGCCTTTTTGGTAGCTATAAGCAATGCCGTAGCCCCATTGTCCTTTATGAGCTTCAATGCCTACCAAACCAAGGAAGCTACCATCGTCCATTACGTCATAACCAATCGGGGTAATACCGTTACCAACTTTAACTTCCATATTGCTGTTGGTATCACCAAATGCCCAGATGTAGGACAGATCTACTCTCGGGCTTACAGTCCAGCCATTGTCATTTTGGATTTCTTGACGAATGCTTACGCCAACAGGCAACATCCAAATATTTTGACGTTCCATATTATACATGAAGCCGCCACCTTTAGTAGCATAATCGTCAGAATCAATGCTCATATAACGCAAACCGGTGTAAGGAACGATTTGTACGTTTTCGTTTTGATAGAGTTTTTCCAGTTTAACGCCTGCAGACCAAGTAGTGGTTTCCGGATTAGCTTCCAAAGTACCAGCACCACTGGATTGAGTTACATCACTTTCAGTTTGAGCATAGTTGATGTCAAAGATGATGTTGCTATCATCATTGTGGATGTTACCATAGTAGCCAACGCCCCAGAAATCGTAATCGCTATGGGTACGAACAGCAGAGCCTACACTATTGGTGTCGCCTTCGCCATAGTTAAACGCAATACCGCTTTGGAACTTGCCAACTTTTTTGAAGTCAACGCCCATTACAAGACCATTGTATTGACCTTCGTAGGAAGAAGCACCTGCAGTACTAGGCATATCTTCTACTTCGTCTTTACCGTGAACATATTCTACCCAAATATCAGCACCGCTACCTTCTTCGAACAAGCCTACGCCATGACCACCTTTATGGGGTGCGCTGTGACCGCAATTAAAGGAGAGACGGTCATTGGTAACGCCAGTTACATTTTTAACGATGCTTGCAGCAGTTGCACTGTTACCACCTGCTTCACCCATTTTTTGTACAGCGTTAAGGGTGTCGCTAATTACAGCGTTATTACCAGCACCATTTTCTATCAGTTTATCTAAGAATTCCTTAGCTTCTTCATTGCCATCAGTAATAATATCTTTAACAAAATTACCAGTGTTTTCAGTTACACCTAAATTAGTAGCAATCTTATCAGAATCATTTGCAGATACAACTACTTTATAACCATTACCCTCTTTAACATATTCAGCTTTCAGCAAGCTACTTTCATTGTCAATAGCAATTTTTTCTAATTCATTTGTAGCATATCCACTAGCAATGTTATAAGTACCAACGTTAATGCCAGTAATAGTCAATTTGGTATCGCTACCTTTAACTTCCAAATTGCCACTACCTTGTAAAGAATAGCCTTCTTCCAAAGCAGCACTATCAACTTTAACATTGGTTACTTTTTCACCGATAATAACATTTTCTACATTATTAGTGCCATTAAGGGTTAAGGTGCCTTGGGGAAGATCTACGGTATTAGCAGTTACGTTGGTGAGGGAAAGGTTAGTATTTACAGCATCTCCTTTTTCTAACAAATCATAAGTATAGTAGTAATCCCTACCAGAACCAGCTTGATAAGTACCATATTTACCATTCGCACCATAAATATTATTAATGGTTGCACCAACTACATTAACATTAGATGCCACTGTGATTTCTGCAGTATTCTCTCCTCTGACAGCACCACCTGCATAAATATCAGTTGTAATATCCGCACCTTCAATAGTTAGATTAGCCGTACCAACAGTAGATTTCAATGTACCACCATAATTATTACCAGAAGATGCTAATCCCCCTGCAAAAATACCCTCATTAAAAGTACCACCAGTTATGGTCATATTTACAACATCAACTTTAGTAGTATGTTCAATATTTTGGGTACCTGCATACTCATCTACAACAGAACCACCAAAAACAGGTGCTTCAAAATTACCACCACTGATGATTAAATTACTTTCTTTTAAATTAGATACTATATTGCCTTCACCTTTATTCTGATTTTTTGTATAATTACCAGCTGTTACTATGTCATAAAAATATCCCCAGTTACTGCCAATATCTGGAGCGCCAGATACCTTACCAAAAGTACCATCAGAAATATTCAATGTTGTACTAATAGTATTAAATTCACCGCGAATATTATTATTATAATTACCACCAACTGTACTCTTAGTAACCGTACCACCATCAATATTTAAATTAGTACTATCAGGAGTATCGGTATTATCTGCTTTTATGTAAATACCACCAATTACTTTGTCATCACTCTCAGAAAAAGTACCTGCTTCACCATTGAACTCTTTCGCCATAGCACTACCAGTAATCACGAACGCCATTAATGCGCCCAAAGCCAAACTACGTTTCAACATCTTCTTACTCATAAAAAACGCCTTCTTTCTTTAAAAATTTTTAGTTCAAAGCTAAGTAAGAAATTTTATTACAAGCTACCCATCGTAGCTATATAACCTAACCCCTCAGTCTGCTCATTACATTCGCAGCCAGCTCCCCTTTCAGGGGCGCCAAGTCAGAGTCCTTTAATATCCACTGCTTTCAGCAGCTTCAAAATTTTTACTGCATCTTCAAGCTCGATGGCTTGCTTCGTAGCAGTAGCTTCACTTGCGTTATCATCCTGTGCAATCTTTTCGTCAAAATCTACGAAAAAGTCTGCCATTCTGCAGCCCATAATCTCCTGCATTTTAAAAAGGTTCTGGGTGGTGATGGCAGTTCTGCCACCCTCCATGTTGCTCAGGTTCGTTTGGGATAGACCAAGCATTTCTGCCATGTTAGTTTGGGAAATGCCCCTGTCCATACGCAAATACTTGACCCTGCGACCTAGCACCTTAAAATTACTTTCCATATATTCATCACCACTTTTGTATAATATAAACAAATTTGGAACATTATTAATCGTAATCTTATTTTAGCACTTTTGCCCCCCCCCGCAAGACCCTTTGTCTCAAGAATTTTTAACTCTTGCGAATCTTGCGGCATTTGGCTATCGCTAACCCTCAACAAAGCATTTGGTGAACTCGATTGTGATGTATTTTTATACAAGTATCTTTCGTCATCGTAAGGTTCCAGTATTATTTTTATGCTAACTTGTAGTACAGTGCATATCATATCCAATGTTTCAGCACCAACTTTTACCTTGCCCTGCTCTATTTTAGAAATTTGGTTTCTACTTACTCCTGCTTGAACTGCCAGCTCTTGTTGGGTAAGCTTCGCCTTGTTGCGGGCGCATCTCATGTTCAAGCCCACTGCTTCTAAAATCTTGGGATAATTTTTCATAATCACTATCACTCCATTTCTTTTGAGTATTTTACTTCGCTAATGACAATTATAATGGGCATTGCTTGCTTTTCGTATAAATATTTTGCACAATAAGGATATCCGCTAAGGATGAATAAAATTTATACAGAAAAGAGGTTTTATTGCGGAAGAGCTCAAATTCTTAATCAAAGAAGCTCAGCACGATAACCAAGAAGCTATCAACCAACTTTGTGAAAGATTTAAACTTTTAATTTACAAAGAGGCTTCACGGACTAACATCTACAACGCTTTAGGTGAAGACGCAGTTAACATCGCCTGGTCAATCTTCCTTAGCTTTACTCGCCGCTACAACGGTGCAGATTACGAACACCTGCCAGGCTTAATCCAGTGTCACCTTTATTACGAGCTTAATCATTATGTTTGTAAAAAAGGCTTAAGCTGGGACAACGAAGTTTTTGATTTAGATGAACTTTCTGAAAATGTACCTATTTGCCAAGATACACTTCAAAGCATTATTCAGAACATGGCTCTTTATCAAGAACTTAAAAAGCTTACTCCAAGACAGTTAAAAATTATTTGGCTTTATTATTTTGCTAACAAAAGTCATACGGCAATAGCGCAAATCCTGCATTGCTCTACCAGAACTGTTGGCTACCAAAGGGTTCAAGCCTTGAAGAAGCTAAAACTGAATATGTTAAAGTAGTACCAGATGCCTTACTCTTTTTGAGTAGGGCATTTGTTGTTTAAAGAAAAGGTAGTGACAAGAACTTGGGGTACAGTATCTAAAGTTACTGCATACTTAGGGAACAGGGAAGCAAAGCTTTCAGCTTTGCTAGATTTAGGGCAAAGAAAAATGAGAGAAAGAAAATTAAATAAAAGAAAGAGAGAAAAAGAAATCTCACTATATTAGTGGGTTGATTTTTCCTAAATCGGCAAATTTTACGAAAAAAAAATTTTTTTATTAATTTTTGCCGATTTGCATTTTTTGACCCCACTTATATAGTGAGAGGTGAAATTCAAACCGCGCGGAACACCTTGCAACACTTCCCCTTACAAACGGAGGAAGCAATTAAAAACGAAAGGAGCTGACCCAACCTTTGGAAACGACACCGAAACTAATCACCCAAGAGGAGCTGCACAAGCTTGCCAGTAAAACCGTAGGCAATGCTAAGAAAATTTACCTGCACTACACCCCACAAGAGGGTGCAATGGTACTGAAGTTTTTATTTTAACCCACCTTCCCCTCGAAGAAGGGAAAACAAAAAATAACCCTTGGGATGTAATAAGCAGACTGAAGGGTATAACAGAAAGGATGTATAACAATGGCTATTTCTCAAAATTTATTGAAACGCAGTTTAGTAATTAACGTGGAAGACGGTATTAACGCTGATGGCAGCACTCGCACCAAGAGCCGTACCTACAGCGAAATCAAAGAGGATTCTACTGTGGACAACTTGTTCGCCGCCGGCAACGCCCTTGCCAGCTTGATGGCAACCCCCATGGTAAGCATCATGCTCAGTGACCGTTGTGAGCTTTTGGAAGCGTAAGCTCCCCTTGCCTATGTGGAACAAATTTTGGCGTGCGGTAGCACGCATCTTGATGAAACTAATTATGTGGGAACGTAAGTAACCACCAATCAGTAAGCTAACTTCTTAAATGAACTCCTTGGCTCCCCTGCAAGGTGAGCCTAAATGGTAATCAACAGAAAGGAAAATCAACTATGGAACAAACTTTAGAACTTGTATTTAAAAACGCCGAAGGTGATACCAAGGTTATCACCGTAACTGACCCCCGTGACGGCATCACCGCAGAAGAAGCCAACGAAGCAATGGAAATCATCCTTGCTGCCAACGTTATCGAAACTAGCGGTGGCGACCTGACCGAAATCGTAGAAGCACGCTTGCGTATTACTCAAGTAACTGTGCTGCAATAACCCCACCACCGCTAATGCGGTCCCCCTCCACTTGCAGGGTGGCAAATAAAAAACGGACGAGCCAAGCGGTTCGTCCGTTTTACTATAAGCCTACAGCTTATTTTTCAATTTTTACTGCGTGGGGAAATTGCATGGGCACGCCAATAGCAGTTTCCAGATTGGTTTTAGAAATGTTGTAATCGTAAATGGATTGCAGGTAGTTAGTTTGGGCATCGGTCAAAGCAACTTGAGCGTCAAGTACGTCGGTGTTAGTGCCAACGCCAGCTTGGTAACGCAGTTGAGCGATACGATAATCTTCTTCTGCTTGGGACACTGCAACTTCGGTAGTGCTAATACGTTTTTCAGCTTCACGCATGTTCAGGTATTGGCTACGCACGTCAAGATTTACAGCATCAATGGTATCACGGTAAGCTTCTTGCGCGCTGAAGTAATTAGCTCTAGCAGCGTGGGATTTAGCTCTGGTAACACCAGTATCGAAAATGGTCAAGCTTGCTTGTACGCCAACAGTCCAGTTGGATTCTTCATCAGCAGGCCAGTGTGCATCGCTAGTACCAAAGTTTTGGCTAGCAACTGCGCTGATTTGCGGTTGATAACCACTGCGAGCTTGTCTTACTTGACCACGAGCAGCTTCTACACCTTGCTTAGCTTGTTCCAGTTCAGGACGGTTTTTAGCAGCATAATCCAAGCAATAAGCTAAATCTTGTTCATAGGGAGTATAGGTCAAGGTGTCTTCCAAGGACAGGTTAGTTGCCAAGGGCAAGCCAATAATTTTGTTGAAGTTAGCTTCAGAAATTTTATAAGCGTTTTCTGCTTTGATAAGGTTTTGTTGAGCGTTAGCAAGTTCAACTTCACTGCGCAGTACGTCAACCTTAGCAACTACGCCTACGTCATATTGAGCTTTAACATTTTTAAGATGTTCAGCCAAACGTTCTACGGATTCACGAGCAAGTACTTGCATATCGTCAGCTTGGAGAACAGTGTAGTACCCATTGGTTACGGTAGAACGCATATCGTTGTAAGATTTTTGCACGCCAACCAATGCAGATTTATAGCCTGCTTTAGCACTCTTGATAGCACCGGACAGTGCACCACCAGTATATAAGGGTATGCTAGCAGTAATGCTGTTGGAATAGGTGTTACCAATTCTTTCGGTTCCTGCAGTAGGAGTTTTTCCAGTGTTAATAAACCATGCTTCATCGTAACCACCGCGGCTTGCACTTGCGTTAGCTTGAATCTTAATACCACGACCTGCGCGGGCTGCGTTCAGGCTTGCGCGAGCTGCATCTTTTTCAAAATCTGCAATCTTAATGGCAGGATTAGTAGCAAAAGCACGAGCCATTGCATCTTGCATATTCATTTGCATAACGGGTGCAGCTGCTTCTGCCACAGCTTCTGCTTGTACCTTTTCTTCTGCAGCAAAAGCAGATTGGCAAAGCATCATGGTAATAGCAGCAGAAAGCACCAATAAACGTTTGCTCAATTTATTTCTAGACATTTTATAAACCTCCAATCAAGCTGACTAACCAGTCAGCATACAAAGATTATATATTTTTTCAACTATAAAAGTCAAATGGAAATTTAAAAATAGCTACGCACACCTACGTATGTATCGCTTCTATTCCCCTTCAAATCCATGCTTTCGCCGTAAACAGAAAGGTTATCAGTTACACGCACTTCCCCGCCTAAACGTACTTTGGAATCATCAAAATCATACAGTTGGGAATAAACTCTAAAGCTTTTGCCAAAATCGTAGCTCAAGCCTACGCCAAATTCACCCTGCATGGCACCCATGCTCATACCAAGGTTACCTTTATATTTGTTAGCAACAAAATCAAATTTGTTGCTTTCCCCAATATCGTAGCCACCCATATAAATGGTGCTATCTTTGGAGGGAGTTAAGGTTACGCCAAAATTACTGCGCCAATCGCTATCTTTAACGGTGGAGGAAACGTCCATGCTTAGCCTGGCATCGCTGACAGTGCCTAATATTTTGTTGGCTCTGCCACTTGCTTCCTTAACGTTAACCACAGTGTCCTTTAAAGCTTCTGCAGTTACGGGGTCAGAAGCAACTGTTTCCAAAACCTTAACCATATTATCGAAGCGATCAGTAATATCTTTCATGTTTTCAACAATGGAAGCAATGTTTTGACCAGTTGCGCCTTTATTATCAACGCCAGCCATCAAGCTTTCCATGTGGGCAGAAATACCATTCATACGCACAGTCATCTCTGCCATTTGCTTAACCATAGTATCTAAATTTTGTTGGTTAGCAGCAGATACATCTGCCATAGTTTTGGTGATAACTCCCATATTTTTAGAGATTTCATTCATATTTTTAATCATCTCGCGCATGGCAAGCTGAGTATCTTTATCACCAAAGATGTTTTGCATGGCATCACCAGATGCCGCAAAGAATTCTTCCATACTGCCACCGGGCACGCCTTTGACAGTACTGCCTTCGGTAATATGACCTTGTTCAAAATTTTTAGGAGGTACTACGTTAACGAACTTTTCCCCTAAAATACCATCGGAGCCAATTGTGAAGACTGCTCCTTTAGGAATTTTAATATCGTCGTTAATTTCTGCAATAACTGCTACGGTGTTGGGTTGTACGTTAATATCCTTAACGGTACCAACCTGTACACCTGCGTAACGCACTACATGACCGGGCATCAAGCCGCTTACTTGAGGATAATCAATTTGCAGTCTATAGCCTTCTTTACCAAAAGTAAACGCACCCATAAAGGTGATGATACCAGCCAAAATTGCTGCACCACCTAAGGTAAATGCACCTACCTTAACCTCACTGCTTCCCATCTTAATCCTCCTTCTTCAGTTCCTGTCCGCTAATAAATGCGCGTACCACAGGATTTGTACTATTCTTTATTTCATCAACAGTTCCAATTTGAACAATCTTTCCATTATATAACATCGCCACACGGTCTGCTGCAACGAATACAGATTCCATATCGTGAGTTACCAAAAGCGAGGCAATGCCCACTTTTTCTTGAGCCTTGCGAATTAAACGACTAATAGTCATAGTCATCACAGGGTCTAGACCAGCAGTCGGTTCATCATAAAAAACGATTTGCGGTTCCATTGCCAAGGCTCTTGCCAAGCCAACGCGTTTTTTCATACCGCCACTAAGTTCTGACGGCATCATATCCTTAGCATCGGGCAAGCCTACAAGCTGCAATAAGGTTTGCACTCTTTTTTGAATTTCTTCTTCCGGCAGGTTAAAGTGCCTGCGTAAACCGAAGGCTACGTTTTCACCTACGGATAAGAAGTCAAACAGCGCAGAGTATTGGAAAACCACACCCATGTACTTGCGCAGTTCATCCCACTGGGCTTCGTCAAAATCATTGGTCTCCTGACCATTGATAACTACGCTGCCAGAGGTTGGCTTAAGTAAGCCTGTCAGTACCTTTAAAACCGTACTCTTACCAGTACCGGAAGGACCAATTACTGCAAGAGTTTCACCGGGATAAAGGTCCAAATCTATTTCATTGAGAACTATTTTGCTACCAAAAGCTATTTTAAGTTTGCGTATTTTAATTACAGGTTCTTTATTAGTCATAGCGCAAACTCCTTATACGTACAAAACGATGGACAAAAAATAATTGGTGATAAAAATTAAGATAATGGATAAAACTACGGAAGCAGTAGTGGCAAGACCTACGCCTTCTGCGCCGTTAGGAGCGTTCAAGCCCTTGTAGCAGCCTACGATGGCAATAATGGCGCCAAAAACGGAGCTTTTAATCATACCGCCTACCATATCGTAGGTTTCAGCCAAAACCTTAATGGAATTTTCATAAGTAAAGGTACCAATGCCAGCGTAGTAGTGAGCTACAATCCAGCCACCAATATTACCAATCAAATTGGCGAAGATTACCAGCACGGGCATCATCAGCACAATGGCAATAAAGCGCGGTACTACCAAGAAGCTGACAGGGTTCGCAGCCATTACGCGCAAAGCATCAATCTGTTCAGTAACCTTCATTGTACCAATTTCTGCAGCAATTGCCGCCCCAATACGACCAGCAACTACTACGCCTGTCAGTACAGGTACAAGTTCACGTGCCATGGCGATGGCAACAATGCCGCCTACAGAAGAAGCAGCACCAAAGCGTACAAATTCTTTCGCAGTCTGTACAGAAAATACCATACCAGTACAGAGGATTGTCATCAGTACGATGGGCAAGCTGTCCGCACCAAGCAGAGCCATTTGCCTAAAGACCTCTTTCATATCAGCATCTTTTAAGCGTTTCATAGTATCCACGAACAAAATGCTCATACGTCCTGCCGCAGCACAGCAATCTAAAATATTCTTACCAATTATTTGACAAAGCTTTTGAAACATACATCATCTAACTTTCTATACTTTGTTAATCTTATTATAGCCTATAAATATGGCAATTTATTGACACTATTGATTATTTATCCACGTGAAGAATAATTTCTTTCTCTCCGTCAATAATAAAGTCAAAGGTTTTCTTTTGCTTATAGGGGGTACCCTGCAAAATGCCAGCCAACCCAGCTTCAGGCATTGCTTTCACAGTCATACCCTTAGGCATACCAGATGCCATGTCAATAATCAAATCATTATTCTTGTCAGCTTCATTCAGCTTTTTAATGAAATCTGCCAAGGTAAATTTAGCTTCTTTCTCTTTAACAGGCATACCTTCTTCCTGCTGTTTACGCAGAAGCTTTTGCGCCCACGCCAAGCTACTGCCACCACGGACACTCAAAGGCAGCTTGCCACCGGGATGATTCTTAGGCACGGTGAAGTAAGCTGTCTTGGTAAAAGCTTCACCACGATAAGGCTTCAAGGTAACTTCAAAGGGAACCTTGTCACCCGGTTTCACGTCACGTTTAGGAGTGCTTACTTGAGTAATCTCTACAACCTGAACGTCGTCGGTAATTTCCGCAGTAACGGTTATGCCATAAATATCAATTTGCTTAAATTTATTTTGCATCAAAATATTTGCCGCTTCTACCATTTCAAAGTTCATCAGCTTGGATAAGCCTTCAGAAGCGTAATACATATTTTCGCGGTCAATGGTTACCAGCTTATTGTCTTTATCCTTACCACTGATTTCAAAATGCAAGCGTGCCGTACCGCCACCATTTCTATCCATGGTTTTAACTACAGTATTATAAACTGCCGCATCTAAGATGGCAGGAACAAGCTTTTCATCTTCAACGATACGCACTCTTACCGCTGTATTTTGACCACGTGCAGTATCGCTTACGGATACGAAAACGGGAATGGAAGCAGGAGCCTTACCTTCCTTGCCACCAATACCACTTGCTCTATCTTGGGTAAAGCTACCAATAACTTCACCAATGTTGCCAACTTTATAACTGCTTTGCATATTGGGAATGCACCCCAATACCCAAACCTTATTCATAAAGAAATTACATTGACCACGTTGCATAAAGGTATGACCAAAAGCAAGCACATTGCCCTTGTTGTCAGTCCAAGTAACGGTTCCTAAAGCACCAAGGGTTAAATCGCCTTGCATGATGGAAGCAGCCACTGCACTGCCCGGTTCAAGGCTACCAATATTTTCAGAGCCACTGCCACCACCAGCAACAGCTTCTAACCCGAAGCCTTGCAAACGCTCCTGCAAATACTCCATGCCCATGGGGGTAAAACCGCCAGCCATCAAGCCAGTGCTTTTCGGAAGCCAGTCTCCACTACGGTTAGCAGGCATATCAACCAGCTTAAGCATATTGTGAATGGGAGTCAGGAAACAGTAGTGAGGGTCATTAAAGGTTTTGCCAAAGGCAACTGCGCCAACCAAGCGACCGTCTACATAAACAGGGCTACCACTCATACCTTGGGCAACGCCACCAGTTTTTTCAATGAGGTCACCATACAGGCGTACCAAAATGCTGTAGCCTGCAGTTTCATTACCGCTTACACCAATAATTTCTACATTAAATTCTTCAATTGTATCGCCTTGGATTACTGTTTTACCCACGCCCTGCATGCCCGGTTTTAAATCTTGAATGGGCATTAAGGGTACATTGGCAAAGGCTACGCAGGTGTAACAGCACAGCAGTAATCCTAATAAAAATGCTTTCAGCTTCATATCTGCTCCTATATCCATATATCGCAAAACCGGCGGGCCAAGCCACGCCGGTTCTTATCTACCTATTATATAAATATTATACAACTTGGCAGAAACTTTGACAAGCAATCAATACTTAGGGAACAAGCCCATAGCCATACTCACAGGTCTTTCCCTACCATCGGAGGGCTTGTTGACAATTTCCCCATTGATTACCATAACACTTGAACCGCCGCCGTCTAAATTCATAGCATCACAAGCACCTAAACGCAAGAAGTAGGTTGCCAGCTCCTGCAAGGTTAGGCCTCTAGAGGTATTACTACGACCATCAACTACCAGTACTAAAACTGTTCCGTCCTTTTTTAAGCCAATGGCAGTGCGTGGCGCACTACCTACGGCAATGTCTCTAGGAATATTTTCTTCGCGGCTACGCACATTAACCTTGCCATTTTCTAAAATCAACGGACCACCACCCATAACCATGGGTGCCTTATCTGCTTCTGGTACGTTCAACTCTTGTACCAATTCAACTTCATCACCAACTGCTATGCTACGCAGTAAATATTTGTTAGCCAAGCCATGAGCAGAAATAACTACCATGCCCGGTTCAATCTTCATATTCCCCTTATTGGAAACTTCTATTACCTTGTTGCCACGAAGTTTAATTTCTCTACCCCATTGATTAGTCTTGGTGCTGGTTCCGTAATATTCATTGAACAAAACTACATCTTCACTGATACGCGCTCTGTTCATACCTTTAATATTCAGCTCGCCACCTTTAAAACGAAGTACGCCTTTATAGGCAACGTCTTTCACAATCAAACGCTTCTTGCCAGTATCTACATAAGCGCTGCGTGGAGTACTATCCATGCTCAAAAAGTTGCCTTTATCCTTGTTAACGGCAATAACCCAACCATCTATATCAAAGTAAGATGCGTTGGCTGCTGCCTTCAATTTACGACGTTTTGCTTCTTTAGAAAGCAAACCTCTGCCATTGTAAGCACCTGCTGCTGAAAAAGGTCTCAGCTCATACTTAGCTTTGGGGGCAACGCTCAACACATTGGCTTGAATTTGGGTACCATTCATCTCATCTTGAATGTAGGTGTAGGTTATGCCCTTTGCCAAGGTTTTTTCTTGCTTAATCAAATCAATACGAAAAACATCAATAACCAATCTGTTGGGATTAGTGTATTGCAGCACCTTGTATTGACAGTTTTTTATCATATTAATTGTCAGTTGGCTAGAGTTTCTTCCTGTTGGCACCAATTGCGCAGAACGCACGATATTATCTTTAACCAGCACATTCTTTTGCTGTGCCGCGCTTTTAGGCATAGTGATGATTAGCTTTTTGCTAGTTTGTTCCACTTTATAAGCAACAGGCTCACTGCTATCTAAAACAAAGCGTACCCTTGCCGGACTTACGCTGTTACGCATATTAGTAATCGGCGCTGCATAAGTAGTTGTAGAAAAAATTATTAATACTAGCGTTAATAACATCACCAATATTTTTTTGCTAAACACGCTTACACACCACCTTAAAATTTTTCAACAATTTATCTGTTTATTATTCTTCTTTTAAAATACTACCTAAAAAACGACACAAAGGGACTATCCCCAAGAATAGCCCCTTCAAATTCATTATTTTTCTAAAACACTTATACCAAATTGGAAGAAGTGTAGATTGCACCCGGATGCAGCTTGTCCAAGTTTTGCAATGCTTTACCTGTACCCATTGCCACACAATCCAAGGGATTATCTGCAACGTGAATATCAATGCCGGTCTCAGCTTGTATAACTTCTGCCAAGCCGTCCATCAAAGCACCGCCACCAGTCATATAAATACCATTATCTACAATGTCAGATGCCAATTCAGGCGGGCATTTTTCCAGAACGCTACGTACAGCAGCAATCATGGAAGCCACGGAATCCTCCAATGCCACACGACATTCTTCAGAAGTAACGGTAAAGGTAGTGGGCAAGCCGGTTACCATGTCACGACCACGCACTGACATGCTTTCACTGCGACCATTTTTAGAAACAGTAGCAATCTTCAGCTTGATTTCTTCCGCAGTACGCTCGCCAATCAGGACGTTATGAATCTTTTTCACATAACGCACGATGCATTCGTCAAAGTGGTCACCACCTACACGAACGGAAGAGCTTACTACAATGCCACCCAAGCTTAATACTGCGATATCAGTAGTACCGCCACCAATATCTACAACCATGTTGCCACGGGGTACGGAAATATCAATACCTGCACCCAAAGCTGCAGCCAAAGGTTCTTCAATCAAATAAGTTTTAGATGCACCACCTTGGGTAGTAGCTTCCATAACAGCACGTTTTTCAACGGAAGTAATGCCGATGGGTACGCAAGTCATAACACGCGGTTTAAAGAAAAGGCACTTACCTGCAACCTTTTCAATAACATGTGCCAAAAGTTTTTGGGTAATGGTATAGTTAGCAATTACACCTTCTTTAAGCGGACGAATTGCCACAATGTTTCCGGGAGAACGTCCCAGCATTTCGCGAGCCGCATCCCCTACTGCCAGCACTTTATTGCGAGTTTTATCAATCGCTACAACGGAAGGCTCCTTCAAAACTACGCCTTTACCTCTTACAAAAACAAGTATGTTAGCAGTACCTAAATCAATACCGATATCCATGCTTTTAAACATTTCGTTATCTCCTGTCTTAAACGTCAACGCGCTCAATGTCAGCGCCCAAGCTTCTAAGCTTTTCTACAATATTTTCATAACCACGATCAATGTGGTATAAATCGCCAATGCGAGTTTCGCCTTCTGCAACCAAGCCTGCCAAAATCATGGCAGCACCAGCACGTAAATCAGTAGCACGCACATCACAGCCTACTAATTTAGCAGGCCCTTCGATGGTAGCACTGCGGTCTGCAGTGGTAATCTTTGCTCCCATACGGTTCAACTCTTCTACGTGCATGAAGCGGTTTTCAAAAATAGTTTCAGTAACTCTGCTGGTACCTTCGGATACAATCATCATCGCCATTAACTGAGCTTGCATATCAGTTGGGAACCCAGGGTAGGGCAAAGTCTTCACAGAAACTGCCTTCAAAGGACAGTTGCCAATTACGTGAATGCTATCAATATCTTCAATAACAGTTGCACCTGCTTCACGCAGTTTGGCAATCAAAGGCTTTTGATGTTCAGGGAGAACGTTATCTACCACAACATCACCACCGGTCATGGCAGCTGCAATCATATATGTGCCAGCTTCAATGCGGTCAGGGATGATGGTATAATCTGCACCGTGAAGTTCTTTCACACCTTCAATACGAATTACGTCAGTACCTGCACCACGAATCTTAGCACCCATTTTATTCAGGTAGTTAGCCAAAGCTACGATTTCCGGTTCTTCAGCAGCGTTTTCCAAAATGGTTACGCCTTCTGCCAAAGAAGCAGCCATCATAATATTTTCTGTAGCACCTACGCTGGGGAAGTCAAAATAAATGGTAGTGCCTTTCAGTCCGTTAGGAGCACTAACCTCTATCAAGCCTTCACTTTGCTCAATTTGTACGCCCAAAGCTTCAAAGCCTTTCAGATGAATGTCAATGGGACGAGCGCCAATTGCACAGCCACCGGGCATATAAATTTTCGCCTTGCCCATACGCGCCAAGAGAGGTCCCATAATAAAGAAGGATGCTCGCATATTGCGCATCAGTTCGCAGGGTGGTTCGTAAGAATTAACTACAGTACTATCTATATCTAAAACATTATTTTGTGAGGTTTCTACTTTAATTCCTAAACCTTTTAAAATTTCGCTAATAGTGCGTACATCCTCCAGCACAGGCACTTCGTCGAAGTGACTGGGAGTAACGCCCATAATAGATGCAGCAATAATAGGCAGTACTGCATTTTTAGCACCACTGGTTTTTACTGTACCTACAAGGCGTTTGCCGCCTTTAACAACTAATTTTTCCAAAGTAATCCTCCTGACGAGAGAAGTTTTAATTATACAAAGACATTTTCCAAAACATATTTTATCATTTTTTCGGCTTGTTTTTCAACTGGTAAAGAAGTAAAAAAGAAAAATAACCGGTAAATTAAACCGGTTATCATCTGCCTAATCTTTGGCGGTCAGCAAGAATATTATAATAAGTTTCTTTTTCCATCAGTTCGCGACGAATAAGTTTTTTCTTTTCTTCGTCTTCACATTCTGCCAGGCATTGACGTAAGTACGCAATGTCCTGTTTCAAATGGAGCATGGAGTTGCCAGTCAGGCTATCAATAATATCGGACATATTACGCCCTCCTTGTGGTTAAACTTCTTGCTTTGATTATAGCAAATCGCAAGAAAAAAATAAACCCCGCCTCTTTCGAGACGGGGTCTGGTTTGGCATTGTAATGAATTACTTTTTGCCGAGAGCTTCACTAACACGCAGACGCATGGTTGCTTTTTTCAAAGCAATTTTAGCGCGTTCTACGTCCAGGTCTTCGTTACGAGCAGCAAGACGAGCAGTTGCACGTTCTTTAGCAGCAGCAGCACGAGCAGCGTCAATATCTGCGCCAGGTTCTGCAATGGTTGCCAAAACAGTGCATTTGTTGTTTTGCATTTCTAAGAAGCCACCGCATACAGCAAAGATTTCTTCGCTGCCATCAGCAAGCTGAATTTTAAGCGGAGCAACGTCCAAGGTAGCGATTACGGGCAAGTGATTAGCTTTGATGCCCATACCGCCAACGAGGGTACGGAAACCTACATAAGTTACTTCTTCAGAAACAAAAAGCATCTTATCCGGCGTTACAATTTCAAAAGTAAACGGAGTAGCCATTATTAAGCCTTCATGGTTTCAGCTTTAGCAATCGCGTCTTCAATGGTACCTACCATGTAGAAAGCGCCTTCCGGCAAATCGTCATGTTTGCCTTCGAGGATTTCTTTAAAGCCGCGGATGGTTTCTTTCAGCGGAACATATTGGCCGGGGGTACCGGTAAATTGTTCAGCAACAAAGAATGCTTGGCTGAGGAATTTTTGAATTTTACGAGCACGAGCAACGGTAAGTTTGTCGTCTTCGCTCAATTCTTCCATACCAAGAATTGCGATAATGTCTTGCAATTCTTTATAACGTTGCAGAATAGCTTGTACGCCGCGAGCAACGTTATAGTGTTCTTCACCGATTACCAGCGGGTCGAGAATACGGCTGGTGGAGTCGAGCGGGTCAACTGCCGGATAAATACCAAGCTCTGCAATTTGACGGGAAAGTACGGTGGTAGCATCCAAGTGAGCGAAGGTGCCTGCCGGAGCCGGGTCAGTCAAGTCGTCCGCAGGTACATATACTGCTTGTACGGAAGTGATAGAACCGGTTTTGGTGGAGGTAATACGTTCTTGCAATGCACCGATGTCGTTTGCCAGAGTGGGTTGGTAACCTACTGCGGAGGGCATACGGCCGAGCAATGCAGATACTTCGGAACCTGCTTGGATGAAACGGAAAATGTTATCTACGAAGAGCAATACGTCTTGGCCGCCAACGTCACGGAAGTATTCTGCCATGGTCAAGCCGGTCAAGCCTACGCGCATACGAGCTCCGGGGGGTTCGTTCATTTGGCCGTATACCAACGCAGTTTTGTCGATAACGCCAGATTCTTTCATTTCGCACCACAAGTCGTTGCCTTCACGAGTACGTTCGCCTACGCCTGCAAATACGGAATAACCACCGTGAGCGGTTGCGATATTATGGATAAGTTCCATAATAATAACGGTTTTGCCTACACCTGCACCGCCGAACAGACCGATTTTACCGCCCAGTGCATACGGAGCGATAAGGTCTACTACTTTGATGCCGGTTTCTAAAATTTTAGTAGAAGTTGCCTGTTGGTCGAAGCTCGGAGCCGGTCTGTGGATAGGCCAGTATTCGGATGCTTCAACTTTAGTATCGTCATGGTCTACAGTTTCGCCAAGCACGTTGAAGATACGACCCAGTACGCCAGGGCCTACGGGTACGCTGATCGGAGCGCCGGTATCTACAGCTTCCATGCCGCGAACCAAACCGTCGGTGGAGCTCATTGCAACGGCACGAACTACATTGTAGCCGATGTGTTGCATAACTTCAGCAGTCAGATGAATTTCGGTTTTGCCGTCATCAGTCTTACCGTCGATTTTGATTGCGTTCAGGATAGCGGGCATGCTTTTAGGAGGAAACTCGATGTCGACAACAGGGCCAACAACTTGTACGATTCTACCTGTATTCAAGGTTTTAGCCTCCCTATTCGGATATATTCAAATTAGTTTTGAGCTTGCTTCAATGCTTCTACGCCGCCAACGATTTCGTTCAGCTCGCGAGTAATACCAGCTTGACGTGCCTTATTGTAAGACAGTTGCAGGCTGGATACCAGCTTAGCTGCGTTGTCGGTTGCAGAGGACATTGCAGTCATACGAGAGCCCAATTCACTGGCAGCAGATTGTACCAGTGCAGCATATACAACAGTTTCTAAGTATTTCGGAGCAAGGACTTTGAGAGCTTCGTCTTCGCCAGGTTCAAACATAAAGCTTGCTTGTGCTTTGCCTTCTTCTTTAGCAGGCGGTTCAACCGGGAGGATTACTTCGCTAGTCGGAATTTGGGACAAAGCAGTTTTGAAGATGGTGTATACGATGTTCAGTTTGTCAAAGCCTTCGTTAGCAAAGGTTTTGATAGCATGTTGAGCAATGTCTACAGCATTTTCATAAGTCGGTCTATCGGAGAAACCGATATGACTTTCGATTACGTTATAACCACGACGGGTGAAGAAGTCTCTTGCTTTACGTCCGCAAGTGATAACGACTACTTCGTCTTCACATTGGGAAATTTCAGCAACAGCCATTTTGAGGGCGTTAGAGCTATAAGCACCTGCCAAACCTTTATCGGAGCAGAGTACTAAATAGCCAACTTTTTGAACCTCGCGTTTTTGAAGTAACGGATGTTTTTTGGCATCTAAGCCAGCTAAAACGCTTGGATCGCTCACAACGTTAGACAACACTTCTTTGATCTTAATAGCATACGGACGGCTTGCAGCAGCTTTTTCTTGAGCTCTTCTCAAACGAGCAGCAGCAACCATTTTCATAGCTTTAGTGATCTTACCGATGTTACCTACACTTTTCATGTGGCGATTAATCTCGCGCGGAGTAGCCATCAGTTATCACCTCGCTTCACTGGCAACAAAAGTTTCCTTGAACTCGGCGATAGCATTTTTCAATGCTGCTTCATTTTCGTCACTGATTTTTTTGCTGGTTTTGATGTCAGCGCCTACTTCAGGATGGTTTGCTTCCATGAATTCCAAGAATTCTTTTTCGCAACGGGTAACATCTTTAACAGCTACGTCATCAAGATATCCTTTGGTACCGAGGTAAATTGCCATAACTTGTTTTTCAACAGGCAACGGGCAATATTGACCTTGTTTCAGGAGCTCGGTCAAGCGTTGACCACGATCCAATTGAGCTTTGGTAGCTTTATCAAGGTCGGAAGCGAATTGAGCAAATGCTGCCAATTCACGATATTGAGCCAAGTCCAGACGCAGGGTACCTGCAACGGATTTCATAGCTTTGATTTGTGCGGAACCGCCTACGCGGGATACGGACAAACCAGAGTTGATAGCCGGACGAATACCGGAATAGAACAATTCGGATTCGAGGAAGATTTGGCCGTCAGTAATGGAAATTACGTTAGTCGGAATAAAGCCGCCTACGTCGCCTGCCAAGGTTTCGATAATCGGCAGTGCGGTTACAGAGCCGCCTTTGAGCGGAGCGATGCTGTTCAATTTAGCAGCACGTTCCAACAGACGGGAGTGCAAATAGAATACGTCGCCAGGGTATGCTTCACGTCCGGGAGGACGGCGGAGCAACAGGGACATTGCGCGGTATGCAACAGCGTGTTTGGACAAGTCGTCGTATACGCACAGAACGTCTTTACCTTGGTCCATGAAGTATTCAGCCATGGTTACGCCAGAGTACGGAGCCAAGAATTGCAGCGGAGCAGAGTCAGCAGCAGTTGCAGCTACGATGATGGTGTATTCCATAGCGCCGTGTTGTTCAAGGGTACGAACGATACGAGCAATGTTAGAAGCTTTTTGGCCGATAGCTACATAAATGCAGATAACGCCCAAGCCTTTTTGGTTAATGATGGTGTCGATTGCTACTGCAGTTTTACCAGTACCGCGGTCGCCGATGATAAGTTCGCGTTGGCCACGTCCGATAGGTACGAGAGCATCGATACATTTAATGCCGGTTTGCAGCGGGGTGTCAACGGATTGACGGTCTGCAATACCGTGTGCAGGGGATTCAACAGGACGATATTCAGCAGCTGCGATTGCGCCTTTACCGTCGATGGGAGCACCGATAGCGGAAACTACACGACCAAGCAGAGCTTCGCCTACGGGAACTTCCATGATGCGGCCGGTACGACGAACCAAGTCGCCTTCTTTAATAGCAGTTTCGCCACCCATCAATACGATACCAACGGAATCTTGGTTCAAGTTTTGAACCATACCGGATACGCCGTGGGGCAATTCTACCAATTCGCCTGCCATTGCATTTTTCATACCGATAACGGTAGCGATACCGTCACCGATTTTTTCTACGATACCAACTTCTTCAAGATCAGCATCCACATTGTAATTCTCAAGTTTAGCGCTGATAGCGTCAGCCATAGCTTCGGGTTTGTCCAAAGCATAGTCATGAATGTCGATGCCATTCATAACAACTTCCATTTTCTTCAATTTGCGAAGAGCGGAAGCATCATATACTTTGTCGCCTACTTGAACGATGATACCGCCCAAAATGGAGGGATCAACTTTTTTGTTCAGGAAGATTTCGCGACCCAATTTTTCAGTGAGAATTGCAGAAATGGATTGATACTCGTCTACAGTCAATTTTTTTGCTGTAGTAACTTTTACGTCTAACAGTTCACGGATGGAACCGAGATTCATATTGAAGTCGGATAATTCTTGCTTAATTAAAGCAATATTTTCTTCAATCTTCATATTGTACCAATCAACCTCCAAATACCGGCTCTCGTCTTACTGAGTTTCGCTAAGTTCAGCAGATTTCGTCCGGCCTAATAGGAAAGCGGCAAATTATTTGTTGATGATGGAATCAACGATTTCGCCAGCCATTTTTTTATCTTCTTCAGAACCCAACTTTTGTTCAACGATTTTGCTAGCAGCCAACATGCTGAGGCTGATAACTTGTGCGCGAACGTCTGCCATAGCTTTTTGTTTTTCAAGTTCGATTGCTTCTTTAGCAGCTGCAACAACTTGATCTTGTTCAGCTTTGGTTTCAGCCATGATTTTGTCATGAGCTGCTTGAGCGTTTTTGCGGGCATTTTCAATAATAGCCTGTGCTTCTTGTCTTGCATCAGCCAATTTTGCAGCGTATTCAGCTTTAACTGCTTCAGCTTCTACTTTAGCAGTGTCTGCAGCTTCCAAATCGCTAGCAATTTTATTCTTGCGGGCTTCCATTACATTTAACAACGGTTTGTAAACAAATTTCGCAAGAATGAAAACAAGGAACAAAAAGTTCAGGATTTGCGCGATAAGTGTAGCATTGATATTAACCAATTATAGCACTCTCCTTTTTGTTTTCTTTTAGTTATGCGAAATTATTTTACGAACGGGTTAGCGAATACCAATACTACTGCGATAACGTAGCAGAGAATAGGCATGGATTCTACCAGACCTACGGATACCAACATGTTGGTGAACAATTTGCCGGATTCTTCCGGTTGACGAGCCATAGATTCGATTGCTTTACCGGTCAAGTTACCGTTACCAAGAGCAGCACCAAGAGCTGCAGCTAAGCAGATAAATGCAACAGCAAACATAGATGCTGCAATAATAATTGCGTTTTCAGTCATTGAAATTTCCTCCATTCAATTGTGTAAATACTGTGTTTTAAAATTTAAAAATTAAGACTTAGATTAGTGATGTGCGAACGCGAGCGCGAAACTGGTAAGAGTCAACATAGTAAAGATGAAGGCTTGCAAGAAGCCGATAACCAAGCTGAACATTACCCAAAGCTCGGGCACGATCCACGGTGCCAATTGATAAAGTACAATCAGCAAAATTTCACCTGCCAAAATGTTACCGAAAAGACGAAGAGCCATAGTCATCGGTTTAACCAATTCGTCTAATAAGTGCAACGGCAAGAATGCAGGAGAAGGACTAACATAATGCTTGTAATGGCTTAAGCCTTTTTGGCACATACCAATGATATGTACACCGATTGCTACTGTCAGAGACAATGCGAAACAGGTGTTGATATCGTTAGTAGGGGAAGTCCAGTGTACACCAACTTGCGGCAACAAACCAAGTTCGTTACTGATGAAGATGAACATAAAGAGGGTAATAATGAAAGGAGCCATATATTTGCGTCCTTTGATACCCAGTTGGCCTTCCATCAATTCGTTTAAGAAATCAATAAAGAATTCTACAACGTTTTGAACACCACTCGGAACCATTTTCGGGCTTTTAGCAGCCATAAAGATCAGCACAAAAACTATTGCCATGGTAATCCAAGTCATATACATGGTTTGCATATGCACTACAAAACCAGGCGCTACCTCTGTGGCTAAATAATGAATAAGTTCACCACTATGTTCTGCTGCTTCATTTCCCATTCTTTCACTCTCCTTTCTTCGCATCGCCTACTTTATTAAGTCGGTACGCGATAATTGTTAGGTTAATAATTAAAAATATATGTGTCAGAAGAAGCCCAATACATGTACCAACCACGTTGTGCCCCTGCTTCAACAACAAAACTACGAGCGTGGATGCAGAGATTATTCTATAAACTCTGTACTTTTTCATAATTGCGAGTCCACGCTGGGGATCCTTATCGTAAGGCAGTGCCTTGCGCATACCGGTAATCATAATCACGGTATCAAGCAACCCGATTATAATACCATAAAAAAGCGATATGGCAAAGGCTTTATAGCCTAAAAAATAAGCTAAACCTAAAATAGGAACAGACCAAAGGGCAGGTCCAACAACAAACTTTTTGTACCCGCCGATAAGAAGCGGTGAAAAATCAAAGCTTTTCATCTTCTATTCGTCTTCATCCTTGTCAAGAATTAGAGTGTAAATCATCTTAAAGAAAGTTAAGAATAACGTAGCAATGGCAATAACTATGCATATCAATCTAAAGGTGTGGTCGCCTGTCTCGAAATACCTATCCAGCCAGTCGCCGCCCCAATAAGCCAATATGAAATCAAACACAGTCATCACCGCTAGAGAGGATACCGTCGAGAATGCACTCATTGCCTTGATATACTCTCTTTCATTTCTGGTGCGCTTATCCATGCTTACCTTCCAAAATAGCAATACTCAACAGTGCCCTGCCATTTTCACAACAGTTCACAGTCTCATACACTATAATTTTAAAATATTTCACAAATTATGTCTACTCAATTTGAGCAAAACTCGGACAAAATTTTAATATTATAGCCCTTTTTTTGCAAAATAGTCCTAATAATTCTCTCGGAGGCCTTGCCGTCACCGTAAGGGTTAGCTGCTTCAGCCATTTTTTGGTAGTGGCTGGCATCATCCAAGAGCAGATTAGTCTCACGCAGAACATCCTCAAAGGCAGTTCCCACAAGCTTAACAGTTCCTGCCTCAACAGCTTCGGGGCGTTCCGTAGTATCTCGCAAAACAAGTACCGGTTTACCAAGGGCAGGTGCTTCTTCCTGAATGCCACCGCTATCCGTAAGAACGATATCCACCTTACCCATTAAATTGGCAAAAGGCTCGTAGTCCATGGGCTCAATTAAGTGTACCCTGTCCAAACCACCCAATTCCGCCTGTACAATCTCCCTTACCTTGGGATTCTTATGTACGGGGAAGATTGCTTCCACATCAGAATGAGTTTCTAAAACTTGGCGCAACGCCTTATAAACATTACGCATGGGCTCACCTAAATTTTCCCTGCGGTGGGTAGTCATCAAAATCAAGCGATTGCCTCTGGCAAAAATTTTATTAAACTCAGCATCAGCAAATTCATAATCTGCCTTGACTGTAGTTTGCAAAGCATCAATGACAGTATTACCTGTCACTACAATCGTGTCAGCTGCTACATTTTCCTTCAGCAAGTTTTCCTTGCTGGTCGCTGTAGGCGCAAAATGCATATCTGCAATGGAGCCTGTCAGCTTGCGGTTCATTTCTTCCGGGTAAGGAGAATACTTATTACCAGTACGCAAGCCTGCTTCCACATGGCCAACAGGTACTTGCGCATAAAAAGCAGCCAAGGAACCGGCAAAGGTAGTGGTGGTATCACCATGAACCAGTACCATGTCAGGCTTTGCTTCTTCAATAACACCCCTTAAACCCAAAAGGGCACGAGTTGTAATATCGTAAAGAGTTTGCCCTGACTGCATGATGTTCAAATCATAGTCAGGCTTAATCTTGAAAAGCTCCAGCACCTGGTCAAGCATTTCCCTATGTTGGGCAGTAACTGCCACAATAGGTTCAATGCAGTCAGGATACTTAGCCATTTCTAAAACCAAGGGGCACATTTTGATTGCTTCCGGTCTAGTTCCAAAAACAGTCATCAATCTAAGTTTTTTCATAGTCCGCCCCCCTCATCAATCATTGAGAATACCAATTTTTTTAGCACCAACGGCAACCGCAGTCATAATCACAGCAATAATAAGCGCGGCATAAAAGCCGTCCATCTCTGCCCAGAGCACTGCGCCAATGCAAAGCACTGCAGTAATGCCATACATAAAGAGCACTGCTTCTTTATGGCTCATACCCTTATCCAAAAGACGATGGTGCAAATGACCTTTGTCCGGTTGGAAGATAGGTCTGCCATTAACATAACGGCGCATAATTGCAAAGGCTGTATCCAGAATGGGCAAGCCCAAGGCAATGGCAGGAACAATCAGCGCAATGGTCGCAGCAGTCTTAACTGCACCATAAATGGAAATCGCCGCCAGCATATAGCCAATGAACATACTTCCCGTATCGCCCATAAAAATGGTTGCCGGGTTAAAGTTATAGCGGATAAAGCCAATAATTGCCCCAGCCAAGGCAGCAGTCAAAATAGCAACATGGAAGTAGCCCATTTGAATTGCTACCAAGATAACAGTCAAAGAAGCAATGGCACTTACCCCTGCAGCTAAGCCGTCCAAGCCGTCAATCAAATTTACTACATTAGTAAAGCTAATTACCCAGAAAATAGTAAAAGGAATGGACAGCATATCAAGGTAAAAATATCCACCCAAGGGATTATTTACCCATTCAATGCGTATATCAAACAGCACTAGCACGCAGGCAGCGGCAATCTGCCCTAAAAGCTTTACCTTGGCAGGAAGCTGGTACACGTCGTCGGCAACACCTAAAGCAACTATGAGGGTGCCACCCAAAAGAATGCCAAACACATCCCAAGAAAGCTCCAAACTGGCAACGCAGGCAACAACAAAGGCAATGTAAATGGCAAGCCCGCCTAAACGGGGCATGATTCTTTGATGGACCTTGCGGTTATCAGGCTTATCGACAGCGCCAATCTTAAATGCTAGTTTTTTTATGTATGGTGTTAAAACATAGCTCACAAACATTGCGAGCAAAAACGGAAACCCGTAAACACTTAACATTATTTCTTCTTATTACCTCAAAATTAATCTTTCGGTTTGTGAATTTCAATCTCTATGCCACTAGCTTGCATCATATCTTCTGCCAACTTGTCGGGGTAGGGATTAGCGTACACAATACGCTTAATACCTGCGTTGATTAAAATTTTTGTGCAAACAACGCAAGGCTGATGAGTGCAGTACACAGTGCCGCCATTTACGGACACACCATGATAAGCAGCCTGCACTACAGCATTTTGTTCAGCATGGATACCACGGCACAGCTCATGCATTTGCCCGGAAGGAACCTTCAACTGCTCACGCAGGCAACCAGTTTCTTCGCAGTGAGGCAAATTTTTAGGAGTACCGTTGTAGCCAGTAGCAACGATTTGTTTATTCTTGACGATTACAGCACCAACACTACGGCGCAAACAGGTGGAACGTTTGCTCACAACTTGAGCAATCTCCATGAAGTAATCGTCCCAATTCGGTCTATCCATAGGAATCACTCCGTTCCGAAAAGTATTATTTCGTTTCAGGATATTTGGCACGCTCGCCACCAATGAGGGGCGGGCGCACGCGAGCAGCAGTCAGCACTGCCTCGCCAATAAATTTATGCTGTAAACGCACGGGCACAGCCACACGTTTTAAATGCATACCAATAAGAGTTTGGCCAATGTCCAAACCCATATGAGCAGTAATTTTTTCTACAACTACAGGCTCTCTGAAATTTTCATAAGCTGCAGTACCCATGGCACCACCAGCCTTGGGCATGGGGCGAACAGTTACTTCTTCTAAGTTGTAGCGTTCCATAGTAGAAGCTTCCACAACTAAAGCTCTGTTCAGATGCTCACAGCATTGCACTGCCAAGCAAATTCCATGCTTATCAGTAACTTCCTTCAAAGCCTTGAACATTGCTACAGCAGCTTCACTGCTACCACCGGTACCAATCTTATTACCAAGCACTTCACTACTGCTACAGCCAAGCACCAAGATTTGTCCCGGTTTCCCTTTGGCAACAGTAATAAGTTCTTCTGCTGCTTCTGCCAATTGTTGAGTATATTTTTCCATGGTCATTATTTTTCTAATTCCATAACTTTTTCTACACGACGAGCATGACGACCGCCTGCAAATTCAGTTTCAATCCAAGCATCAACAATCATTTCTGCCAAGCCTACGCCAATTACGCGTTCACCCATGCACAAAACATTGGAGTCATTATGTTCGCGAGTAGCTTTCGCAGAGAATACGTCACCGCACAAAGCAGCACGAATGCCTTTGCATTTATTAGCAGCGATGGAAATACCAATGCCAGTACCGCAAATCAAGATACCACGGTCAGCACCGCTAGCACCAGAGGTAATGTCTTTGCATACTTTTTCTGCGTAGTCAGGATAATCGCAGGAATCTTCAGTATAAGTACCGTGGTCAACAATTTCAATGCCTTTGCCAATCAAATACTTTTTGATGTGCTCCTTCAAATGAATTCCACCGTGGTCACAACCCATTGCAATTTTCATAATGTCGTCCTCCTATCGTTTACCAAATTGTTAAAACTAATTTTAAGAGCTAACTTAACAACCACCGAACCAATCCCCCCAAATACCTTTAGAAGTAAAATTGTTCAGCCTTATTATTTTGTAAAAGAAAAACTTTTATGGAGCAATTTAATTGTTACAAAGCGACATTTAGAAATGTAGCGACGATACAAGAAAATATTGCGAGAGCAAACTTGTCTGAGCAAAGCGAGTTGTTTGCGAAGCAATATTTTCAGCTAAAAGGAGCGTTAAACATTTCTCATGAGCGAGTAACAATAAATTGCGACTATCTAACACATTATTTTAACATAAATAAAGGCAACTCGCCAATTTTCAAAGACGGTTCACCATCAACAACGATCACAATTTGATACCCCGCTGCCTTACGCATACGGTTCATTACTGCCAAGCCGATACCGCTTTCACTTACACCCTCTGCTAAAATAACGTCTGGCATAGTGCGGTCAAAGTCGCGGAGCAAATAGAAAAGGTTCGCTGCCAATTCTTCAAGGCTTTCACCCCAAGAAGAAATAAGGAGCTTTTCGCTTGCTTCTGCAGGTAAATTCAAACCTTTGCAGTCAGCACGCAAAGCTTCTGCAGTTTCCTTACTGCACAGCACGCCTACACGCTTGCCCTCAGCGAGAGCGTTACCTGCGAATTTAGGCAGGAGCTTCGCTCCCTCGCTCTCCAGCAAGTACATTGCAGATTTAGGTGCGTAGTGACGATACTTCATGCCCGGAGCCTTAGGTTTATAATTGGCATCTCCTTGGAGTGCAGGGTCAATTTCCACTTCACCTAAAACTTCCATCAGCATTTCGTAAGTAATGCCACCGGGACGTAAAATTACAGGCACAGGTTCCGTAGTATCTACAACAGTAGATTCCAAGCCGATGCCACAGTTGCCACCATCAAGAACTGCTGCCACTTTACCGTGCATATCCTCCCATACGTCTTGCGCATTGGTGGGACTGGGTCTACCGCTGATATTGGCAGAGGGCGCCGCCACAGGGCAGCCACAAGCTTTAATCAACTGTTGAGCAAATTTGTTACTAGGGTAACGCACCGCAACCGTACTAAGTCCTGCACTGACAGCGTCGGGCACGATTGCAGATTTATTGATAACTAATGTCAAAGGACCAGGCCAGAAGGCTTCCATCAAAGCCTTAGCGTTTTCGTTCAAGCCAGTGGTCAAAGGCTCTACATCCTTCACATCAGCAATATGTAAGATTAAGGGATTATCATTAGGTCTGCCCTTCGCAGCAAAAATTTTTGCCACAGCTTCACTGTTCAAACCATTAGCACCTAAGCCATAAACGGTTTCCGTTGGGAAGGCAACTACTTCGCCAGCTTGGATAAAGGCAGCTGCTTTAGACATAACTTCTGCATCTTGCTCGTTATTTTGCAATTTCCAGTAACAAGTCTGCATATTTGCCACCCTCCTTCGCTGCGAATACCATTCTTTCTATACCAGCATAATCCTTGCGGATTGCCACTGCGCCAAAGCCTGCAGCACGGCACATTTCTGCCACCGCATCGCCTTGGTAAATACCAATCTCAAAAGCTAACAGCCCGTCCTCAACCATATGCAAGGGTGCTTCTTTCGTAATACGACGATAAAAATCTAAGCCATCTGCCCCACCGTCCAAGGCACCAAGAGGTTCCTTCTGTACGTCCTTCGCCAAACCGGCAATATCTCCTGCCGGAATGTAGGGCGGATTAGAAACGATAATATCAAATTTTTTATCCAAGGGCAACGCACTGAACACATCACTGCGCAGGAAGCCTGCACGTTCTACAACGCCAATAGCTACTGCGTTTTCCTTGGCTACGGTCAACGCCCCTACGGAAATATCCACGCCTACGCCTTTAGCATTAGGCAAGTAATCCAAAAGAGAAACAATGATGGCACCACTACCAGTACCAATATCTAAAATCTTTACGTCTCCGCCCACAGCTTCCGCCGCCATAACAAGGCTTTCTACTAGAAGCTCTGTTTCCGGACGGGGTACGAGGGTATCAGGGGTAACCTTGAACATATTACGCATAAAGCCTTTCTCGCCCAAGATGTATGCCAAAGGCTCGTGGGCAGCACGGCGCACCACGTATTGTTTAAATTGAGCAAGCTCTGTTTCCGTAAGCGGTCTTTCAAAATCTACATAAAGATTAATGCGTTCACACTTCAAAACAGCACAAAGCAGCACCTCAGCATCAAGGCGTGGATTTTCCACGCCCTTATCTGCGAAGTACTGCTTTGTCCAATTTAATATTTTCATTATTGTCCAAACAGGTCTAGTTTCCATTATTTCACCTGACGCAATTGTTCACTTTGTTTTGCAGTAATCAGAGCATCCATCAGCTCGTCCATGTCGCCGTTAACGATTGCTTCCAGCTTGTGCAAGGTTAAACCAATGCGATGGTCTGTTACGCGACCTTGAGGATAGTTATAAGTACGGATACGTTCACTGCGATCACCGGTGCCAACTTGGCTTTTACGGTCTTCAGCAGTTGCCGCACGTTGTTTTTCCTGTTCCACTTCCAAAATGCGGGCACGCAATACGCGCATACATTTTTCGCGGTTTTTGATTTGGGACTTTTCGTCTTGGCATTGTGCCACGATACCGGTAGGCAAGTGGGTAATACGCACTGCGGATTCAGTCTTATTAACGTACTGACCGCCTGCACCACCTGCACGATAAGTATCAATACGCAAATCTGCGGGATTAATTTCTACGTCTACTTCTTCTGCTTCCGGCAAAACTGCTACGGTAACAGTGGAAGTGTGTACGCGGCCTTGGCTTTCAGTTTCAGGCACGCGTTGTACGCGGTGTACGCCACTTTCAAATTTCATGCGGCTAAATACGCTGTCACCATTTACTTGGAACACAACTTCCTTGAAGCCGCCTAATTCAGTGGGGTTAGAGTCTAAGATTTCTACACGCCAGCCTCTAGTTTCAGCATAGCGCAAGTACATTCTAAAGAGTACGCCAGCAAAGAGCGCAGCTTCTTCACCACCGGCACCGCCACGAATTTCTACGATAACGTTCTTGTCATCATTAGGGTCAGAAGGTAACAGCAAAATGGTCAAGCGTTCTTCATAAGCTGCAATTTGGGGTTTCAGCTCTTTCAGTTCTTCCTTAGCCATTTCCACCAGCTCTTCATCTTCACCGGCAAGCATGATTTCTTCTGCATCTTCCTTAGCCTTTACCATATCGCGGTATTCGCGGAAGGCAGTAACAATGTCAGTCAGCTTAGCGTGAGCCTTGGTGCATTTCAGCCATTCGTCTTGGTTGGCAATAACATCCGGGTCACTGATGCGTGCTTCTAAATCTAAATATCTATCTTCAATTGCTTGTAATTTATCAATCATTGGTTTTCTCCTGCAAATTATTTTCTTCGGGAGTTGCTTCTACTTTATTTTCAGAAGCTTCTTCATCAGAAACTTCCTCTACTACTTCGTCATTTTCAGAACCATTTTCCTCTTGCTTAACATCCTCAGCGTATTCAGGCAGCACTGCTTTCAAAGAAGCAATAGCAACCTCAATCTGAGAATCGTCCGGCTGGCGGGTGGTAAGCTTTTGCAGCGCCAAGCCCGGCATAATCGCACAATGGACAATGGGGTTATCGCAATGGGCTCCGGCAAAACGGATAATCTCGTAGCTGATACCTGCGATGACAGGCATAAGAATCACACGGGAAGCAATGCGTTCTAAAAGATTGGGCCAACCTAAGAAAGTAAAGACGAACATACTAATCATCATTACAATCATCAAGAAGTTAGTACCACAACGAGGGTGCAAGGTGCTAAAGCCACGCACGTTTTCTACTTCAAGAGGCAAGCCTGCTTCGTAGGTGTAAATGGTTTTATGTTCCGCACCGTGGTACTGGAACACACGTTGAATGTCCTCCATTGCAGAAATGGAAGCTATATAAATTAAGAAAATCATCATACGCAAAACGCCTTCTGCCAAGTTCAGCAGCATAGGATCTTCAGTCAAGGTATGCAAGAAGCGCATGGACCAGGTGGGAATGACGATGAACAAGCCTACTGCCAGAAGCACAGAAGTTGCAATGGTCATTGCCATCTCCTTGCTATCCAACTGTTCATCTTCTTCACCGGACATTTGCGCAGAATATGCAAGTGCCTTCATACCATCGTGTAATGATTCAAATAATGCAATAACGCCGCGGAGCAGCGGTTTTTTCAAAATCGGATATTTGTCGCGGATACTGTTAACGTCTTTCACGTCTACAATAATATTACCGTCAGGCTGACGAACGGCTACGGCAACCTTGTCTTTGCCACGCATCATTACGCCTTCGATGACGGCTTGTCCGCCGACACTCATTTTTTCAGTACTCATCTTAATTCTCCAAATTTGTTATAAGCGGCACCTTCCTGCGTTGGAGCTACGATTGCTCGCTCAACGTACGCCCAAGTACGCTATCGCTTCACAATCTTGCTCCGCCTTGTTATCTACCGCTTCTAACAAATTTCAGTAATTTCAGGTTAGATATAAATACAGCAGAGCTTCCATAAGCAAGCTCTGCTGTAATTTGTAGAAATTATTTGCCAGTGTTGTAGCGTTTGTTGAATTTTTCGATACGGCCGCGAGCAGCAGCTTGGCGTTGGTGGCCGGTGAAGAACGGATGGCATTTGGAGCAAACGTCAACGCGCAATTCCGGTTTTACGCTACCAGTCATGAAGGTTGCACCGCAAGCGCAGGTTGCTTTTACTTCATTGTATTTCGGATGAATTTTTTCTTGCATTCT
>JAFTID010000001.1 GCA_017457085.1 Phascolarctobacterium sp.
GTTATCCACTACTTGCACCTTCAAATCTGCAAAGTGCTTAACCACCTTCACCTTGCCACAAAGTTTGATTCCTTTGCAGTAACCATTTCCTGCTAAACAAACAGAAGTGGTTGCAAACAAGCACGCTATCGTTAACAGACAGGTGAATACTTTAACAAATCTCATTTGCATACCCCTTCCTGCTCTGCCTTCCAAACCTTATATGCTTCTTTCATGCATATACCACAAGGTCTGTAGCCTGCTTTAATTGCTGTAGCTTCATCTGCAAAGAATACCCTATGCTTCACGTATTCACCCTTTGCTATATGGCGTAACGCTGATGGACAATCCAGTCTCCCATAAATCTTGCGTTTCTTGTACCCACCCAAAGTACCTGGTTTCTCTGAAACGTAGATATTACCATTTTCATCCATTAATTTATAGGTCTTTGTATTATCCATAGCTTCACCTACACCAAACCGAAGAACCTTTCGAAGAACCCTTTAAGTTTTTCGAGGATTCCTTTTTTCTTTTCAGCACGATTAGCACCAGCTCCACCACCAAAGAGGGGTACAGGCGGCATAATCTTGTCGATATCAGTACCAGTAGTTTTAAGCATACCATCACGGAAAGCATTTTCAATGAACTTAGCAGTTTCTTCTGGTTTGAGTTTTTCGTCTTTGATAATGGTTTCAAGCTCTGCGTTCTTGCGTTCTGTAACGTAGGCTCTCCATTCATCAGTTACGTTGCCTGTATTAACACTGCTCACGAAGTTCATAATAAGCTCTTTCTTACTACGTAAGGACGGACTACCACCAATAGCTTTTTCAATATCAACAAGGATTTCTTTATCCTTGCAGTTGCTCGCATGGAATTTTTCAACAAGCATCAAGATGTAGTCGATGTTAATCTCAACTTGCTTGATAAGTTCCATTTCGAATACGAGGTCATCATTGATGTTAGCAACTTCGCCATCAGGATTAGGTTTAATATCTTCCCAAGTGTCGATGTAAACGCTTTGGTAGTCCTGCATATCACGGTCACTAAGCTTATCTACGTCAGCAAATTGGTCGAAGGATACGAGGATATTGTTCAATCTAAGCAGTTTACCAAACAGTTTTACAAATTCACGCTTAGCTTCTTCACCAACAATGGGTACACCAAGAGGATAATTACCTTCCAGTTCTGCAAGAAGTTCAAGGTAACCTTTAATTCGCTTACCATTTTCAGTATAACCGTTATAGTAAGCATCAAAGTTCTTCAAAAGTACGATGCCTTCAGCATCCTTATCGCCAAAAAGACTAATTGCATCGTTGGTGGCTTTTTCCAAATTACGGAAGCAAACGATGTTACCATAGGTCTTAACGCTATTTAAAATGCGGTTGGTACGAGAAAATGCTTGAATCAAACCGTGTTGACGAAGGTTCTTATCTACCCAAAGAGTATTCAATGTAGTAGCATCGAAGCCTGTTAAGAACATATCAACTACTATAAGCAAATCTACTTGGCGAGCCTTAACCCTTGCAGACAAGTCTTTGTAATAGTTTTGGAACTTGTCAGAAGAAGTATCGTAGTTGGTTTTGAAAGTAGCGTTATAATCAGCGATTACGCTTTCAAGAAAATCTCTGGAAGGTTGATCCAATGCTTCGGTATCGAAACCTTCTTCAATAGTACCATCTTCATTCTCTGCTTCATTGGGGGCATAGCTGAATATAGTAGCAATTACAAGGTCACGCTTGCGTTCTGCCAGTTGCTTTTTAAATTCATAATAATACTTTTTCGCCATAGGGATAGAGCTAACAGCAAAGATGGAGTTGAACCCTGCCAAGCGTTGTCCCTTCAAGGAATAGTAGCTTTGGCGTTTGGTCTTTTGGTCGAAGTGGTCTAAGGTGTACTTAACTACTTCTGCAATGCGTTCATAAGCTCCCAGAGCCTTTTCCCTGTCGATAGCACTTACTTCTTCATCCCTGATACCGTCTTTAGCCTTAACTGTATTGATGTAATCAATGCGGAACGGTAATACGTTTCTATCATTGATAGCATCTACAATAGTATAAGTGTGGAGCTTATCACCAAATGCTTGTTGCGTTGTACGCAGGTTAGGATTACCACTACTGGAAGCATTCGCGGCAAGAATAGGAGTACCTGTAAAGCCAAAGAGATGGTAGTTTCTAAAGTTCTTGGTGATGTTGGTATGCATTAAACCAAATTGGCTACGGTGGCATTCGTCAAAGATGATTACGACGTGCTTACCGTAAACAGGATGGTTTTTGTTTTTTGCGACGAAAATGTCCAGCTTTTGAATGGTGGTAATGATTATGCGAGCGTTATCATCTTCCAATTGCTTTTTCAAAACACTGGTACTGGTATTGCTGTTAGCAGCACCTTTTTCAAAACGGTCATATTCCTTCATGGTTTGGTAGTCAAGGTCTTTACGGTCAACAACGAAAAGCACTTTATCTACACTTTCCATTTTGGATGCTAGCTGTGCAGTTTTAAAAGAGGTCAAGGTTTTGCCGCTACCAGTGGTATGCCAAATATAACCACCTGCTTCCAATTTGCCTGTTTGCTTGTAGTTTGTAGCTACGTTAATTCTGCTCAAAATGCGTTCAGTAGCTGCGATTTGGTACGGTCGCATTACGAGGAGCAATTCTTCCGTGGTAAATACGCAGTACTTGGTGATTACGTTAAGAATAGTATGCTTCGCAAGGAAAGTACGTGTAAAGTCTACGAGGTCAGCGATAATTTTGTTTGTTCCATCTGCCCAAAAACTAGTGAACTCAAAGCTATTGCTGGTCTTTTTGCTTTTTTTACGGTTAGCTTCGCTCATTTCTTTTATGTGAGCATCACGAGTGGTATTGCTGTAATACTTGGTATTTGTACCATTACTGATGATGAAGATTTGCACGTATTCATACAAACCACTTGCCGCCCAGAAGCTATCACGTTGGTAACGCTTAATTTGATTAAAGGCTTCACGGATTGCTACGCCACGACGTTTCAGTTCAACGTGAACTAAAGGCAAACCATTTACGAGAATGGTAACATCGTAGCGAGTATCGTGCTTACCCTTATCTTCAACGTATTGGTTGATTACCTGCAAGCGATTGTTATGAATGTTCTTCTTGTCCAGCAGGTAGATGTTTTTGCTTGTACCATCGTCACGAGTAAGTACTTGCACGTGGTCAGTTTGAATCTTGCGTGTCTTTTCTACAATGCCTTCGTTTTCGTTGGCAATAGAGAATTTAAAGAAACGTTCCCATTCCTTGTCACTAAAGGTGTAATCATTGAGAAGCTCCAACTGTTTACGCAAGTTTGCCACGAGAGAAGCTTCATCGTGAATAGTGATGTAATTATAACCTTGGGTAGTAAGCAAGCGAATAAACTCTTTTTCTAACTCTGCTTCACTTTGGTAAGCTTCAGAACGAATCTTTTTACTATATTCTTCTGTATATTCTGCTACTACTGTGCTTTCAGGCATAGCAGCAACGATGTTGTAGGTAGTCATGCTTCTTTCTCCTTAAAGGTAAGCAGTTTGTCCCTGTAATATTCGTACTGTTTCTTGCGTGCTTCAATTTCTGCAGGCAAACCTTCGCTAATATCGTTGCACAGTTTGTCGAAGCGGTCGAGGATGTCAACGATGCGTTGTTGTTCTTCGAGAGTAGGAACTGGTACTTCAAATTTCTTCATTGCAGAAGCAAGTATATGTTTCACTGTACCACCAGTTGTAATCGCTTTAAGCTTTTTCTTCCCTTGCTTTGATTGCAAATAATATGCAATGTATTGAGAAAGACATTCCCCACCATTACTTAATACTATGAGTGCATGACAATTCGCTCCTGCATATTTCTCACCTACTACTGCACATTCTCCAACATGACCAGATTGTACCATAAGGATATCGTCAGCTTTCAATTCGGTTTTAATATGTTTCTGGTGAAAAGCTCTAGTAACATACTCCACGTCATTATCAGATATAACACCATTATGTATATTAGTGCCTTTCAGATACCTTACTCCATTATCAGCATCAGTAAAATAAGGTGTAACTGTCCCAACAAAGCCATTTCTTATAGAAGGGAACAACTCTCCCAACTTCATCCAACGCACCCCGTCTTGGGCATTGTCTTCATCGAAGCTTAGAAGTGATTCTCGATAGTATTCATACTGCTTTTGACGTGCCTTTAGCTCCGCTGTAAGCTCCGCTGTAAGCGATGTCATATTGTCAAGGATGCGTACAATCTCTTCTTGAACGGGAAGTGGGGGAAGAGGGATGGCAAATTTGGAAAATTCTTCCTTCGTAATAGTTTTTAGTGTACTACCACGTGCGTACTGTTTTTCATAATTAAATTTAGCTGCTAACTGGTATGCAAAATACCTTGTGTTGATTTCGCACAAGAAGTTTGTAAATATCCCAATTGTTCTATCAACATAACTATCGTATTGGGTAATAGCTACTCTACCGATAGTTCCTTGTAAAGATACCAAGACTGTACCTTTAGGTACGAAAACACTTTTAGGTTGTGCTTTTATAGAAATCGTCTGCTTTGTAGTATCAGCTAAGTTAAACTCATCATCTTTCATATCTGCTACTTGAACAAATGGCTTTTCACCCTCTCCACCATACCATTCACTGTTGCCGTATGGTTGAGGAAATGAACCACGCCTATAATTAGCAATTTCTTCTAAAGTTTTATACTCCACCCCATCAGGGCAAAGCTTGTTAATCAATTCTTCAGGCTTACTCATTACTGCCATCTCCTTCGATTTCAGCAATAATCTTGTCTATTTCAGCACGCAAAACTTCTTCCCGTGCTACGATTTCCCTAATTTGCTCGTTCAGCGCCTTAATATCCACTACTTCACGAGTATCTTCCTGCTCAACGTAAGTTCTTACGCTAAGGTTGTAGTTATGTGCTTCTACTTCGCCATTGGGTACTAAACGACAAACATATTCTTTATTGGTGCGTTCAGTATAGCTTGCGAGAATGTTAGTGATATTATCTTCGGTAAGTTTGTTGTCTTTCCCAACTTTTATAAATTCTTTTGTAGCATCAATGAATAGGGTGTTGTTATCTGTCTTGGATTTCTTAAGCACCATAATGCAAGTTGCGATGGAAGTACCGAAGAAAAGATTATCGGGAAGTTGAATTACGCAGTCAACAAAGTTGTTGTCGATAAGGTACTTACGAATTTTTTGTTCTGCCCCAACACGATACATAATGCCTGGGAAGCAAACGATAGCTGCAGTGCCTTCGGTAGCAAGACAATGTAAGCTGTGCATAATGAAAGCATAATCAGAATATTTAACAGGTGCTAAAACGCCCGCTGGTGAATAGCGTGGGTCATTTATAAGTAAAGGATTATTTTTACCATCCCAGTCATTAGAATATGGTGGATTAGAAACGATTACTTCAAAGGGTTCATCATCCAAATGTTGGGGGTCTGTTAATGTATTACCACGAGCAATATCGAATTTATCATAGTCGATATCATGCAAGAACATATTAATTCTACACAAATTATAAGTAGTAAGGTTAAGTTCTTGCCCATAGAAGCCTTGGGATACTGCATCCTTCCCCAAAACTTTTGCAGCTTTGAGAAGCAAAGAACCAGAACCACAAGCTGGATCATATACCTTATTAACTTCTGTCTTGCCAACAACAGCGATACGTGTTAAGAGTTCGCTTACCTCTTGAGGGGTGAAGTATTCACCGCCGCTTTTACCTGCATTCGAAGCATACATACCCATCAAAAATTCGTAAGCATCACCAAAAGCATCTATAGTATTATCTCTGAAATTGCCTAACTTCATTTTGGCAATACCTTCCAATAATGATACTAACTTTTTATTGTTTTCTTCAACAGTGTTACCAAGCTTTTTACTATTTAAATCAATATCGTCAAACAAGCCTTTGAAGTCGTCTTCGCTGGCGGCACCTTGTGCAGAAGCTTCAATACTGTTAAAGATGCGTTCCAAAGTTTCGTTAAGGTTTTCATCATCACGAGCTTTAGCAAGCACATTGCAGAACAGTTCGCTAGGAAGAATAAAGAAGCCTTTGGCATTAACCAAGTATTCCCTTGCTTCTTCTGCTTCCTCATCAGGAAGGTTAGCGTAATCAAAACCTTCAACACCTGCTTCAAGTTGCAGGTTATTTACGTAGTTAGCAATGTTTTCAGAAATGTAGCGGTAAAAGAGCATACCAAGCACGTATTGCTTAAAATCCCAACCATCTACGCTACCACGAAGGTCGTTTGCTATATTCCAAATCGCACGGTGAAGCTCCGCACGTTCTTGTTCTTTAATATTATCAGCCATCATTACAGCTCCTTTGCAAAAGTACTATTAACTTTTCTTATTTCTACGGTGTTACGTAAAAGTCCTGCGTATAAGGTTTACAAGCCAAACTTTGCGAAAAGAGCAACTTTTTCTGGATCCGGCTCATATTTGTATCCATTTGCACATTCTTCTCTGGAATTCAATGGTCTATCATAAATGGTATTGGGGATCCCTTCTGGAAACGCTTTGCAGGTAGGAATATATCCCTTCAGCTCTGTCTGATGTTTGCATTTGTCGCAGCTGTAACCAACAATAATCACGTTTAAAACCTCCATTCTAACTTTATTATGATTATAGAATGTAATAGTGTCAAATATTGACCTTATTATATTTTTCTCCGTGTTCGCTTGATAAAATTAGTATTTCACGCTATACTTTTATCGAACATATTTTTGTTGTTGTATTGAATTTGCGAAAGCGTGATTTTATGAGAACTATCTTACACATTGATATGAATAACTTTTATGCCTCTGTAGAGTGCCTATATCGTCCCGAAATCCGACACCTACCAGTAGCAGTTGCCGGAGACCCTACAAATAGGCATGGCATTATTCTTGCCAAGAATATGTTAGCGAAGAAATTAGGCGTTAAAACTGGTGAAGCTATATGGGAAGCAAAGCTCAAAGCACCTGACCTCATTACAGTTCCACCTGATTTTCGCAAGTACCTAAAGTTTTCTCGCCTTGCTCGCCAAATACTATATGATTATACAGACCAGATTGAGCCTTTTGGTATTGACGAGAACTGGATAGACGTTACTGCTTCCACTATGCTTTGTGGAGACGGTTCTGCCATAGCCAATTCTATAAGGTTAAGGATTAAGCAAGAACTAGGCATAACCGCAAGCATCGGAGTATCTTTCAACAAAATCTTTGCCAAACTCGGTTCAGATATGAAAAAGCCTGATGCCGTAACCATAATACCTTACGATAAATTTAAGGATATAGTTTGGCAACTACCTGTATCAGAACTATTATATGTAGGAAAATCAACGCAAAGGAAGCTTAATGCCAGAGGAGTGCTTACTATTGGTGACTTAGCTAACTATCCTGTTGAACACCTTGTAAGCTGTCTTGGAAAGTGGGGAGAAATCCTTTCACTGTTTGCTAACGGAAAGGATACTGCTCCAGTTCGTAAGCTAAACGAAGCTAGTGCTGTTAAAAGCATAGGCAATGGTACTACCTGTCCAAGAGATTTGCTCGACAACCAAGATGTTATGCTTGTATTTACTGTTCTTTCTGAATCGGTAGCAGCAAGGCTTCGTGATTATGGCTTAAAATGCACAGGAGTACAAATATACCTAAGAGATAATAATCTATCCTCCATCACCAGGCAGAAAAAGCTAAATAAGCCTACATATCTAAGTACTGACATCTTGGATGCTGCTATGGAACTATTGATAGCTAATTATAATTGGCTCCATCCTCTTCGTTCTGTCGGTGTAAGGGCTATAGACCTTGTGACAGAAAATAACTTTATGGAGCTATCGTTGTTTGATGACAACGATAAAATAATCCAACAAGAAAACCTTGCTCATACCATTGATGCTTTGAGAAGCAGGTTTGGACATGACTCTATCATCAGAGCCTCATACCTACTGGATTCTACCTTAACAGGCTTCAACCCCAAGGAAGACCATACCATACACCCTGTTTCTTATTTCCGTTAGGAGCTGATAATAATGCCAAGAATAGAATTGCATATCTTTGTAGAACATCTTCCTGATGGTCAAGCCATCCCCAAAGCCATAATATGGGACGATGGAAGGGAATTTACCATCGACAAAATATTAGATAAACGAAAAGCAGCTGCTCTTAAATGCGGTGGTATTGGTACCCGTTACATCTGCAGAATACGCAACAAGGAAGTAGCTATTTTTGAAGAAGAAGGACTTTGGTTCATTGAACGAAGCTAAGCACCATATCGTCATAAGTAATCCTCTCACACAAATCATAATTTAAGACAGGCTGAGATATTCGGACATATTAATGAAGGAAAAAGTGCTGATTGAGGTGTTACAGTAATTAGACCTCCAATCCTTATAAAATGGATTGGAGGTTTTTTTATACCTTTGCGAGTATTGCCGCACAATTGGTCGACTCTAGCCTAGGCGTTACAGGTCTTAGTGGCAAACGCCTAGGAAAGCCTTGAAAATTTACTTTTTCAAAAAAGTTTTTAATCAACAATATATTATAGCTGAAAAATTATCCGATTAGTTGAGGCTAGCCTTGACGTTACAGCCCTTAGTGGCAAACGCCTAGGAAAGCCTTGAAAATTTACTTTTTCAAAAAAGTTTTTAATCAACAATATATTATACCTATAAATTCATCAGATTGGTCGACTTTAGCCTTGGCGTTTTAAGGTCTTAGGCACAAACGGCTATAATCGGTCGCAAATCGAAAACCAGAAGTAATAAGGTAGTTAAATGGCAGTGGCATTCAGCTCCTGCCATTTAAAATATAGGGCACAAACGGCTTCGGAATGACCTCTCTGGCAGCTAGTGGTCCCCAAAAACCTCCGTATGAAAAGTAAAGAAGTAATATGCGAGGGTTAAACGATGAAGTTATCGGGTTGCTTTTATGATAGGGACAATAAATCGATGCGGGACATCGAATTGGCACTGAAGCCTATTTCTTCATATCAAACAAAAGCTTACGGTAGCCCTGTGAATAGCTTTAAAAAGTTATTCATCTATAGCGCCCTTAAGCTAAAAACAAAATTTTTAAGAAGGAGGACTTTGTTATGTCCGAAAACAAAAAATCTATTGATTCTCTCTTCGAAGCGTTAATGAACGCTCAACTACCTACTATCAAAACTTCTGTTGGAAAATACACTTTTGGTGTAGTCAACAGTGCTCAAAATGGCAAACGTTTGAGTATTAGTAAAGCATTAGCTCAACATCTTGGTGTTGACACTTTCGTATATGCTATGCCATCCGCTGAAGAGCGCAAACTTGTCCTCGGTAAAGAACTCCCCTTTACTAACGCTGTAGAACTCAAACTCAGCGGTGAAGGCAAAAAACTTTGCTATAATGCGCATATTGTTGAATTGCTAACTGATATGTTCTCTTTGGACTTCTCAACCCATGTATCAATGACCGTATCCAACATCGTACTTGATGTTAAAAACGGTGTTCCTGTTGCTGTTGTCAACTTCCCGTAAGCTGTAACACTACTTTAAGTTGCACCTGTCTTATCCAAGCAGGTGCAACCCAAAATGTAACCCCCATGCATAGCATGGTAATAAAAATTTTAAATAAAGGAGATTTTTCTCATGGAAATTCCAAACATTAAATCTACAAAATATTCCGTAGCCCCCGCTGGCAAAGACGTTTTTATGGTTGACTCTGTTAGCTATGATGCTGAAAAGAACGCTATCAAAGCAACCTATCGTTTGTTGAACGCTGACCGTAAGCATACCGAAAACTACAGACTTGATGTAGATTTTCAAGTAAAGGCTCTTGGTAACATGGTTCGCGCTGCTTATGATGATAAGTCCATAGACGATATCACTGGTGATATCCTCGAAGGTGCTATCGGTCGTCAATTTCACGGTAAAATTACACACCGTGAATGGAGTGGGAACACTTACGCTGGTATCGATGCGTTTTCTTACAAACCGGTAACTGAACTGTATAGCTTCGCTAAAGAAGCTACAGATGTTATTCACGATGAAGAAACTGCATCTGTTATCAACAATATGGAAAATATCGCTTAAAAATTTTAAAGGGTTGGTACTACTACCAGCCCTTTAACTCTTTGGAGGTGAAACTATGGCTGCTCCATCAGAAGTAACAGATTTCGTTAAGCAAAAGCTTGATGGTATCATCACACCACTTGGTTGGACTACCATCACCCACGAAGCATACGTTGGTGTATTGGATAATAGATTCTCTGTATATTCTCGTGAACGTTGCATAGAAGACCTAAACCTGAATGGTTTTGATGATTTTACAAAATACCAATCGCTTGTAAACATTCGTGGTACTGGTGAGGATATAGTTTTCGCTTGCGACACCGAATGGGAAACTGTAAAAACTGGTAACACCAGCTATCGTTTTATTATCAGTTGGCAATTCAGCTACATCAAAGATGAAATGCTCACTGAAATAATATTCGTGGCTAAAACTGTGGAAAAGCTCTCTATCCAAGATGCTCTTAGCGTTTTGTATGCTCACTATATGCGAAATTCTAAGCCTAAGTCTATTGGTGTTAAAACCATCAGAAGATATTTGGTGGAACATAATGTTAACGGTCGCTTAGTACAAGAAAAATTCAAAACCATGAAGGAAGCTACAGAATTTGCTAGCACAGTCAATGTTGTTGGTAAGGTCACACCTGTCGATAACATCGCTAAAAGTAAGTATGTACCTATATGCTTGCTTTTTCACGCTGGATTCGTAGATATAACGGCTTTTAGTCATAAGAACTTAGTTCCTATACTAAAACGTCTTACAGTAATTCAAAAGGGCTTATGCTCACTAAAGGAAATAAAGATTACTGCTCAACTGAAAAATAAAAAGTACAAAACTCACGCTCGTGTGTTTCCATTCTCTCTAATCGTTCGTGACACGATGTGCTTGGGACCACCAGGAAGCAGACAGCTCAAGGCTTATGGTGAAGCCATAGGCTTTAACAAAGTCGAGATTGGTGACAACATTGAACGCATGGGTGAACTGCTAATCAACGATACAAAGTTATACTTCGAGTATGCTTCAAGTGACTCTGTAATTACATTGTTATATGCTGCAGCCCTTTATGGCAGTGGATCCGTTCCCGACGTAACGCTTACTTCATCAGCAGCAAACGTAATGCTTGGTACATTAGCTGATTATCTAAACGCTGATAGCCTTGAAGAATTCGATGCAATATACAGAGGTTTGAAAAAGGTTGATATGGGTAAGGTAAAAGTAAAGCAGTCCTATTCAGGTACAGCAGATATGGAAATCCCCTATATACAAGCTACTGACTACGAACCATTAAACTTGGATGCTCAAATCATCCAATACATAGCCAGCAAAGCTTACCACGGTGGATATAACATCTGCACTGAGGTTGGATTCTACGATAATCAGACCTATGACTATGACTTGAAGAATGCTTACCCTACTGCTATGTACCCAATAAGTGACATAGACTGGAAGCAACCTATTATAAAAATGTATGAAAATGCGTTACTGTCTGACCTTGCTCCAGAACTATTTGAAGGTACATCGCCACTTCAGTACATTTTAGCTGAGGTTGACAGCTTTACCTTTCCTCAAGACACCCCATACCCATGCATACCTTTGATGGTAAAGGGTATTCCTGTCTATCCATTAGAGTATTCATCCTCTAGTCCTGAATGTATGAAGGTTCCACGAGTATGTATAACTGGTGCAGAACTATTTCTTGCTCATCAACTTGGTGCTGATGTTAAGCTACATAAGGTGTTTATCCTTAACACTCTCAAAACCACTGATGAAGATGGCAATACTACCACCAGCCAATCCCTTGCAGTAGCGGTAAAGCAACTCGTAAGCGATAGAGCTCGTACTCCTAAGAAGTCACTCTGCAACACGATTTTGAAGGTAATGGTTAACTCCTGCTACGGTAAGATAGCTCAGAACGTTATAAGCAAGAGCACTTGGGATGCGTATTCAGATGAAATGATGGAAATTGGACCAAGTAAAATATCGAACCCTGTTTCAGCATCCTTCATAACAGCCATAGTGCGTTGTACTCTCATAGCTGCTCAAAACGAAATTACCAAGCTTGGTTATACCATATATTCCGTTACCACTGATGGCTTTATCAGTAACGTTCCTGAAGATATACTAAAAGGTCTACCATTGCATGGCTTCCGTCAGCTATTATACGATGCTCGCATGGGTTTAACCGATGGTGAGAGTGGTGAGATTTGGGAGATAAAGCATAATCAGTCAGACCTACTTAACTTTAACACCAGAGGTAACGTATCAAGAAGTCTTGAAGGTGTTTGTGCCCATTGTAGTGCTCGTAGTGATTACCCCAAGGACTCTTTAGAGGATAGAACGTGGCTGATGACTCAAGTACTATCACGTACTAGCAAGATACTTTCTGCTACGCCAGTATGGGTGACTTTTAAGGATTTCTTGCAAGGTAGGTACAATGATTTCGATGTATTCAAAAGGGATCGCTATCTCTCTATGGACTACGATATGAAGCGTAAGCCTGAACGAGATTCATTCCACACAGTAAAGCCTGTGATTGAGGGTATTGAATACGAGACTGCAAACTTCACTACCGTTCCCTATAAAGATGTTGGTGAATTTTCATTATACAGAAAGCTGAAAGACCTTATCGTCAAAGAAACCAAAAAGAAAGTTAGTATGGCTCTTCGCACTAAATACGATTGGGACATGCTCTTTTGGCAAACCTTGGACAGAAGGGAAAAGCGTATCTCTAAAGGTAAAGCAACAACGCAAACAAGCTCTGTTGGTAAAGGTAAATCCTCAAATGCTTCTCCCGATAAAGTTAACAAAGATAAAATACGTTATTGCTTGTATGCTCACTATGCAGGAGTATTTGAAATACCATTGCTTAAACAGTCTAAGAAGAGTTTCTTAGCAGAACTGAATAATCAACATCTAACTTCTTACGTGTTCAAAAGCGACGACTTGAAGAACTACGCCAAGAAAAACAGACACCCGAAGATTTTAGAATCAAAAGAACCTGACTATGTTAAGCACTTCTTGGAAGACCAGGAACCTATCACTGGTATCCTTTCCTCATTAGGTTGTGGTTGTAACCCAAACAGTGGTAATGCTTCTAACCATTCGGGAAATTTATCGCAGGTTTCCCAATCGCAATCTTGAGAATCCCCTTGTGGTATGAGGTAATTCTGTGGTGTCAAAATCACCCCCTATGGGAAAGAAAAGAGGATGTAATTCCAAATGACTCCTCACGTTCCAAGCTAGGTACAAATTTATCACTCAATGGTACACGCATCATTAAGAGCAAAGTACCTGTAACTACGGTTACGAGCGAATGACCTTTTTGATTGTTAATGAACTTTAGAATGAAAATATCAGCCAGTATATAGTAACAATCCTACTGGCTTTAACTTTAAATTACACTGACCCGAAAAATGCAATTTTACGTATTAATATTATTATTTTGAAGCAATAAGAAAGGAGCATATCATATGCAAAAACAAAAAGTTGAAGCTAATGACCTAATTTACACTGAAGAATTCATCGAAATGCTTGGTGGCAAAGTTACCAAACGCATCATTTACAACTGGATCCGTGAAAAGAAAATCCCTGCTTTCAAAGTAGGCAACCGTTATGTTTTTTCAAGAAAACGTGTAGATGAATTCATCGCGAAAAAGCTTGGTATTGCTTGCTAATACCATTGGCGCTAGCGGTTATAACGCTAGCGCCATATTTTAATATTGGAGGTCAATTATTATGCCAGGTTCCAAAATACCTTTAGATAGAGAAGCTGCTAATGCAAAGCGTGACTGCAAATGGCGTTTGTCAGTCAGCAACAAATTTCGTCCTGACGGTAAACCCAATCGTGCTACAAAGACAATTGGTCCATGCTCAGAAGCACAAGCCGAAAAAGAACTGCAAAAATTCTATGTTGCTTTTCAAAACCAAAGCCCATCTTCAGGCAAAAAAATAACCTTCGCAAACTTTGTTGAAGTCTGGAAGGTTGAACATGTAGCTGGTTTAAGCCCGAATACCAAGCAAGGACACTTATCATGTGCTGACACAAGACTGCTTCCCTACTTTGGTCGCATGCGTTTAGCTAAAATTAAGGCTGAAACGATTATTGATTTCATCAATGATATGAAGCTTAACGGTGAAAGATTAGATGGCAAGGCAGGAAGCATTACTCCTGGCAGCATCTATGACTATTATAAGATACTCCGCTCCATCTTTAACAAGGCTGTTGAATGGGGTTACTTGTCAGTCAGTCCTTGCGATAGTATTCCGAAGGATAAACGCCCTAAGGCTAACTATACTGCCAAGCCTATATTGGAAGAAGTAGAACTTGGTAAGCTGCTTACCGAACTATTTAAACTTAAACCAACATTAACAAATGTTAAGAATCAGCTATTCTTCTACCTATCACTTATAGATGGTTGTAGAAGTGGAGAACATCTTGCCTTAACTTGGGATGACATAAATTTCACTGGCAAGAAAATTACCATCAGCAAAAACATCTATGCTGAAGGTAGTAAAACATTAACACGAAATACTACTAAAGGTGGTACTTCCAGAATCGTTTATTGTGATGACCTTTGCATTGAACTCTTGAAAAAGCATAAAGCTTATCAAAACGAGTATTTAAAGAAGAATGGTCTGTCCAATCCTAACAAGTATGTCTTTCTCAAACGCAAGCGTACAGGAGATGATATGGTTGTAGAACTACCAAGCAGAAGCTCATTCAACCATTGGATGACCAAATTTCTTAAAAAGTTAGGCCTGCCTCATATAGATGTTCATTCGTTCAGAAGAATGACTGCAAGCTATTGTCAGGATAATCAGGTACCCCTTACCGTAATCCAACAAATGTTAGGTCATAAGAATCCTAACACTACCATGATATATCTGAGATCCTTGTCTAATGCTAAGCTTAAAGGTGTTGAAGCTCTGTCCAACACATATCAGCAGCTTATACATAATGATATCGAACCCAACTCAAACAACCTTTAATCACCCGTTTTAATTAACCCTTAAATTAAACAAAGAGCAGAAAACGCACTACTAACGAAAGTAGTGCGTTAATTTTTTAACTGGTGACCCCGCCCAGATTCGAACTGGGGATCTTCGCCTTAGGAGGGCGCTGCATTATCCAACTGTGCTACGGAGCCACATCTATATTAAATTTACAAATCAATTCCTAAACATCTTCAATTAACTGTAAGTTCCGAGAAAAGTTGCACAAAAAGTTGCACGAGGTGCTATTTTCGAACTATTCCTCAACCTCTAAAACCAGCTCTGTGACTGGGTTTGAACCACCTATGTAGGATTATAGGTCTACTTCTTAGGAGGCAGTTGCTCTATCCTACTGAGCTACGGAACCGCAATATTTAGTTTAGATTAAAGAGTTTCTGCCATTCCCGGAGGCATGCTCCATTCAACGCGAACCATGGTATTAACCCACAAACGAGTCATGCAGGTTTTGAAGTTTTCCAAGCTAGCCAATGGTTCCAAGGTTGTTTCCACAAAGGTTCTGATATCTTCGCCATTGGGAACTTCCAAGGTCAAGGGTTGAGCCAAGAAGCCTTCTACCAAGCTTTTCGCTTCATTAGAAGCAATGGTAATTTCAGCAGCTTTAGCTTCTTCATCATAAGTTACGAAGCCATAAGTGCCTTTATAATTCAGGGTAACAGTAAATTTTTCCATAATTAACCCTCCTAAACTAAACTTTATTATAACAATTTCATCCAGTTAGGGCAATATATATTTACCTACGGCTATGCATAGGCTGTAAGCGTGCTTGCATGGGAATTTTGTCAGCTGTTGCCGCAATTTGTGCCAGCTCGTACAAAGTACTTTGAGCACTGACAACTTCTGCCTTATTCCGTACTCTACGATAAGCACCGTTGGATTGCATCATGTGGGCGCCCACATTGTCACGCAGGTACAAATCTAGAAGCCCCTTGATGCGAGTAAGATGCTCTTCGCTTTCCACAGGGAAGAACAATTCTACACGGTCATTAAGATTACGGGGCATCCAGTCTGCGCTGGAAAGGTAAAGCTGTTCGTCGCCGCCATTGGCAAACCAGAAGATACGGCTATGCTCCAGCTGACGACCTACAATGCTACGCACCGTAATATTTTCGCTAACACCTTCAATGCCGGTACGCAAACCACAAATTCCACGGACAATCAGTTCTATCTGCACGCCATTGACAGAAGCTTCATATAATTTTTGAATAACAGGCTGGTCGATGAGGGAGTTCATCTTAGCAATGATATGCCCACCCTTTCCTGCCTTCGCCAAAGCAATCTCATTATCCACGAGGGCATAAATTTTTTCACGCAAGCCCAAGGGTGCCATAACAAGCTTGTTCCAAACGGGAGGTTCAGAATAACCGGACAACAGGTTAAAGAAAGCAGAAGCATCACTGCCGAACTGGTCGTTGGCTGTCATCAAGCCTAAGTCTGTGTAAAGCTTAGCAGTGTTGTCATTGTAGTTGCCTGTGCCCAGATGCAGGTAACGTTTAATGCCATTGGCTTCTTTACGTACAATCAAAATAATTTTGGCATGAGTTTTCAAACCAACTAAACCATAAATTACGTGACAGCCTGCCTGTTCCAAACGTTTTGCCCAAATAATATTATTTTCTTCATCAAAGCGCGCCTTCAATTCCACAAGCACTGTTACCTGCTTGCCGTTTTCCGCCGCCTTCGCCAAAGCTGCTACGATGGGAGAATTACCGCTGACACGGTACAAGGTCTGTTTAATTGCCAAAACCTTAGGGTCATTGGCAGCATCATTCACTAATTTAACTACAGGGTCAAAGCTTTCGTAAGGATGGTGCAATAAAATATCCTTTTGCCTGATTGCCGCAAAGATGTCCTCGCTTTCCAGAAGCTCTGCAGGACGTTGGGGTTTAAAGGGTTCATAAAGCCAAGGCCACATTCCCGGCAAGCTAGTAAATTTAAAGAAGCAAGTAGCATCCAAGGGAGCGTTTATTTCGTAAACCTCCATCCCGCTTACGTCTAAATTTTCTTCCAAGAATTTTTTAATGCGATTATTATTGGTCTTGTAAATTTCTAGACGGACAGGTGCGCCACGCTTACGCTTGCGCAGAGATTTTTCAACCTCCTTCAGCAAATCGTCAATGTCGTCTTCATCCACGTCCAAATCAGAGTCACGAGTTACCCTAAAGGGAACCATGTCTAAAATTTGGCAGCCATTAAATAAATCAGCACAATGACTGGCAATGACATCTTCCAAGAATACGAAGGTACGCTTTGCCTCGCAGGGCACTTCAATAATTCTGTCCAAAACTGACGGAACCTGAATCAAGCCCATACTATGCTCACCCTCGCCATTGATAAGCTCCACTGCCAAATTCAAGGTTTTATTTGCTAAAAAGGGGAAGGGCCTAGAAGCATCCACTGCCATGGGAGTCAAAACAGGATAAACCATCTCCCGATAATATTCTTCCAGCCAATCCTTGCCAACCTCGCTTAAATTTACTACACGTTTAAAATGTAAGCCAACGCCACCCATTTCTTTAATGAGCGCCAGCAAATATTTACTTTGTGTCTTTACCTGGTCATGGGCAGCTTCCGCGATGGCATCTAACTGCTCCTTAACAGAAAGGCCGGAAGCATCCCGTTTTTCCACGCCGTTATCAAAATTATCCCACAGGCCTGCCACACGCACCATAAAGAACTCATCTAAATTGGAGGCAGTAATGGCGATGAACTTTAACCTTTCTAAAAGAGGGGTGTCTTTTACAGTAGCTTCCTTTAAAACACGTAGGTTAAACTTCAGCCAGCTTAATTCACGATTATAAAAATATTCAGGTTTATTTAAATCTAAAGCTTTCATTAAATCATCAATCCTCTACACGTTGCAAAACAGCTTCCAAGCCATAAACTTCTTCAAAAAAGCTTGCCTTAGCTGTAAAAGTCCATTCTTCCAGTGACAAATCTTTTTTGCTAACTGCCTGAACCACCATAGCCTTATCCTTAATATTTACGCTACATTGTCTAATTTTTTGCAAATAGCTACGATCAAGTGCGTCTGCCAAACGGATAATCGCCGCCAGCTTCGCCACCACAGCAATCATATCCTTATCAACAGCAGGAGCCTTGCTATTAGTTCTGTCAAAAAGTTTGTTAGCGTGATAATAGGCAGCCAAGGCAATAATCTTTTTGTCCTTATCACTAAAGCCTATAATATCCGTTGCCATAATCAGCTCATAGGTATAAGCAGAATGACTACGCATGCAAATATATTTACCAATATCGTGCAAAATGGCAGCCCCACGTAACAGCAAACGTTCCCGCTCGCCCATACCATAATATTTTGCCAGCTTGTCAAACATCAGCAGAGATAGTCTTTCCACTTGGTTAATGTGCTTCTTGTCGTACAGGTAACGTCTACCAATGGTATGAAACAAGCTGATAAGCTCCTGTTCCCAATATTTGCACAAGCTTTCACTAGTCTTGGTACCAATGTGCAAAAGCTGCATTCCATCAATAAAGCGGTCAGCAGTTACAATAATTTCCTTGGCAGGAACTAAATCAAGAAGCTGCTCGTACAATAAGATTGTAGGCAAAACAAGTTCTGCTACACTTTCAGGAATATTATAAACTTTAATCAGCTGGGGCAAATTCAGCTTACGCATTTTGCTGAAGAAGTTTTGAAAATCTTCCGCAACAATGCGATGTACCTTCTGGTTGGGGTCCAAGCCCAACATTTTCAGAACAAGCTCTGTTTCCGTACCAGACAACACCAAGTAACGCACATGGTCTTGTTGCAGTTCACGACGCACGGAACCAATGGTGCTGGAAAGAAATTCCGTCAACGCCCTATTAAAGTGCATACTCTCCCGTTTATTACGCTCGAAGCTTTCTTTAATGCGGATAATGCCCACGTGCAAATTCTGTTGATACTTAATTTCCTCGTCCTGCACGAAGGTAATCCCCAAGCCTCCAGAAGAAATATCCATCATCAGCATGCCTTCACGCTCGCTGGTAATCTTGCTTTCCTTCAATGTATTGCGTATAGCAACGAACTTAGTGTAAATTTCACGAGGCATATCTACGACGTCAACGACTAAACCAGTTTTGCTATAAATCTGATCCAGCAAGAAGATTTGGTTGCGAGCTTCACGGACAGCAGTGGTCGCCTGCATTTTATATTCTTCCACGCCATATTCTTCCATCAACGCCTTAAAACCTTGGAGAATTTCGCAAATTTCATTAACAAGGCTAAAAGGAATAATATTATTTTTAAAGGTTTCTTCACCTAAACGCACTCGCTTGTCACAGCATTCAACAATTTTATATTTATCAATACCGCGGTATTCGGAAATCTGCATACTAATTTTTTCAGAGCCTAAATGGATTGCAGCAAAGGTAGTGTAAGATTTACGCTTCATGGCATAATCCTCCTTAATTCATACTTAATACTTTTCTCTATCGTCAAACAAATTCCTGCGAGGACACAATCTTTTAACAAAGTATACTTTTTCTTATCGGTTTTCTGCCCCAGCATTTTACTTTGACCTTTTGAAAATGCAAAGTATATGAGTATTAATAAAATTTTTAGCAGGAATTTTCCAAGAGAGGGACAATATATACAGTAACACTCTCACGACCGCGAGGTAGTAAATATGCAAAGAATAGCAATCATCGACATAGGTTCCAACTCTGCGCGCCTAGTTATTAGCCATATTTATAAAAACGGTGCTTACAATATGGTTTATAACCAAAAGGAAGCTTTGCGTTTAAGCCAAAAGGTTGACAGCAAAAACATGCTCACGGAAGCAGCCTTTGCCTCTACCTTGGAAACAATGCGTAGCTTTGCCTACATGTGTAAGATTTACAAGGTGGACAAGACCATTGCTGTTGCTACTGCTGCAATTCGTAATGCTTATAATGGTGTGGACCTTGTTTCCAGAGTCATGGAAGAAACTGGCATTCAACTGCACATCATCTCTGGTAACACGGAAGCTTACATCAGCTACCTTGGGGTAATCAATACCTTGGACGTAAATGACGGCATCATCTTCGACCTTGGTGGTGGCAGTACGGAGTTAATTCTTTTTCAAAACCGTCAGATTGTGGAATCTGTTTCCCTGCCTTTGGGCGCAGTAAACACTACGGGCATGTTCAACACCCGTAATGAAATGCCGCCTAACGTATTCAGCGATGTTAATTTTTTTATCAAGAGTCATCTGGAACGCTATCCTTGGTTAAGACAGCAAGGCTTGCCTTTAATCGGTGTAGGTGGCACTGCACGTACCATAGCCAAAATGGTGCAACGCAGTAAAAAATATCCTGCTACCAAATTGCATAACTACGCTCTTTCTGCTCAAACCTTCCGCAGTTTATTCAGCAAATTGCGTGATACCAACCTTGAGCAACGCAAGAAAATCTCCGGTCTCAGCAATGAACGTTCTGATATTATTTTGGCAGGCTGTAGCATTATCAGCTGTCTCTTTGATATTTCTAGTAGCAAGAAGCTTATCGTTTCCGGTTGCGGTCTGCGCGAGGGACTTTTCTTTGACTACTACTATAAGGCACACGACCTGCCCGTCGTTGCAGACAATATTTTGTCCCGCAGTTGCGAAAATATTTTGAAGCTGTACACTGCCGATACTTCTCACAGCAGGCACATTACTGCGCTAGCACTTAATTTGTTTGACAGCTGGCCCAAGCTTCACGGCTTAAGCAAATCTAACCGCAAGCTTTTAGAAACGGCAGCACTGCTTCACGACATTGGCATTACCATTAACTTTTACAGTCATGCCCGCCACAGCGCCTATATGATTCAAAACGCACAGCTCTTTGGCTTAACCCAAAAGGAACAAGTCCTTACGGCAGTTATCGCTGGCTGGCACAATGGTGTTTCCAAAAACTACTTCCGTGATAAATTCTACAAGGAACTGCTCACTGATGACGATTGGCAACTGGTAAACAAGCTGGCTCTGCTCCTTGCCTTGGCAGAAAGCCTTGACTATTCCCAAACCAATCAGATTAGCAATATTTCTCCCTACCTGGATAAACGTGGGGCAGTCATTAAAATTTTCGCTGACGAAATTCCCAGTATTGAAATGCACCAAATTAAAGACCATCAAAACTGGTTCCGCAAAATCTTTGGCACTGAGCTGAACGTGGAACTGGCAAATGAATAAGGATTTCCAATTTTGATAAGTTCATAGACATATAAAAAAGTTCGTTGCAATTAACAACGAACTTTTTTATGTGAAAATTTTCAGTTTAGAAGTTTTTTGTGCCAGCAAGATAGTTGATAAATTGTTGAGCAGTTCTACCAGAGAGACCACCATGTGCCATTTCCCACTTAGTTGCCTCTGCGCGCAAGGTTTCATCATCGATGACAAGAGCATTTTTTTGCGCCAGCTCTTTAACAATGTGGAAATATTCTTTGTAAGTGGGTTGACCGTAGTAAATTGTGCAGCCAAAACGATTTACCAAGGAAAGTTTTTCCTGAAGGGTATCAGATTTATGAATACCCTCGTTTGTAGTTACGTCATTGCGATCCTTCCAAGTTTCATTTATCAAATGACGACGGTTGGAAGTGGCGTAAATCAAAATATTGTCAGGCTGAATTTCCAAGCCGCCTTCAATGACAGCCTTCAAATATTTGTATTCAATTTCAAAATCTTCAAAAGACAAATCGTCCATATAAATTACAAAGCGATAGTTGCGATTCTTAATTTGCGCAATTACAGCAGAAAGGTCGCGGAACTGGTGCTTGTAAATTTCAATCATACGCAAGCCGTGAGCATAATACTTGTTCAAAATTGCTTTGATACTACTGGATTTACCAGTACCACTGTCACCAAAAAGCAATACGTTATTTGCTTTACGTCCTTGTACGAAGGCTTCGGTGTTTTCCATAAGGCGTTGCTTTTGCAACTCGTAGCCAATCAAATCGTCAAAATCCACAGAAGCAGTGTTGCTGATAGGTACAAGCTCTACGCCGTTGTCTTCGTGAACGATGCGGAAGGCTTTGTTCAAGCCCAGCTTACCTACGCCATAAGCTTTGTAGAAGCCAGTAACCAGTTCGAAGATTTCGTTTTCATCAGCAGCCTTTTCAATGGCAGCGCTAAGTTCCTGCACACGCTCACTGATGTTTTTATTATAACGGCGCTCACTTTTTTTGATGGAATGATAATTGCTAATCACGCTAAAGCAGTTAATGCCAAGTTCCTTTTCCATGGGAGCGAAGTCGTAATCAAAGAGCTTCTTGAAAATGGCAAAATCACTTTTCGCAAACTGGTTCACGCTGCCAACGCAAGCACCTTCTTTTTCGCAGGTAATGCTAAAAGGATTTTCACAGCTTACCAAAATATAAGTCAAGTAGTTATGCCACAGGTTAGTATCAAAACCACAAACAGTAGCTACGTCCAGAAGCTTATGAATCTGCTCATAGATACTGGTAATGAGCTGTTCCTTTTGGTAATTGCCTGTATAAAATTTCTCGCAGATGTCTGCTAACGGAAACAGCAGATTGTCTGCATCTAAGTTTCTATAGATTACTAATTTCGAGACTTCTCTATACATGTGTTTGTCCCCCTCATAAAATACGATAGATGGTTGTCGTGCAAATTATTATGTACCGACTAACACTCATAAAAAGTAGTTATCTTGAAAATAAAATTTATTTGTTTGCAAGCAACGATTCGAAATAAGCAGCGACACAAATTAAAAGAAAATAGCGCGCCCGTCCACATCTTGAGCTGTAATTTCTAAAAGCTTGTAAACATTACAGAAGCGAATATGTGGACAGCGATATTTTCATACTAAAAGGAGCGTGGCGTTTGAGTGTTGCTGCAAATAATAAATTTTATTGTATGAACTGAAATTTTTCCGCATCAAACACGCCCATATCCGTAACACGCAGCTTCGGAATTACGGGCAGCGCCATAAAGCTAAGCGTAATATAGGCATCGATGTCGCGAGACACGCCCATGCCCCAAGCTTTAGCAGTGATTTCGTCCAAACGTTTGATGAGCTCTTCAGCAGGAGCATCGCTCATCAAACCGCAAATTGATAAGGGCAGAGTGTCAACAACTTCACCCTCACGTACCAAGGTATAACCACCTTGCACACGAATAAGTTCTTGCGCAGCCACGAACATATCTCTGGCATTAGTTCCTGCTACGATTAAATTATGAGAATCGTGGGCAACAGTAGTCGCCGCCGCACCATTTTGCAAACCATAACCGCGCAGTAAACCGACACCAACATTGCCAGTTCCGTGATGACGTTCAATAACTGCAAGCATACACAGCTTGCCTTCTTCTAACAAGCTGGCAACATCTTTACCGTGTACGCTACCACGTTCCGTAAAAATTTGTCCAGGCAAAATTTCTATAACAGGATATTCTTTATCGGCAGTAAATTGTTCAGAAGCAAATACTTCTTCCGTGAAAGGAGCAACGTGTACGCTACCACTTAGGCTTTCGTCTGGCAATACTGTGGAAACTTTTGCCAGTTTTTCCAAAGCATCCTCGCCTTTATGGAAGACGTATTCCGGCTTCAAATCAGAAAGATTATCTACAACCAGCACATCTGCCTGCCAACCAGGAGCAATGGCACCTAGCTTACCCAAGCCAAAGATTTGCGCCGCATTTATGGTCGCCATTTGCAAGGCACGTACAGTGTCCAGTCCTAAATCAATAGCCTGTCTTACGCAGTGACGAATGGTTCCTTCACGACGAATATCTGCCAAATGCTTATCGTCAGTACAGAAAGCCATACGTCTAGTGTCAATGCCGTCAGTCACGGCCCCTTGCATAATGGCAGTCAAATTTTTGGAAGCACTGCCCTCACGGACTAAGATTGCCAAGCCAGCACGCAGTTTTTCCTTAGCTTCTGACCAAGCAATACTTTCGTGGTCAGTTGCAATGCCATGAGCAACATAAGCCTGCAAGGCTTTACCACCAACAGAAGGAGCGTGCCCGTCTATAATCTTGCTCTTGAACAATTCCAGCTTCACCATAACATCAGGCGCCCCACCTAAAACTCCGGGTACGTTCATCACTTCGCCTAAGCCAAGGACACCGTCTAACTCTAGAAGCTCTTTCATATACTCTGCATCCAGTACACAGCCTGCGTGTTCAAAAGGGGTAGCAGGCACACAGCTGGGAACCTGCACGTAGTAGTTAATGGGTAAAGCACGGGTAGCTTCCAACATATACTTTACGCCTTTATTACCGGCAACGTTGGCAATTTCGTGAGGGTCTGTAATTAAGGTGGTTACGCCCCAACGCAATTCTTCGGCACAGTAATTTTGCGGAGTAGCCATGGAACTTTCCACGTGGCAGTAAGTATTAATCAATCCGGGAATGATATATTTGCCAGTAGCATCAATGGTTCTTTTGCCAAGCTGATAATCGCCTACGCCAGCAATAAATCCATCAGCAATAGCTACGTTGGCTTCGTAAATTTCTCCGGTCAACACGTCAACAACCCTGCCGTTCTTAATAAGCAAATCAGCAGGGTCGTTTCCTAATGCGACCGCGCGTATACGGTCATTCATAAAATTGTACCTCGTTATCAATTAAACGAAAATGTATTTTAAAACAAAAAGCACAGCCAAAATATAAATAATGCCACCGATATTTTTAAATCGATAGTTTCCAGAGGTAAGGTGAATCAAAACATAGGAGATTACACCCAAAGAAATACCTTCAGAGATAGAATAGGTAAAGGGCATAGCAATAATTGCCAAGAATGCAGGAATAGCTTCACTAAAATCAGTAAAGTCAATGTTCATGATACTGGTGAGCATCATAAAGCCTACGGTAATCAAAGCAGGAGCAGTTGCAAAAGCCGGAATTGCCAAGAAAATCGGAGACAGGAACAAGCTAATTGCAAACAAGCCTGCAGAAACTACACCAGTCAAACCAGTACGACCACCTACTGCTACACCTGCAGAGCTTTCTACGAAAGTGGTAACAGTAGAAGTACCAAGCATTGCGCCACCAGCAGTAGCAATGGAGTCCGCAAGAAGAGCGCCACGAATCTTAGGTAAACGTCCATAACGGTCTAACATATTTGCTTTAGAAGCAACACCAATAAGAGTTCCCAAAGTATCGAACAGGTCAACAAACATAAAGGAAAGCATAATAGTAACAAAGTTAAAGGTAAAGATGCCGCTAAAATCCATTTGCATTATTGTAGGAGCCAAGCTAGGAACGGAGAGCCCTCTGGAAAAATCCGGCATTACACTGAACATACCCAGGTGAGGATTAGGAACATACACACCAATAACTTCACAGCCCATACCGGCAAACCAAGTTGCTACTATCCCCCACAGAATTGCACCGGGAACTTTTTTCGCCAACAGTACAGCAGTAAACAGCACACCTAAAATCGCCAAAACTGCACCAATACCAGTGGAAAAGAATTCACCATTTGCAATAGCCGCCTTAAACGGGTACAAGCTAACCAACGTGGGACCATCAACTACAAGCTTAGCGCTTTGTAAACCAATAAAGGTAATAAATAATCCGATACCGCCACTAACGCCAAACTTTAGTGCAGGAGGAATACAGTTAAAAATGGCCTCACGCACATTCGTCAAGGAAAGAATCAAGAATAAAATACCTTCTAGGAAAACTGCACCTAATGCAACCTGCCAAGAGTAACCCATTTGTCCAACAACGGTATAAGCAAAGAAAGCGTTCAAGCCCATACCGGGAGCAAGGACGAAAGGGTAGTTAGAGCAAAACGCCATAATCAAAGTACCTAAGCAGGCAGAAAGAGCTGTTGCAACGAAAACAGCACCTGAATCCATACCTGCAGCACTTAAAATCAGGGGATTTACTGCTAAAATATATGCCATAGTCATAAAAGTAGTAATACCAGCTAAAACTTCCGTTCTGAAATTAGTACCATTTCCTTGAAGCTTAAAGAACTTCTCCAAAAAATTTATCATAATAGCTCTCCTTAAAAATCATAAGATTCATTTAATATGTTTACTGTCAACAGCAGCAGTAACGGGAGCAACCTCTGCATATTTACTTAAAGCAACCTTGGTCAAACGGAAATCGCCAATAGTTCCGGGACCATCGATACAGCCATTGGAGCAAGCCATACCTTCGAAGTAGCTGCAATCTATTTGACCTTTAGTCACTGCAGTCAAATCAGTTACGCATTTATCTACGCCAGCAGCGTAATGAGTTGCGCGTACGCTACCACCTTTAGCAGTAACAGTAGCATCTACAGCCGCAGTTACACCTGCAGTCAAGGGGAAGCCTAAGCCTACTTTAGAGCCGTCACGTTCAAACTCGTCAGCTTCAACTTTTTCTACCTTAATATCCTTACCTTCCATCAAGCACATTGCTTCTTCAAAGGTCAGCACGTAATCGATGTATTCAGGATATTCCTTAGCCTCGCTCTTTTTAGCAATGCAGGGGCCAATGAAAACAGTAACTGCATCAGGATATTGCTCCTTCAGCCAACGACCTGTAGCAACCATGGGAGAAACCGTGTGAGAAACCTTGTCTGCCGCATCGCCTACATATTTTTTAACAATGTTTACGAAAGCAGGACAGCAGGAGCTAGTCATAAAGGCTTGTTTTTCAGGAACCTTTTCAATATATTCTTCTGCTTCTTCCACGCTGACAATGTCTGCGCCAATGGCAACCTCTACTACATCGGAGAAGCCTGCCATTTTCAAGGCAGTATAAATTTGGTCAGGCTTAACCTTCAAACCAAACTGGCCTACGATGGAGGGCGCTACCATGGCAATAACCTTGGAGCCAGTCTTGATGCTCATGATTACGGGAACAATACTGCTACGTTCGTCAATGGCGCCAAAGGGACAAGCCGCACGGCAAGCACCACATTCCACGCACATTTCGTGGTTCAGCTTAGCCTTCTTGTCTTCACCAATGGTAATTGCGCCTAACGCACAAGCACGTACACAGGGACGATGAATTTCAATAATCGCACCATAGGGACAAACCTGCTTACAACGTCCGCATTCCACACATTTTGTTCTGTCGATGAATGCCCTGTCTTGAATAATGCTAATTGCTTTCTTTGGGCAATTGTTCATGCATTTATGAGTAATACAATGACGGCAGGCATCCGTTACGTAATAAGCATCAATGGGACATTGGTCGCAAGCTGCAGGCAACACGTCAATAACCGGCAGTCTTTTGTCGATGTCATTGCGGAGAGTCTTTTTAGAAGCTTCGATGATATTTTGGTCGCAGGTTTGACCAAGCGCCATATCAATACGATTCTTCAATACAGCTCTTTCTTTATAAACACAGCAACGATAACGAGGAGTGTCATCACGAACCTCTTGCAAAATATCGTATACGCTGTCAACGAGCCTATCCTCCCAAGTATAACGGGCCAAATGCTCTAAAACCATACGTCTCAGTTGAGCAACAGCAGTTAGTTCCATATAGGTATCCTCCTGAATCAAATTCGTGGTTCAGTAAAAAGTTTTATTTTTCGTATCGGTAATTATTCTATGCAGACGTGAATTTTTCCTGCTAAAATTTTATTCCATAAGTCAGCACAAAAGTCTGTAAATGCAACAGGAGCATCTAAAAACGTAAAACTTTATCCTATAATCTAGAAACGAGCCAACAACACATAGCGCGAGTAAAATTCTTACCACATAGTTAAATGATGCTTAGAGCGATTTTCTATGTTATACTTTAATTAGAAAGAATTAACGAGGTACACTATGAGCATTTACGCAATTAGCGATTTACATTTATCTGGCGAGCCACCGAAAAAGCCCATGGAGATTTTTGGTGACCACTGGTTAAGGCATAAAGATAAGGTAAAAGAAAATTGGCTGGCAACGATTACGGAAGAAGATACCGTAATTATCTGCGGCGATATTTCCTGGGCAATGCAGCTTCGAGAAGTTGAAGAAGATTTAATGTGGATAGCGCAGCTTCCCGGCAAAAAAATTCTCATGCGTGGCAACCACGATTACTGGTGGACCAGCCTGAAAAAAATGCAGGACACTTACGGAAAGCACTTCCAGTTTTTGCAGAACAACTGCATTATGATAGGTACTACTGCCATCTGCGGAACCCGTGGTTGGATTTTACCTTCATCTGATAATTTTACTGATGACGATAAAAAAATTTACCAACGTGAAGGTATCCGCTTGGAGCTTTCCCTGCAAACTGCTCAAGCCAACAACGCAGAGCATATTATTGTAGCCTTCCACTACCCACCTCTCTTTGCTCCTACAGAGCAAAGCATCTTCACGGACTTAATGGAAAAGTACGGTGTAAAGGATTGCGTGTACGGACACATCCACGGCGAAAATCATCTTGTTGTTTTTGAAGAAGAACGCTGTGGCGTAAAATATAAGCTTGTCTCCTGCGACACACAGGGTTTTAAATTATATAAGATTGTATGAAATGTATTTATATATAGCGAAAGGCTCCGCAAACCGCGGAGCCTTATTTTTTATCCTTAGTACCTAATAAAAAAACTACCATTGACTTTATTTTGATTTCAACCTATTTAGTTCCTTTCTTTTTTGCCTACGCACTCTATTGATATGCCTTTCAAAATTACCACTATCAATAAGTTCAGCTATAACATATTGGATAAACGTTGGCACCGTACAAGAATAAAAGCCTATCTTTTCTTGAAAAATATTTACTAAAGCCTTTGGCAAAACCATATACCCCACTCTTAACGATGGAGAAATAGTCTGAGAGAAGGTGTTCATATAAATAACATTCTCCTTTAACGCCATAGAATAAACTGTTGGTTCAACATGTCTTGCTACAGAAAATTCTGATTCAAAATCATCCTCAATTATGTATCTGTCATCGGCATCAACCCAACGTATATATTCTTGTCGCTTTGCTAACGAAGCACTTACCCCACTTGGGAAACTGCTATATGGAGAAATATGCAGAATGCTAGCTTTAGTTGCTTGCAGCATGGCACTTTCTATACCGTCAGAACCAAGCTTTAGCTTTTCTACGGTTACTCCTTCTGCCAAATAAACTTGTTCTATTTTCTGATAAGAGGGTACTTCGATAGCGTAAATGCGCTTTCTACCAAATAGCTTCAGCAATAAACCATAAAGATATTCTGCACCGGAGCCGATAATTATTTGCTCTATTGTTACTGCAATGTTTCTGCTACGCTCCAAATATTTCTGGATGGCTTCACGCAACTCTACACACCCAAAATTAGGTGACGGTTTCAAAATGTCTTCATCCAAATCAGCAGTAACCTTTCTAATGGCTTTTCCTAAAACAGAAACTGGAAACTTAGGATAATCAACGTTCTGAAAGCTGGTTGTTTTGTTATGTTTAATGTGTTCTTTAGGCGCAGTTGCAAAGCCATCACTAGAACGAAACTTAACAAAATATCCACTACGTTCTTTGCCTTCAATGTAGCCTTCTTCGCACAACATAGAATATGTATGCTCTACAGTAATGATACTAACTTCTGTTTCTTCTGCTAAAAATCTTTTAGATGGCAGTTTACCATCTAAAGGGTACACTCCGTTTACGATGTGCTCTTTTATTTGATTATAAAGTTGTAAATATGCAGGGATAACGTTCTCTTTAGAAATTTTGTAGTTCATCTGGATATATAAAATTCTCCTTATTTGGTTATTTTAGGATCATCTAATCAATAGTATTCTAACAATATACTTTGAAAGGAGTGATTCTAATGGAAGAAACAAAAAATAAAAACACCACTTGGCTTTGCATAACCGCAATGTTTATGGCACTCAATATAGTATTCAGTTCCTTCGGAATTCCCGTTCCCGGAGGAAGACTTTACTTGAATGACATTATCATTTGCACAGCAGCAATAATCTTAGACCCAACCGCAGCATTCATCGTTGGTGGTATAGGTGCTTTTATAGGCGACTTTCTTTTCTACCCGGCACCAATGTTTGTTTCTCTAGTAACACATGGCTTGCAGGCGGTAGTTATCTCTTATGCAGCTCACTATACTTTTAAAAAGCACCCTTTGTTTGCCGCCATATTAGGCGTAAGCTTGGGGGCAATCATTATGGTAACAGGTTATACCTTAGGCAGAGCCTATATTTACGGAACACCGGAATACGCCATTTTGAAACTGCCCTACCAAATCTTACAGGCAACTGTCGGGGCAGCAGCAAGCATTCTTTTATGCTGGAAATTTGCTCTCCCCAAAATATTTCAACAAATCTTAAAGAACTAATATACTTTTCAACAGTCTGAAAAGATGAGCAAAGCTCATCTTTTTCATTTTATCACTTCTTTCTTATGCTCATCTAAATATTTTCTTACAATTTTTACAGCGCAGTACTCCCCGCACATAGAGCAAGCTTCTTCTGTAGACTTGTTCTTTTTATTACGATACTCTCTAGCTTTAATTGGATCCATAGCAAGGCTTAACTGTTTTTCCCAGTTCAGTTCCTTACGTGCCTTCGCCATGGCATTATCCCAAGTCCAAGCGTCTACGTTTCCTCTTGCTAAATCAGCAGCGTGAGCAGCAATCTTTGAGGCAATAACACCTTCGCGCACATCCTGCAAATCTGGCAATCCTAAATGTTCTGCCGGGGTAACGTAACACAAAAAGTCAGCACCGCTTACCGCCGCCAAGGTGCCGCCAATGGCACCAGTAATATGGTCATAGCCAGGCGCAACATCTGTAACCAAAGGCCCCAGTACATAAAAGGGAGCATTGTGACAAATTCGTTTTTGCAATTGGATATTAGCGGCAATTTGATTATAAGGAACATGTCCAGGCCCTTCCACCATTACCTGTACTCCACGTTGCCACGCTCTTTGAGTAAGCTCCCCTAAATTTAGAAGCTCCTGGATTTGCGCTCTATCCGTCGCATCTGCCAAACATCCCGGTCGCAAGCCATCGCCTAAGCTGATAGTTACGTCATATTCCTCGCAAATGTCTAAAATCTCATCAAAATATTCGTACAAAGGGTTTTCAGCATCGTTATGAAGCATCCAACCTGTAATAAAGCTACCTCCACGACTGACGATATCCATTATACGCCCTTCATCAATTAGGGTTTTGATAACATTCCTGTTAATGCCACAGTGAAGTGTCATAAAATCTGCACCATCCTGAGCTTGCATACGGATAACGTCAAACAAATCGTCTTTTGTCATTTCAACTACGGCGCCACGTTTTTTAATGGTTTCAACTGTAGCTTGATAAATAGGCACGGTGCCAACCATTATTTTTGAATTAGCAATGATTGCCCTACGGGAAGCAGTTATGTTATCACCTGTAGATAAATCCATAACGGAATCTGCCCCTGCAGCAATAGCAGCATGTAACTTGCCAAGTTCCGGTGCAAGTTCTGGAAAACTATCTGAAGTACCAATATTAGCATTAACTTTCACTCGCAATCCAGCACCGACACCACAAGGCTGTAAATTTTTATGATTGATATTACAGCAAATGGCTATCGTTCCTTGAGCTAATCCTCGGCGAATAAATTCTTCAGTAACATGCTCCTGCTTTGCTACAAACTTCATAGCTTCGGTAATAATTCCTTGTCTTGCATACTGCATTTGAGTTGTCATAAATATTACCTCCTTAATTTTAAAAGGTTATAAAAATAAAAAGAGCCAACTTCCGCGTAAGAAGTTAGCTCTATAAATATGCTAATGATTTTCTCGCTTTCCTACGCCGGTATTATCCGTATAACAGGTTCAAAGGGTCGGACTTGCGTCCTCTCAGCTTAATGCGCCCCTAGCGTTTAGTTTTTATTCAATTTTTACATTGCTTCACCATGAAGGAAGCGGTCTACAATAATTTGAGCTGCTTTTTCTGTAGTAAGCTCATCTTTGTATTGGCGAATGTGGTGGAAAATCCCCATGGCAACCCCAAAGAATAAATGGCTACCTGCGATACGGGCATTTCCTTGTTTAAGGGTTTTATCTTTTATTCCGTCTACAACAATCTTGTACAGAATATCAAATTCAGATATCAGCAGATTATGGTAGCGCAGGAAGCGTTCTTTAACTTCATCACTAACCAAATCTTCGCTATAACGAGAGATAACTTTAGCGTTGTCTTCTTCGTCGTAGACGATGGTACAATGGCTGTCATTGAGCATTTCATAATAAATGATTTGCCACAGTGCGCAGTTGCTTTGGTAAAACTCAACCATTACTTTAAAATAGGCGGTGAGCTTGCTTTCCAAATCGCTTTCACCTTCAACTGCTTTTTGCAAGGCTTCTACAAAAGGCTCGTTTTTCACAGACACTAATTTGTAGAAAAGCTGTTCCTTATTGCCAAAATATTTATATACAGTGCCTTTGCCTACGTCAGCCAAGGTGATGATGGCATCTAAGGTTGCCTTCTCATAACCGTATCTAGAGAAAATCTCCTCTGCCGCCAACATTATGCGCTTGTCCTTCGGTAATTTAGTATCTATTTGCACGGATTTACCTCCTGTAAAGCTACACATACATATCTAATTTTATTATACCACTCTAGAACTATAATACCAGTTCTCCTAAAAATTTTCTTAGCAAAATACTTTAATCTGCTAAGAATTTTTCATATAATATATACAGGTGAAATGCTTTTCGGGCAAATTCTAACTTTAGTTTTCTATAAGGAGGAGGACATTCATGAGTTTAAAAATCATCACCGAACGTTGCAAAGGCTGTGGCATTTGCGCTGCGTTCTGCCCTAAACAAGTTCTCGCATTAAGCGAAATTGAAAAAATTGAAGCTGTACACGAAGAAAACTGCATTAAATGCGGTCAATGCGAACTGCGTTGTCCCGACTATGCTATTTTTGTAGAAAAATAAGCCAAAGGAGTGAACCAAATGTCCAGAATTTTACTGCTGCAAGGTAACCAAGCAGTTGTTGAAGGCGCTATTGCTGCAGGCGTTAAATTTTTCGGCGGCTATCCTATTACCCCTTCCACTGAGGTTGCTGAATCCTTAGCAGAAAGACTGCCTCTCGTTGGCGGTAAATTTATCCAAATGGAAGACGAAATCGCTTCCATGGGTGCAATCATCGGCGCATCCTTGACAGGCAAAAAAGTTATGACCGCAACCAGCGGTCCTGGCTTCTCCCTTAAACAAGAATTGATTGGCTATGCTTGCATGGCAGAAGTTCCCATGGTAATCGTTAACGTACAACGTGTGGGCCCGTCCACTGGTCAACCTACCTCTCCGTCTCAAGGCGATATTATGCAAGCTCGTTGGGGCACTCACGGTGACCACTGGATTATCGCATTGACTCCGGCAAGCGTTCCTGAATGCTTTGACTTGACTTTGCGTGCTTACGCTCTCAGCGAAAAATATCGTGTTCCTGTAATTCTTTTGATGGACGAAGTTATCGGTCACATGCGCGAAAGAATTGAACTTCCCGATAACTATGACGAAATTCCTCAAGCAGAACGCAAACAACCTACCTGCCCGCCAGAAGAATTCAAAGCTTATGCAACTGACGAAAGCCTCGTGCCTGCAATGCCTGCTTTTGGCAGCGGCTACCGTTGGCACGTAACCGGTCTTGTGCATGACGAAACCGGCTTCCCCAAAGGTACCCCCGCAGCAACTAAAGAAGCTGCTGACCGTCAATACCATAAACTGTATGACAATTTGGAAGACATCGTTCAAGTTGAAGACTACTGCATGGAAGATGCTGAATACGCTATAGTAGCATTTGGTGGCGGCGCTCGTACTGCTTACGAAGCTGTTGACCGTGCTCGCAAAGAAGGCTTGAAAGTTGGTTTGGTTCGCCCCATTACCATCTGGCCTTTCGCAGAAAAACAAATGAAAGCTTTGGCTGACAAAGTTAAAGGCATCATGGTTCACGAATTGAACTGCGGTCAATACGTTCTGGAAGTAGAACGTGCAGTAGCAGGTAAAGTTCCTGTAACCAGCTATGCTAAATACGATAACGAACCGGCAACTCCTGCACAGCTACTGGCAGAAATTAAGAAAGCTATGGCACTGTAAGAGAGGAGAGAAGAACTATGAGTATGGAAAACTTAATTAATAAATATTTCCGTCCCGGCCGTCTGCCTCACATCTGGTGCCCTGGCTGCGGCAATGGCGTTATCACTGGCTGCATTGTTAAAGCAATTGATAAACTTGCATTGGAAAAAGATAATGTTGCTGTTATTTCCGGTATTGGCTGCAGTAGCCGTGCTTCCGGTTATCTTGATTTCAACACCGTTCACTCTGCTCACGGCAGAGCTCTCCCTGTAGCAACCGGTGTTAAACTGGCTGACCCGTCCTTGAAAGTTTTGGTTGTTACCGGCGACGGTGATGCTACTGCAATTGGCGGTAACCATCTCATTCACGCTGCACGTCGTAACATTGATATGACCGTTGTACTGTTCAATAACAGCATCTACGGTATGACTGGTGGTCAATATTCCCCGCTGACTCCTCAAGGCAGCAAAGCTACCACCGCTCCCTACGCTACCATTGAACCTGCCTTTGACATTACCGAACTGGCAAAAGCAGCAGGTGCTACCTTCGTAGCACGCGCTACTACCTTCCACGCACAAATCCTCACCGATTTGATTGCTAAAGGTATCCAGCACAAAGGCTTCAGCCTTATCGAAGCAGTTTCCGGTTGCCCCATTTCCTTCGGTCGCCAAAATAAAATGGGCGGTCCTGCTGATATGATGAAATGGCAACGTGACCACGGCGTAATGCTCGCAGCTTGGAACAAAATGACTGACGAACAAAAAGCTGGCAAATTCCCCATCGGCGTACTGCACGAAGACAACAGCCGTAAAGAATACACCGAAGCTTATGACGAACTTATCGCACGTGCACAGGGAGGTAATAAATAATGAAACAAGAATTACGTTTATCTGGCACCGGCGGTCAAGGCTTGATTCTTGCCGGCATCATCTTAGCTGAAGCTGCACTCCTCGATGGCAAGCTTGCTATCCAATCCCAATCCTATGGTCCGGAAGCACGCGGTGGCTCCTCTAAATCTGAAGTTATGATTTCTGAAGAAGCTATCCACTTCCCGAAAGTTACCGAACCTAACCTGCTCCTTGCTATGAGCCAAGAAGCTGCTAACAAATACAGTACTGACCTTTCCCCTGAAAGCATTCTTGTTACTGACAGCCTTTTCGTAAGCAAACTGCCTGCTCACAGCGGAAAAATTTACGAACTGCCCATCACCCATTCTGCTAAAGAAGTTTTGGGAAAAGCGCTGTTTGCTAACATCATCGCTTTGGGCGCATTGGTAAAAATTACCAACATCGTTTCTGAAGAATCTTTGGTTAAAGCAGTTTTGAACCGCGTTCCCAAAGGAACTGAAGAAATTAACAAAAAGGCACTTCAATTAGGCATGGACTTAGTAAAATAATAGTCTAAGAAATAACAGAGGCTCCGCATTTCGCGGAGCCTTATTTTTTATTATGAAGTTCTTACCAGAGACCGATAACTTTCCACCAGATGGTACCAACGCCCAAGAAGCAGATTAAGTTAACGATGGAAACGATGAAACCAATCTTCCACCATTCAGCTTGGGTTAAGTAACCAGCACCAAAATAAATGGGAGCAGGACCAGTTGCATAGTGAGTTAAACCACCCATAATACCAGTTAAGCTTGCCAATGCCATTGCACTTAAACCAGCAGGAGCACCTGCTTCAATAGCAACAGCTACGAAAGCTGCGAACATTGCGGAAACGTGAGCAGAAAGGCTGGCAAAGCCATAGTGAGCATACATATAGATAACTGCCAAAATCAAGAGAGCAGTAATACCGCTGATGCCACCCATGTTTGCAGCAACAATTTTTGCAAACCAAGCGATGAAGCCGGATTTGTTCAATGCAGTTGCAAGGCTCATCAAGCCGCCCATCCAAACCAGGGTATCCCAAGCGCCTTTTTCTTTAATAACGTCGTCCCATTCAATTGCATGACGGCACAGCATAATACCAATGCAAACCAGCGCAATCATGGTAGCGTTGAAGCCGGTGAAGGAAGAAGTAGCCCACAGGCCAAGAGCCATCAAGAATACTGCCAAAACAGTTTTTTCATCGCTGCTCATGGGTCCCATAGCTGCCAATTCTTTCCGAGCGATTTCCGGAGCTTCCGGAGTTTCTTTCAGTTCAGGCGGGAACAGTTTGTAAATGAGGTACGGGCAAATAATCAAAGCCAAAATACCGGGCACGATACAAGCCAATGCCCAACCGCCCCAAGAAATATTAACGCCTGCAGCTTGTGCAGCCAAAGCCACGCACAAGGAGTTAGGAGCCACAGAGGTAATGAACATGGAAGAAGTGATGCAGTCTGCTTGGAAAGTAGATTTCATCAAATAAGCGCCAATGCGTTTTCTAGATTTTTCGTCCGGTTCAGATTCAAATGCAGAACACAAGCTGCGAACTACCGGGAACAGAATACCACCGCCACGAGCAGTGTTGGACGGAGTTGCCGGAGAAATAATCAAGTCAGTAATCGCCATGGTATAACCAAGCTTCAAGGAGCTGCTACCGATGGCAGCCATAATTTTATAAGCAATTCTCTTGCCCAAACCGGATTTGATAAAGCCAAGAGCAAAGAGGAAAGCACTAACAATCAACCAAATGGTTGCGTTACCAAAGCCTGCCAACGCTTCAGCAGGTTTTACAACTTTCAGGAAACCAGTTAAGCCTACGGAAATAAGTGCAATAGCACCAATGGGTAGCGGGTGAAGAATGAAGCCTACAATGGTAGCAACAAAGATAGCAAATACTTTCATTGCTTGGGGTTTTAATCCCTCAGGCACAGGCATAAACCAAATCGCCAGGCCTACGAGAATAGTGAAGAGACCTTTTTGGAAATTAGTTTTTAACATAAGTTCACCTCTTTTAAAATGTGGTACTCTCATTATACATTAAAAATCATTAAGCGTATACCACTTTCGGAAACTTTTCCAAAATTTTACCACTTTTGTAAAGAACAATGCACAAAATATTTTTGCAGTGTCCACGAAATTAAAAAGAGCAGACGAAATGTCTGCTCTTTGTGTACATTGTTATGCTTGTTTTTCTTCAACGATTGCCAGCTCTTGAGCATCGCCGTTTAATACAGCCATGAACTCTTCGCCGGTAATGGTTTCTTTTTCCAAGAGGAAGTTGGCAAGCTCATCTAATTTTTCACGATTGTTACTCAAAATTGCACGCGCCTTAGCGTGAGCTTCCTTGATGATTTCCAGAACCTTGGCATCTATCTTGCCAGCAGTTTCTGCACTACATTGCAGGGAAGCATCGCCACCAAGATACATATTGTTAATCACTTCGGTTGCCATCATATCGAACTCTTCCGTCATGCCAAGGCGAGTTACCATTGCCCGGGCAATTCTTGTTGCCTGTTCAATATCATTAGCTGCACCACTGGTAATGTGACCAAAAACAATTTCTTCCGCACTACGACCACCAGTAATAGTAACAATCTTGTTGAAAAGTTCTTCCTTCTTCATCAGCACGGAATCGTTTTCAGCAATTTGCATGGTGTAACCCAACGCACCATTGGTACGAGGAATAATGGTAATCTTATGAACAGGGGCAGAATGTTTCTGCATTGCCGCAACCAACGCGTGACCAATTTCGTGGTAAGCGATTACTTTCTTTTCTTCAGGAGAAATTACTGCACCCTTACGTTGGTAGCCTGCGATGACAACTTCAATGGATTCTTCCAAATCTGCCTGCTCTACCACTTTGCGTTGCATTTTTACTGCGCGCAAAGCTGCTTCGTTAACGATGTTGGCAAGCTCTGCACCGGAAGCACCGGCAGTAGCACGAGCCAGTTCATTGAAATCAACATCGTCTGCAATCTTAATATTTTTAGCATGTACACGCAGGATTGCCTCACGACCTTGCAGGTCAGGAAGCTCTACCGGAATACGTCTATCGAAACGTCCGGGGCGTAACAGAGCTTTATCTAAGGTTTCAGGACGGTTGGTCGCCGCAAGGATTACTACGCCTTTACTTCCGTCAAAGCCGTCCATTTCGGAAAGCAGTTGGTTCAAGGTTTGCTCACGCTCGTCATTGCCACCAAATTGTCCGCTATCCCTACGCTTACCGATAGCATCAATTTCATCGATGAACACGATGCAAGGAGCTTTCTCCTCTGCTTGCTTAAACAAATCGCGAACACGGGCAGCGCCCATACCTACGAACATTTCAATAAATTCACTGCCGCTAATGGAGAAGAAGGGAACCTTGGCTTCGCCTGCAACAGCTTTTGCCAGCAAGGTTTTACCTGTACCCGGAGGTCCTACCAGAAGGGCACCCTTGGGCATATTAGCGCCAATTTCTTTATACTTGGCAGGGTTGTGGAGGAAGTCTACCATTTCCATAAGGGCTTCTTTAGCCTCGTCCTGTCCTGCTACGTCTTTAAAGCTTTTACCAGTTTGCGCCTCAACGTACACTTTAGCATTGCTCTTGCCAAAGGTCATGGCATTGCCACCGCCCATACGGTTACCCATGTAGCGCATAAAGAGCTGTCCTAAACCGAAGAACAGCAAAATGGGAAATACCCAGTTTTTAAAGAAGCTTACGATAAAACTGTCTTCCTTGGGAACAACTTGGCTAAATTCAACCTTACTGCTCATCAAACGTTCTACAAGCTGAGGATCATCTACACGACCAGTTACGTAAATTTGCTGCTCGTCAGTACCTTTACCCAAAGCAGCAATGCGTTTATCAGTAATTTCTACCTTAGAAAACTTATCCTCGTCCACCATTTGAATAAAGGCGCCGTAGGAAAGCTCGTGTACCTTGGGACTAAAGAACTTCGGCACAACGTAGGTATTAATTAACATGATGAACAAAATTGTCATTACGTAATAATAAATTAAAGGCTTTTGCTTTTTGCTATCACCCATACCATCATCTCCTTGTATAATTTCTTACTTATATGTATATGATACCCTGTCCCTAATTTTTTCACAAACGAAAAATTTGTAAACTCCCAATTTTATTGCTTCATATATTTATACACGTAACATTTCACAAAGAAAATTCCTTGCGTAAAAATTCCCCGTGAATTTGGAAGTTTATGTTATAATATAAAAGTTACTACTCAACGTAAGGAAGATTATATGAACCCCATTAGCATTTTTGAATACGTAAAAAACAATATAGATGAAGAAGGTCGTTTTGCCAGCGAAGTTTTGCCTGACGACCCGTCCCCCAATGTTCCCCGCCCCTTAGGCGCAGAAGACGCTTACTTCTACACGACAGAAGTTCCCCCTGACACAGAAGGTGCAGAAAACACCGTAAAATTTTTGAAGCAGTACATTGCTATTCCCTGTCTGGAAAGCAAGCGCCGTTTTAATGAACACCTGCGTAAAATTTTCGTAGCAGCCCTTTGCGATGCTTTCTTGGAAAAATTTACTGCTGACGAACTGACACCGGAAGTCATGGAGCTTGCAGAAGAAAACTTTTATAACGCTACCCACAGGGAGCAAGTAAAGTTTTCCATGATTATCTTTGGTCTTTACGGTATGCAAAGCATCAAAGAACAACTTCCTGATTTATGGCACGACCTTGTAACCATTGCCCGTTGCGAAGAATTTACCTTCTTCTTTCTCTATGCGTGCCGTACTACCCAATTTGCTCCACAGGAAGAAATTTGGCAGCTTTTGCATTGCACCAACAGCTGGGGCAAAGTTTATGCCATTAACGCCGCAGAGTTCGACACTCCCGGCAAACAGCAATGGCTTCTGGAAAACGGCTACGATATGACCATTGAATATCCGCCGCTTTCTGTAAAAATGATTAAAGAGAGCAAGCTAGCAGAAGTTTTAGAGGCTGACAAAATTGGCTACGATGCCTACAAAGGTGCCGCAGCAATTTTAAATAACTTCCTGCTGTTACTGAACAATTTTGCTCCGGAGGTAGTTGAAGAAAACTTTAACACTACGTCCATTGATTTGGAGCAGCTTTTAACCAACTTCCTGCGCCACGCTAAAGATATTGCTACAAAGCCGGAAGAACTGCTCGACGTAGTTGGTCTGTGCATTGGCTTAAACAATTTAGTGGACAGCGAAAATTGGTATAAGCTTTCTGCTAACCAATGTCACACCATCATTGCAGCCTGCGACAAGCTTATTTATCAAACAGATTGGCAAGAATATCTCGATACCAATCTTATCTCCAATGCAGGCGAAATCAACTACACTCTCTGCGAATTTGCTTACGAAGTAGATATCGATATCTGGCCTCGCCTGTATTCCTACTTCTCTGAAAACCCAGCAGAAATAAAACTGCTTCCCTTCTTACTTTCTTCCTCTGGTGATGACCGTTATAAAAAAGTTCTGAACGTAGTAGAAGAAAACATCTACCAGTATTTAACTGATAAATTCGCTCTAAACGTTCCCCTGAAATTTTTACACAACCATCCCGACGAGGGCGTAAGCATCATCATCGCAGCACTGCACTCCATTTACGATTGGCCTAGAGGACTTGCCTGCATGGTGCTAGAAGAATGGGGACACGAACATTTAACTCCTGCGTTGCGCCACGCATTGCTTGCTGCCCAAGAACTTAATCAGCATCCCGTTGTCAATGCTCGCATTGAAGCACTGCTGACAGGCAAAAGTTTTAATTTAGAAGAATTAGTCCCCAACGATTTAACCTAACACCAAAAAAGTTAAAGCTCCGCATCCCGCGGAGCTTGTTTTATTTTAAGACTAAACACACTAAAAGCTTAAAGCAATTTTTTGAAGCTAGCTTCTTTTATGAAGATGACGTGCCAAATATACAAAGGGCGTGTCTAAAAGACTGGTAGTAAAGAAAACAACGTAACTAAAAATCACGATATCTATTAATGTAGAAGTGTCATACACTCCGTAAAATGCACCTAAAGTAAAGAGTATAGTGTTCAAAAGTTGAGAAAGCATTGTTGAGCCATTGTTGCGAATCCACAAATATTTTCTGCTACTGCCAAACTTTCTACTGGTGAACGCCCACCACCAATGATACAGCCATACGTCAATTTTTTGAACAACAGCATAAACTAGCAAGCCCATTATCATAATACGCGGGGTGTTGCTAAAAATGGTAACGATGCTTGGAAATACCATGTCTTCTGCCGCAGGAGTGAAGCAAAGCCAAAATTGAGATACCACTATAAAACTGATAGAAGTCATAATGCCAATGTTAACAGCAGTATTAGCATGCTTCTTTCCGTACAGTTCGCTCAAAATATCTGTCACTAAAAAGGTTGAAGCAAACAAAATATTCCCCAAGGTCTGCTGCATACCAAATGCATCTACTAAAATCATTACTTCGATGTTGGCAGCAACAGTTGCCAGTACGGTCCAGCAGTACAAGCCTTTTTCTTTTAAGAAATAGTACCACAGAATCACACTGCCATACACAAATATTAAATTTAAGACTAACAGTACTTCATTGCTCATTAAATACCTACTCCAAAATCTGTATTGTTCAACAAAATATCTACTCGTTCATCAGCCTTATACAAAGGAAAGATTTCTTCTTTAAAAATTTTAATCACCTGTGGGTCAGGCAGGATAGGCTTCGTATTGGGAACTATAATGTTCACGCATACACGCTCAAAATATTGCAAACCAGTTTCAATGTCTTTCAGCATACTTACCTTACTTTGACCAGGCAAGCCTTGTAATAAACAAACTTGGTCAAAATATTGGGCGATTTCTTCGTGATTAGCGTTCCCCATTCCCTTATCCAAATAGCTTTCACGGAAAAGACTGTCAAAAGTTTCCACTCCTATTTTGAGTTTAACTGTTACCCCAGCTTCAGCAAATCTCTTTTTAAAATCACCAATCAATTCACGATGAAGCCAATGACATTCAAAATAAACAACTTCTATTTGCTTTTCCTTACAAATTTCAAGAATCAAAGCAATCGTTTCTTCATCTAAATCACAGAAGCTACCAGAATTAATTACTTCCAATATTTTGAACTCGCCATTTACCTGCTGAAGAACTTTTTTATTCAATTCATAGTTTGCCTTTTCATCTAGGCTAAAATCCGTATGATAATCACAAAAACGGCAACGTCTCCATTTACAGCCATTGCCACGTAAAAGGACAATCTCACGTGGATTCTTCTCTAAAATTTTTGCATATCTATTTTCAAAAGGGACTGTAGCCATTTTCGTACCTCGGACAAACTTATTAGAAACAAAAAAGACGTACCTACGGCACGCCCAAAATAACTGACTTCTAATTCAGCGGTTCCGTAGTTTTGTTTATAGACAGGATGGTCACGAACTGTCTGCTATAAAATTACATTGCTATTATAACTACAAGTACATAAAATTGCAAGTAAAAACGCCCACACTTTTGTGCGGGCGTTACGTTTTCAGTGGAGCTGACAACGTGACTTGAACACGCGACCTACTGATTACGAATCAGTTGCTCTACCGACTGAGCTATGTCAGCAATTGTGTTTTAATAGGCGAAGAACCGCATAGGCACTAGGGTTTCGGGCTTTTGGGATTTGCGTATCTTTCATGCTTCTATGCAAAGAATGCATAAAATCGCACCCATAACACACCCATTTGCACCTATAAACGCCAGTCCATTTACAAATGCACCCACAAGTGCACCCATAAATCCCCTATTTTCACTGTGCAACATTATAGACCAAAAGCATATCTTTTGCAATATCAATCCTTTTCATCCCTAAGTCTTAAACCAACATAATAAACCCTTCCATCTATCTTTTTCTTTTCAAAACCTTCCATCTTTCTTAATGATTTGCCAAACGCAGTTATATTAATAACATTTTCATCTGCTAATTCACACCATTCTTGAAATGCTTCGTAAAATTCAGAAGCCATTAAGCGATCTTCACTATTACCAGTAAATACCACCTCTTCATTGACAAACTTCTTTACATTGTCAATTCTATTTTTACTTTCAGCTTCCTTACAAAACATTGCAAATGCCTTTTTCATTGCCTCCGGCTCTTCTCCCAAACCCTCCTTGTACCATTTTACGGCACCTTCTATCAACCAATTAAAAATACCATGACGTTCAGCCATCAATTTATTGTATAGATCCACATCCTTAGGCAAATATGTTCTACCATCAACAATTGTTTTTTGAGTGTATTTGTCAGTAAACGTAACATTAAAAGGCACTACCTTAACTCTTCTACGCATTGAAGCTTGTTCTAAACCCAAATCCAAAATTGGATTTGACACCACAATCATCTTAAATTTGGCAGTAAACTCAACAGGAGTTTTATATAGAGTACGTACTCTAATTGAATCTTCCCCAGTAACTTGTTTTAGCAATGACATATTAAACCTCATATCTGCTTCATTCTCGTTACTAAATACAAGTCTAGATCTTCTAGCTTGGTACAAACTAGTGTTAATCTCATTCTGCGCCTCTTTTTTAGCCAAAGCAGCTACAGTTAATGTTTTACACAAATCACCTAACAAACTTCTCAGCACTTTTACCAATACAGATTTACCATTACTCGCTCTTCCATGAAACAAAAATAATGCTTGTTCTTTTGTTTCTGTAGTCATACAGTATCCCAATAATTTCTGTACGTAGTTAATTAGTTCCCTATCACCATCAAAGATTTCATCTATGAATTGTATAAACCTCTTTGCTTTTACGCCTTCTAAATAATTGACATCAACATAATCTGTAATGTAAAAATTTGGGTCGGCGTCTTCTAAACTTCCATCTCTTAGCGATAGTACACCATTATTCACCGCAATAAGCTCTTTGTTCTTTTCAAACATGTTTGCACTTGTATTAACCAGTAGCTTAAGCTGTTCAATCAAATTTTTGATGGTTCTTTGATTTCCAAGTGCGAGGTGCCTACGTTTAGAAACATCTGCATCAGACAATGACTTAACAGCTATACCAAATCGTTCGTACATTGTTAGACACTTCTGTGCAACATTAAACTTATCATCGCTTTTTATTTGCCAATACCCTCTATTATACGTACACCACGAATTTTCTTCCTTAACATAACGTACATAATCCCCAAAACAATATTTAAATAACAACGCATTACCATAATCATTGTTAGGAGTTTCCCTAATTTTATTTAGATCATCATCATCTTCAAAAAAGCCTGAACCATTTTCAACCAAAAATTTTATGCTTTCATCTGCTGTTTCTAGAATAAAACGCTTTTTTATTTTTCCATTACCATACTCTTTTTCCAAATGCTTATAAAATGGAGAACAATAAAATAGTTCCAACATAGCGTCCCTGTCATCACCAAAAGCAATAGCCATTCTAGTAAATATATCCCTTACTTTTTTCCAGAAGTCTTCCATACTAGAATGTTCTCCCCAAAGTCTTCTAAAATATGCACTTCTATTATAAACTTTTATTTTAAAATTCTCCAAAACCTCATCGCTCAGCTTTGTATCTTCTTTTGCCGGATAATACACATCTTCTTGCCAGTAATATCCATACTCCACATCCATTCTCCTAAACTCGTTATATCTTTCGCTCATTTTGCCACCTCTATTAAATATTAGTATCACAAGGCTTTGGACTTCTATTTTAATTATCTCGTTCTAAAAATAAACCTCAAACATCCTTTGCTATGGATATTTGAGGTTTATTTTTTATCTTTAATTTGTAGTAACAACTCCACCGCTTTACGATATTCTGGCGGCAAAGCACGCAATCTGCTGATTATAAGCAGTTCATTATCAGTCAACTTAGGCGAGATCTGTATCTGTTTCTTATTGGTTCCAGTATACTCACTATTATCATATAAAAAAGAAACCATCTCTATTTCAAATAGTTTAGCTAATTCATTTAAAGTTATAACGTCGGGTGTTCTCCTACCTGTTTCCCATCCAGAAACACACTGCTTAGATACACCTACCATTTTTCCCAGTTCTAATTGATTTAACCCCATGCGTTCACGTTCATATTTTATTCGATTACCTATTGTAACATTATCCATACTTATCACCTACTTATTTTAACTACAGTATAAGTGATATTTACTCCTATCTTTAACTAAGTATACACTTTGAATTTCTTTACAGAACGCTTATAGAATACTAAAATAGATGTATAATCTTGAATCTGCGGGGATGATTTATGATGCATAAAAACTATGATAGATTAGAAAACGTATCAGGAAAAGATTTGCAATCATCTATTTGGAATGAGTCAGACTATATTTGGGGAATGATTGTCAAAACTTCTTATGACGAAGATATTGAAGTAATTTCTTTGTCTAGTGATTTAATGTTTAGATACGATAAGTACTCCCTAGAAAACTCAAACCATAAATACACTCCTTACTTTTGTGAATTCTTAATTACCGAAGAGCATAATGTCACAAAGCAAAAACTCCTAAGAGACTTTGCAGGAAAATGGAAAAAAGTTTTCTTAGCCAAAAACAAAGCAGATTTATTTAATAAAACTAATATAAATATAAATAAAAACAACTACGTTGTTTTAGAAGGAATGGTTCTATTTGCAAATAGCCCAATAATAAGAAAGACTTGTTGGCTTGCCATTTCAGAAGAGGTCGAAGATTTTCGTGGTGCAGATAAACAAGATAAGAATTTCCTAAAGAATTATATTTATAAATTCCCGACTGAAAATTATTCTTGTTTCAATGACATATTTACAGATATGGAAAATCTAAAATCAGTTAATGGTACAGTCTACAATGTTGGACAAGGTAGTGCTATGTCCTTAAATCTTGGCAACACCAGATTATTATTTGATATTGGAGAAAGTAAAAACCCAAAGGGTAACGAAAAGACTTTGATAGAAAACGCTTATAAAGAGATAAACAATCAAGTATGGTCTTTTATCATCTTATCTCATTGGGATTTGGATCATATATTTGGCGTTACCCGTTTGAACAAATCTGTATTTGAAGAAACGATATGGGTTGCCCCCCATCCAAAACTAGTCGAAAATGCTTATTTCTCGTTATCTGCTTTGAGATTATGCGCCTTTCTATTAAGCAGACAGAAAATACTTTTAATAGATAATAAAAGTAACTTTAACCATGTTGTGACGGAAAACCAAGACGGAAGTTTTAAATTATGGCAAGGTAGTTGCACCTACACAAAAAACGGCATAAGAAATAATATAGGACTAATTATAGAGCTTTGCATTAACAACTCCCCCCAATATGAAACACACCTTCTTTTCACAGGAGATTGTGCTTATGAAAAAATGCCTATGCACATCCTTGAAACAAAGTACGATTTAGTAGTAGTGCCACATCATGGATCTAAAGAAGCTATTTCCAGAAACCGAAATGTCGCTGCACTTCCTAAAGGTAAATTTTGTTCTGTTCGTGGAAATGATGGCTTTGCCATTATTTCTTATGGAGAAAATACCCATGGTCATCCTTCACCTGAATGTATGGATGATTTACGCGAGAAAGGCTTTGAAATTTTTGTTACTAAAAATAATGGAACAATTGTTTTTTACCTAGATTCACACACACCACTACAAGTAAGGAGTATTAACCATGACCAACCTTGATCAGAATATAGATAAAGCTAAAGAGTGGTTTTTAAAAGCTGCTCGTGAAGGGAGTTACGAAGCCTTATATAAACTGGGGCAGATGATAGATCCTAATGAAAAATCTAAATCAGAATGTGTAAGAATAGCTATAAACTATTATAAAATAAAAAAACTCATAATTCCTGATAGTGTGACTGAAATTGAAGAATATGCTTTCTCTTATTGCAGAAGCCTACAAAGCATCGTCATTCCCAATAGTGTGACTCTGATTAGTGACTAGGCTTTCCGCGACTGCACA
>JAFTID010000073.1 GCA_017457085.1 Phascolarctobacterium sp.
CTTGTTTTTGTTCCTTTTTTAAAAGAAGTCCCTAAAGTTAGGGACGGAAACTATACTCACCTGCTTGCTTTAAAGTTACAACATTCAATTTAAAACCAGTCCCTAAAGTTAGGGACGGAAACTCGGGCGGTAATAGTATAACGTCGTATATCAATTTAAAACCAGTCCCTAAAGTTAGGGACGGAAACATAAAAACACCTTTTTTATTTTCAGCGTAGATAATCGTATTTAAAACCAGTCCCTAAAGTTAGGGACGGAAACTTTTGAGCTTCCTTCATTTTTACAATATGCATTTAATTTAAAACCAGTCCCTAAAGTTAGGGACGGAAACCTGTTGTTGGTCACCAAGATTGCAAAGGCTTCTTATTTAAAACCAGTCCCTAAAGTTAGGGACGGAAACACCCTATCCATACCTTTAAGCCTTGCAAGTTCGATTTAAAAGAAGTCCCTAAAGTTAGGGACGGAAACATGAGCTTGCGGTATTGGTTAAATCGTTTGTTGATTTGAAAGAAGCCCCTGAGAACAGGGACGGAAATTTTCCGTTACACTATTACAATTCATGATAGAAGTAAAACATACCCCTTGATTGGGGACGGAAACAAAAAAGCACCCATATGTGGGTGCTTGGAGAGGAGGGCGTATGACATCTATTTACATTACTGAGAATGGAGCTTATTTGCGTAAGCGCGGAGGACATGTCATTATCGGTCGTAATAATGAAGTGTTATTAGAGGTGCCATTGGAAAGAGTGGAAGATGTTACTGTTGTAGATAATGTGCAGGTTTCTTCTGCATTGGCAACAGAATTTTTAGAGCGAAACATTCCATTGTCTTGGATTTCCAGTTATGGTAAGTTTTATGGTTCTTTGGTTGGTAATGGTTCTGTAGATGTGTTAAAACACAAAAAGCAATTTGAATTATTGGAGCAAGGCGAGTTTTATTTTAAGCTTGCACAAAAAGTAGTTTTTGCAAAAATACACAATCAAATAACCGTCTTGCGGCGATACAATCGTAATGTGCTTTCAGAAGAAGTAGAGAGTAGTATAAAGAATATTTTAGCTGTACGTAAAAATGTTTTTCTAACTACAGATTATCGGGAGTTGATGGGGTATGAAGGCATAATAAGTAGAATTTATTTTTCAGCTTTGGGAAGCATTGTAACAGAACCATTTAATTTTGATAGAAGAACAAAGCAACCTCCACGTGACCCAGTTAATTCAATGTTAAGTTTGGGGTACAGTATGTTGTTTAATGAAATATTAAGCAATGTGATTTCTACTGGGCTTCATCCGTATGTTGGATTTTTACATAGAATCGCTAAAGGTCATCCTGCCTTAGTGTCAGATCTGATGGAAGAATGGAGAGCTGTTGTCATAGATTCAATGGTTCTGGCAATTATTAAAAGGAATATGATTGGTTATGAAATGTTTGATGTTACTGATGATGGATGCTTTCTAAATTCAGAAGCAAGAAAAATTTTCTTGCAAGTCTACAATAAAAAACTACGTTCTACAAATCAATATTTGGATGGTAAACAAACTTATCGAGAAAGTTTGAAGCAGCAGTGTAGAAAATATGCTTCAGCAATAATGCATGAGGATTTGGAGTTATACAGACCTATGGAGCTTAGATGATTATGGAACAAAGGAAATTTATTGTGCTGATGATTTATGATATTGTTGATAATAAGATGCGTAATAAAATGGTTAAATGCCTTGAGCAATATGGGGTTCGTGTGCAGAAATCTGCTTTTGAAGCGTTGTTGGATAGGAAACAGTACCAACGTATGTTGGGGGAAAGTAGTGCTATAATTAATGAAGAAACTGATTCTTTAAGGGTTTATATTTTGGACGATATTATTGATGTTTATACTTTAGGGATTGGCGAGCGAAAAGAAACTGATTGTATCGTGTTATAAACGCAAAAACAGGAGTTAATGCCAAGGAAGAGGCTAACTCCTGTTTTTTGATAGCGAAATAGTGATAGAAAACTTTTTGTAACATTTTAGGAGGAACTCTATAAAAGAAAAAGTTCCATTGATATAATATAGAAAAGCAATAAAGATTGAGGTGTGCCTATGAAATATATTTTAATGGTAGCTTTAGTTATTGGAGGGTTATTTATGTTTATGCAAAATGGTAATGCTAATCAAACCATGACTTACGAAGAACTGCAAAATAAATTGAATGCAAAAGAAGACTTTGTGCTCCTTGACGTACGTACTCAAGAAGAGTTTGATGCAGGTCATATTGCAGGAGCCGTTCTGCTTCCGTATGACGAGATAAATGTTAAAGCAGCAACTGTACTTCCTGATAAAGAAAAGGAAATCGTGTTGTACTGCCGTAGTGGTAGACGAAGTGCCATTGCGAAAAAAGAATTGGTAGAATTGGGCTACAAGGATGTTGAAGATTTTGGCGGTGTTAATCGCTGGAAAGGCGTTCTGGAAAAGTAACCCAAAATAAAAATAACGCTGTACTGCGAAAACGGTACAGCGTTTTTACATATTCAAGATAACCTTTTAGGAACAGGTAACTGTGCCAAAATAATTGCCGCAAATACCAATGCGCAACCCAACAACTCGCGAGAGGAAAGTACTTGCCCTAAAAGCAGCCAACCACTGAGCATGGCAAAAACGCTTTCCAGGCTCATGAGCATGGAAGCAAGCACGGAGCTGACGTATTTTTGTCCGACAATTTGCAAGGTGTAGGCTACACCGCTACTCATAATGCCTGCGTAGGCAACTGCTTCCCACGCTAAGGACAAGTTTTCCCAAGAGGGACTTTCAAAAATGAACATCAGCATTCCGTTGACGATGGAACAAACTGCAAATTGAATGAAGGAAAGGCGCACTCCGTCTAAGCCCTGAATAACACTTTCGATGCACAGAATGTGAATGGAAAAACAAAAGGCGCAGATTAAAATGTACATATCGCCTTTATTAATGGTAAAGGCTTCGTTGATGCAGATGAAGTACATACCAACAGTAGCGATAGCTACGCTAATCCATTGCAAGATATTAACTTTGGTTTTGAAAGCGAGCATGCCTAAAATTGGCACGATAACTATATATAATGAAGTAATAAATCCGCCTTTGCCAACAGTGGTGTAAGTCATACCCAATTGTTGGAACAAGCTAGCAACTGTCAGCGCTAAACCACAGATGATACCGCCGCGCAAAAGTTTCTTGCGAGTAGCTTTATCTTCCGTGCCCCAAAGGCTTACGGATTTGCCGGCAAGCTTGTCAAAAATTAAGAAGCAGGGGAAAAGAAAAATTGTTGCCAAAATACTGCGGGCGCAGTTAAAAGAAAGAGGCTCTAGAAATTCAGCGCCAACACTTTGGGCGATAAAGGCAGTGCCCCAAATGAGGGAGCAGAGTGTCAGCATAAAAACACCGCTAAAATTAGACATAAGCATTCTCCAAACTAAGTGAATTAACGAATAACATTGTACCACTTTTTGAAAAAAGTTAAAATAGCGGTGTGCTTTCTCGGAAAACAGGGGAGACACGCATCACACAAAGGGTTCCCCAGTTTTTGGAAGTTTTTTGTTTTGTACTATGCTCTAGCGCAAGACGGAAGTGTAAAGTCAAGAGCAATTTTCCTAAGATTTTCAGGAATTTGTGCAACAGTGGCATAAGCAAAGTTTTTAGAAATTTTTACTATATATTGTTCCGCCTCTTATTGTCATACACGATATATTGTGATAAAATTTTACCAGTAGAATGCAAAGAGAGTTGCTTCATTTAAATTTTAGATATCTGTTAAACATAGGGGAAAAGGAGTTTTGAAGATGAAAGTTATTAAACGCGATGGTACCACCGTTGATTTCGACGGCAGTAAAATTGTTGTCGCTATTCAAAAGGCAAATGCTGTTGTTGACCCGCAAGATAGAATTGAAGAATATAAAATTTTAGAGATTGCCAAGAATGTGCAATCCCGTAATAGAATGCGTTTGCTGGTAGAAGATATTCAAGACATCGTAGAACATAGCTTGATGGACGCTGGTAAATTTGAATTGGCAAAACAATACATCATTTACCGTTACAAACGCGCTTTAGTTCGTAAAGCAAATACTACTGACGAATCCATCCTGTCCTTGATTCGCAACAGCAATAAGGACGTTATGGAAGAAAACTCCAATAAAAATGCTGTTATGGCAGCTACTCAACGCGACTTGATCGCTGGCGAAGTTTCCAAAGATTTGACCAGACGTATCATTTTGCCGGAAAAAATCTCTGCTGCTCATGACGAAGGCGTACTGCATTTCCACGATGCAGACTATTTCATTCAACCTATCTTCAACTGCTGCTTGATTAATATCAGCGATATGCTGGATAAAGGCACCGTTATGAATGGTAAGATGATTGAAAGTCCTAAGAGTTTCCAAGTTGCCTGCACCGTTATGACTCAAATTATTGCTTCCGTAGCTTCCAGCCAATACGGCGGTCAATCTGTAGATATCTGCCACTTGGGTAAATATCTGCGCCGTAGCTACGATAAATTCAAACGCAATATTTTGGAAGCTTCCAATAGCAAGCTTGACGAAGAAACCTTGGAAAGCTTGGTACAAGAACGTTTGCGCGCTGAACTGCAAAGTGGCGTACAAACTATTCAGTACCAAATCAATACCTTGATGACCACCAATGGTCAATCTCCTTTCGTTACCTTGTTCCTCCATTTGAAAGAGGACGATCCGTATCTGAAAGAAACTGCTATGATTGTAGAAGAAATTCTGCGTCAACGCTTGCAAGGTATTAAAAATGACAAAGGCGTATACGTTACTCCTGCGTTCCCCAAACTGGTTTATGTTCTCGACGAATTGAACTGCCTGAAAGGTGGCAAATACGATTACATTACCCATTTGGCTGTAAAATGCAGTGCAAAACGTATGTATCCTGACTATATCAGCGCTAAAAAAATGCGTGAAAACTACGAAGGCAACGTATTCTCTCCCATGGGCTGCCGTAGCTTCTTGGCTCCTTGGAAAGATGAAAACGGTAAATACCAATTTGAAGGTCGCTTTAACCAAGGCGTTGTTTCTATCAACTTACCGCAAATCGGTTTGATTTCCGGTCAAGACGAAAAGAAATTCTGGGAACTCTTGGACGAACGCCTCGAACTTTGCTACGAAGCTTTGATGTGCAGACATGAAGCGTTGAAAAAAGTTCGTAGTGATGTAAGCCCTGTGCATTGGCAATATGGCGCAATTGCTCGTTTGGGCAAAGGCGAATCCATTGAACATTTCCTCTATGGTGGTTACTCCTCCATTTCCTTGGGTTACATTGGTTTGTACGAAGTTACCATGGCAGTTAAAGGCTGCAGTCACACCGAACCTGAAGGCGAAGACTTTGCAGTTCGCGTAATGCAACGTTTGCGTGGCGCTTGTGATAAATGGAAAGCACAAACCAACATTGGTTTCGCTCTCTACGGCACTCCGGCAGAAAGCCTGTGCTACCGCTTCGCTCGTATCGATAAAGAAAAATTCGGTAGCGTACCGAACATCACTGATAAAGGTTACTACACCAACTCCTATCACATTGACGTACGTGAAGACATCGATGCTTTCCAAAAATTTGCTTTCGAAAGCCAATTCCAAAAGATTTCTTCCGGTGGCGCAATTTCTTATGTAGAAATTCCTAATATGCGTCATAACACCGAAGCTTTGGAAGATGTTGTACGTTTTATCTACGACAACATTCAATACGCAGAATTCAACACCAAATCTGACTACTGCCATGTATGCGGTTTTGATGGCGAAATTATCATCAATGACGACGGCGAATGGGAATGCCCCGCTTGCGGTAACAAAGACCACGCTTTGATGAATGTTACCCGTCGTACCTGCGGTTATTTGGGTGAAAACTTCTGGAACGTAGGCAAGACCAAGGAAATTAAAGCACGTGTTCTGCATCTGTAAGAGGTGAGCTGAATGAATTACGCAACCATTAAAAAAATAGATGTAGCTAATGGCCCTGGCATCCGCGTTTCCCTTTTCGTTAGCGGCTGCACCCACCATTGCAAAGGCTGCTTTAATCCGGAAGCTTGGGACTTCCTCTACGGTAATCCTTTTACCAAGGAAGTTGAAGACGAAATTTTGGAAGCTTTGAAGCCTGATTACATTAAAGGCTTGTCCCTTTTAGGTGGCGAACCCTTCGAGCCTGCTAACCAAGCTGCACTCTTGCCTTTGCTTCGTCGCTACAAGGAAATGTACCCTGAAAAAACCGTTTGGTGCTACAGCGGTTACGATTTTGAAAAGGATATGCTGACTGGTAGCCTTGGCCCTTGGGAAGTTACTAAAGAAATGCTTTCTTACATTGACGTGCTGGTTGACGGTGAATTCGTTTTGGAATTGAAGAACCCCAACCTGCGCTTCCGTGGTAGTGCTAACCAACGTGTTATCCGCGTGCAAGATTCTTTAAAAGAAGATAAGCTTGTGCTGTGGGACGACAACGAAGGCTTATTTGAAGGCAAATAATTTACAAGTACATATAAAAAATTGAGGAACTCCTTTTTGAAGGGAGTTCCTTTTTTCATGCCATCATTTGTGCGCGTTGGCTTCTTTGTTATTTTCTTGCTTGTCTTTTTCCGTAGGCTTACGTCCCCACATGAAAAGTCCCAATGCCATTTCAGCGAATAGACCGCCCAAAAGAAAGTTGTCAATTAAAAGGAGCAGTGTAATGCCTACACCAATGAGCATTTTTTCGGTGGAGCTAAGGTTGAATAAGGAATCTTCCTCTGCGTTGGGGGTTACTCCCTCTAAAGTTACGCCTGCTTCTTTGGCGATGGAGCCTGCAGCTGCTGCGTAGCTTTCCAAGATGCCTTTGCTGTAATTGCCTTGTTCAAAGAAAGGCTCTAGGTTTTCTTTTTGAATGGTGTTCACCAGACGAGAGGTTAAGACTCCGTTCAAGCCTTTACCAATTTTGAAGTAAGCTTGCTTGTCATCGGTAGAAACTACCAGAAGCGCACCGTTACCAGTTTCCGCAGTGCCAAGCTTCCAGTTGTTCATAACATCGTTAGCGTAGGCTTCGATGGGTTGTTTGTCCAAGGTTTTCATTGTCAGCACTACTACCTGCGCCGAAGTTTTCTTCTGTAAATCAGAGCCAATGTCTAAAATTCTGCTTTTATCTATGGGAGCAATAACATCAGCGTAATCTTGCACGTACATATCTGCGCCCGCAGGTTTTACGGGTATTTCAGGACTGGCGAAAGCATTAGTCATGCTCAGCATTTGCACAAGCAGTAAAAAAGTTAATAATAATTTTTTCATGACGTACTCCATAACCAATTTAAACACTCTTAAAAAATATTCCTATTGCAGAGAGTATTAAATTGGTTTGTTTTAATTTAGATTAGTAATTAATTTCCGGCAAGTTTTGAGAGCCTGCTACTTCCTTGAAGTATTCTTTGTTGTAGTAACCAAGAGGTCCTGCAAAGATAGAATCCGGCAAGCTTTGGAGATTGGTGTTCATTTTTTGCACGTAAACGTTGTAATCCATACGGCTTGCTGCCAAAAGGTCGTTAGCTTTTTCCAGTTGGTCTTTCACTGCGTTGTAAGCTTCGTTAGCTTTCAGTTCAGGATAAGTTTCTGCAAGGGTAAGTACACGGTTAACGGCAGCATCTAGTTCTTTGTTGGCAGCATCTAGCTCGGAAACTGTTTTGGCTGCTGCCAGTTTGGTGCGAGCTTCTGTAACCTTAGCGAAAGCAGCTTCTTCGCCAGAAGCGTAGTCCTTTACGGAATCAGTGAGGGTAGGGATAAGCTCGCTCTTTTCGTGGAGCTGGGTTTCAATTTGCGCCAACTTGCTATCGATGTTTTCGTTTAAGGTTTCTAAACGGCTGTAACTGTTGTAAGCCACATCTGCGATGATAATCAGGATGGCGATGATTGCTACATAAACTTTCTTCATAATAAGTACCTCCATTGGGAATTTGTTACCCATCTAAATTGTAGATTTCCCGTCGGGCAGAGTCAAACCAGTTCAAGGCAGAGGGGTGAAGACGGAGTAAAGAGTTTTTGAATTTTACGGCGACCAAATAAACTTCACAGTTAAGTGGTGAACTTTGTCATAATTTTTTTACTTGCGGAAAGTCGAAAAGTCAAATATAATAAGATTAAAACACTATACATTATTCAGCCTACGTGGCGTTTCAAGGTGGTATATATTATGAGAAATTTAGCAGATGCTATTGAAAATTTTATTATTCAAGAATTTATGCGCGATAGAGACGATGCCCTGCTCGTAAAAAGAAGTGATTTGGCAGAAAAGCTTTCCTGCGCTCCGTCCCAGATTAGCTATGTTTTAAGCACACGCTTTACTCCGGAACGTGGTTTCATTGTGGAATCTAGACGTGGTAGTGGTGGCTTTGTGCGTATCGTGCGTGTTGTGCCTCAAGAAGTTGTACCTGAAAAAGAACCGACAGCCATGGAACTGGTACAGCATTTGGCAAAGAAAAGAATGATTACCAATCGTGAAGCAAGATTATTACAATACCTTTTAGAAATTATCGATGCAGACGAGGAACAGAAGAAGGTCATTCTGCAGCAAGCTATTGGGCAGATGACTGGCAGTAGTCAGGGGTGAGAATATGAGTCAAGTTATGTGCGAAAAATGTGGCAAGAAACCTGCTAGAGTGCATGTTGTTGCTTTAATGGGCGAAAAGAAAGTAGACCAATGGTTGTGCGAAGATTGCGCTAAGGAATATATGCCTTTTGCCGGTGGGGGAATACCCATGACTCCGGAAGAAGCAGAAAGCCTTTTTGAAGATATGCTGAAGGGAATTAAAAAGCCTGAGACTTCTAAGGACGGTTTTTCCCTTCGTGCATCTAAGATTGTAAGCGATGCCATTGCTAAAGCTGTGGATAGTGGTTGTGACCACATGGGAACAGAGCATCTTTTGTGGAGCCTGCTTTCCATGGAAAGCAACCTTGCTAAGAAAATCATTACCGGCTTCAATCTGAAAGCAGAAGATTTACTGCAAGAGCTGGACGGTTGGATGGATAAGGGTACTAAAAAAGAAGGCAATGTTTTTGTGCCTTATACTCCCATGGCGACTAAAGTTCTGGAAAAAGCAGGCGAAGCTGCCAAAGAAATTGGTCAAGGCTTTGTGGGTAGTCAACAGATTTTGTTAGGCTTGCTTGCCGCAGGTGAAGGCATTGCCTGCAAGGTGCTGAATAAATTTGGGGTAACCTATGAGAACGTGGCAGAGGTTATCCGTCAGATAGACGAACATCAAAAAGCTATTTCCGGCAAAGGCCCCCGTTCCAAAGTTGGAGAGAAAAGCAAAGATGTACTGGAAGTTTTAAGTGGCTTTGGTCGTAATCTGAATGAGGCAGCGCGTATGGGAAAAAGTGACCCGGTAATTGGGCGTGAGGACGAAGTTGAACGCCTCATTCAAATTTTGTGCCGTCGTACTAAGAATAACCCGGTAATCATCGGTGAAGCAGGCGTTGGTAAAACTGCCATTGCCGAAGCTCTTGCACAAAAGATTGTTAAAAATGATGTGCCTGAGTTCTTGGAAAATAAGATTATCTTTTCCTTGGAATTGGGTATGCTGGTAGCAGGTGCCAAATACCGTGGCGAATTTGAAGACCGCTTGAAGGAAATCTTGGAGCTTATCCGTAAAGACCAACGCATTATCCTTTTCATTGACGAACTGCACACTATCATTGGTGCTGGCAGTGCGGAAGGTAGCATTGATGCTGCCAATATTGTAAAGCCTGCCTTGGCTCGCGGTGAACTGCAGATTATTGGTGCTACTACCATCGCAGAGTATCGCAAGCACGTAGAAAAGGATGCTGCCTTGGAACGTCGCTTCCAACCTGTGCTGGTAAATGTTCCCAATGCAGAAGCCAGTGAAAAAATGCTCTTAGGCTTGCGTAAGCGTTATGAAAAATTCCATGGCTTGCGTATTGAAGAAGCTGCCATCAAAGCAGCAGTAGAACTTTCTGATAGATATATTACCAATAGAAATTTGCCTGACAAGGCGATTGACTTAATGGACGAAGCTTGCGCCCGTCTGCGTATTAAGCTCTACAAGCTTTCCCTGCCTGCCCGCAAATTGCAGGAAGAGCTGGAATATGTGCAGCTGGAAAAAGAAGAAGCTGTAGAAGAACAAAAATACGAACTGGCAGCAGAGCTTCGCGATAAAGAAAATGCGTTGCAGGAAAAATTAGCTGCTGCTCTCGTAGATGCGGCGCAGGAATTTACTGTAAGCGAAGAAGACGTGGCAGAGGTTGTGGCTTCTTGGACTGGCATTCCCGTACAGAAGCTGACCGAAGGTGAAAGTAATCGCCTGTTGAAATTGGAAGCTAAGCTCCATAAACGCATTATCGGTCAGGATGCGGCAGTAGTTGCCGTGAGTAAGGCAATCCGTCGTGCACGAGCAGGCTTCAAGGATAAGAACAGACCTGTGGGCAGCTTCCTTTTCCTTGGCCCTACCGGTGTAGGCAAAACTGAGCTTGCTAAAGCCTTGGCAGAGGATTTGTTTGGTGATGAACGTGCCATGCTCCGCTTCGACATGAGCGAGTATATGGAAAAACATACAACCGCACGCCTTTTAGGTGCGCCTCCGGGTTACGTTGGCTACGAAGAAGGCGGTCAGTTGACAGATGCGGTGCGCCGTAAGCCTTACTGCGTAGTACTGCTTGACGAGATTGAAAAGGCACACCCCGATGTGTTCAACGTGCTGCTGCAAATTATGGAAGATGGTCGCCTGACTGACGGTCAAGGCAGAACCGTGGACTTCCGTAACGCAGTAATCATTATGACCAGTAACGCAGGTGCGCAAAAATTAAGTATGAGCAAGCCTTTGGGCTTTGCTTCTGACAGCACCAGCGAATTGAAGAACCGCAAGGAACAGGTGCTTGGCGAAATTAAGCATATCTTCCGTCCGGAATTTTTAAACCGTGTGGACGAAACCTTGGTCTTTGACCCCTTGGGTGCTAAGGAACTGGGGCAGATTGCTGATAATATGCTGGCTGAACTTAACGATAGAATGAAAACCAATGGTTTGGAAATTGAACTGGTACCTTCTGCGAAAGAGTTACTACTAAAAGAAGGCAGTGACAGCAAGTACGGGGCAAGACCTTTGCGTAGAGCCTTGCGTAAATTAGTTGAAGACCCTGTAAGCGATTTGTTCTTGGCAGGTAAATTTACCAAAGGCGATAAAATTATCGCAGAGCTTGGTCAAGATAACGAACTGCAATTTCATAAGGCAGTGGAAGCAGAGCATTTCATTTTAGAATTGCCCGTGAATTTTGCAGAGCCTGCCTATGCGGCAAAGGGAGATGCTTATGGCAAAGACTAAGTATCATTTTGTGTGCCAAAGCTGTGGCTACACTACCAGTAAATGGTTGGGACGTTGCCCTGAATGTGGCGCATGGGATTCTTTAAGTGAAGAAGCAGAGGTTACGGCAAAGAGCAGAAGCTTTTTGCCCACCAATGCTGAAAAAATAAAACCTAAGACTATCGCCAGCGTGGCTCAAACTAGGGTGGAACGTTTGGCGACAGGCATTCGTGAATTTGACAGGGTGCTTGGCGGCGGTGTTGTTCCCGGTAGCCTTGTGCTTTTGGGTGGCACTCCCGGTATTGGCAAATCTACAATTTTACTGGATGCAGGCTTGCGCTTTGGTCAACAAGGCATCAAGACCTTGTACGTTAGCGGTGAAGAATCTGAGGAGCAAACTGCTATGCGTGCGGCACGCTTAGGCGGAGCCAATGATAATCTTCTAATCATGACTGCGACAGATTTAGATGCAATCTTGGTGCAGGCTCAAAATGTTGCACCCAAGCTTTTGATAATCGACTCCATTCAAACCATGTACAACCCTGAACTGCAAACTGCGGCAGGAAGCGTGGGACAGGTGCGCGAGTGTACGGCGAAGCTTTTGCAATTTGCCAAGACTTCGGGCATTGCGGTACTGCTCATCGGGCACGTAACCAAGGACGGCAATATTGCAGGTCCTCGTCTGTTGGAGCATATGGTGGACGTAGTACTGCAGTTTGAAGGCGACCGTTCCTATTCTTTCCGAGTACTGCGTGCTTTGAAAAATCGCTTTGGCAGTACCAACGAAAGTGGAATTTTCTCCATGGAAGCTGGTGGTTTACAAGAGGTTGCCAATCCTGCAGGCTTGTTCCTCGAAGATAGGGATGGCGAAGCTGCAGGTAGTGTAATTGGTGCCTGCATGGAAGGTAATCGTCCCATTATGGTAGAGTTTCAAGCTTTGGTGGCTAAAACTCCCTACGGTATGCCACGCAGAACTGCAGTTGGCTTTGACTATAACCGTGTGAATATGCTGCTGGCTATTTTGGAACGCAGGATGGGTTTTGACTTTGGTGTGTACGATGCATACATTAACATTGTGGGCGGTATGCGCGTTACGGAACCTGCGGCAGACTTGGCTGTGGCGGCGGCGCTGGTTTCCAGTTATCGCAATAAGCCTGTTCCTAAAGGAGTGCTTGCTTTTGGGGAAGTGGGTTTGACTGGCGAGGTGCGCAGAGTAAGTGCGCCGGAGCGTCGCATTGTAGATGGCATTAACCTTGGTTTTACCAAGTTTATCGTGCCAGACAGCAACATTCCACTTAAAACTGATGCTAATGTGCAGATTATAAAAGTTAAAACTTTAGAGCAGGCGCTGAGGGCGATGTTCTACGAATAAAAAATAACGCTGTATGTTTTCTACATTAAAGTAGATTGCATACAGCGTTTTTGGTTTTAATGACTCTATATTTTACGTTTTTTCTAAAATGCATAGTTGCTGAAAAAATGTTATAATGAATTTGTATAATGCAAATATGAAAGGGGAAACCCGTTTATGGACAAAAGAATTGTATGTTTATCCAATGATTATATAGATGATTTGATGGTTCGTATGGCACATCATAGTACTGCTCTTGAAGGTAACACTCTTACCCAAGGTGAAACTAAAAGTATTTTGATTGATGAATATATTCCTAGAGCAGTAGATTTACGCGAATTTAATGAAGTAATAAATTATAAGAATTTTACTGCAAGACTAGTTGAGTTTGTGAAAGACGATAGGGTTTTGGATAGTGAACTGATTAAAGAGATACATGCATTGCTATGTGTGAATGCTATTGAATCAGTACCAGGGAAGTTTAAAACTCAGCCTAATATGGTAATTGGTGCAGATTTTGTTCCCTCTCCACCTTATAGAGTTCCTTTTGATATTGAGGAATGGCGTTTGAATCTTGACGTGCAACTTCAAAATGCAAAGACAAATGATGAGGTTATTGAAGCCATTTGTCGTCAGCATTTTCATTTTGAACACATCCATCCGTTTCCTGATGGGAATGGACGTGTTGGTAGAGCGTTGATGGTTTACTCTTGCTTACAAAAGAAAATTGTACCAGTTGTTATTCCTGTGGGTGAGAAGAAAAGATATATCAATTATTTAAATACAGAAGATTTACAAGGCTTTGTAGAATTTTGCAAAGAACTTCAAGAAAAAGAACTTGCAAGAATAGAGGCTTTCGTTCAACCAAATGATTGTGTATTAACTATCGAGATATAATAAGGAAGATAAACCGCGAGGTATAACGAAATGATTAAACTTGTTTCTAATAAAAGTAATAGACAAGATAAATATCCAGTGCAGGATTATGGTGTAAAGGTTGCGCAGGAGGTTTGCGCTTACCACCAAAGTTATCCGGAATATTCCATGACACCGCTGGTGAAGCTGGATGCTTTGGCAAATGAACTGGGCGTAAGCAAGATCCTGCTCAAGGACGAAAGCAAACGCTTTGGCTTGAACGCCTTTAAGGTTTTGGGTGGTAGCTACTGCATTGGCAAGTACATTGCGCAACAATTGCAATTGCCTGCTGACAAATTCAATTTTGCAACGCTGGTTAGTGACGAAGTGAAGGCACAGCTTGGCGAAATGACCTTTGTTACTGCAACTGATGGTAACCATGGCAGAGGTGTTGCTTGGACTGCTAATCGTTTGGGACATAAGAGCGTAGTTTTTATGCCTAAGGGAACTGCTCCCGAACGCTTGGAAAATATTCGCAAATTAGGAAGTGATGCTTCCATTCAAGATATGTTCTACGATGATTGCGTGCGTAAGGCGAAGGCTTGCGCTGAAGAATTTGGTTGGGTGGTTACTCAGGACACTGCTTGGGAAGGCTACGAGGAAATTCCCAAATGGATTATGCAAGGCTACACCACCATTGCTTACGAAATTTTACAGCAGCTTGAGGGTGACAAACCTACTCACATTTTCCTGCAGGCTGGTGTTGGTTCCATGGCAGGAGCTATTGCTGCCTTTTTTGTAGATTACTACGGAGCAGACTGTCCTGTGATTACCATTGTTGAACCTAACGGAGCTGACTGCATTTTCCGTACAGCAGAAGCCAACGATGGCAAGCTGCATTTCGTGACGGAAGATTTGCATTCCATTATGGCAGGCTTGTGTTGTGGCGAGCCTTGCACTATTGCCTGGGAAATTATGGAAAGCTATGCACATCATTTTGTTTCCATGCCTGACTGGGTGGCAGCAAAGGGTATGCGCGTATTGGGTAACCCCTTGGGTGAAGATGAACGTGTTGTTTCTGGCGAAAGTGGTGCCTCCTGCTTCGGTTTGGTTGTGGAAGCATTGCAAAATCCGGAGCTTGCTTGGCTGAAAGAACAGCTTGGCTTAAATGCAGAGTCCAAGGTTTTGTGCATTTCTACTGAGGGCGATACTGATAAAGCAAATTACAGAAGCATTGTGTGGGACGGTGCGTACCATAAATAATTAGGAGGGTTGAAGATGCGTTTTTATACTGCGGAAATCAATAATAAGGAAGAAATTTTAGTAGCTTTTGCAGAAGGTAACGTGGCTTATAGAATGAGCCGCTTGCAAAAACTGGTGCCTGCTTTAAATTTTGTGGATATGAATGACTTAATCTGCAACATTACTGCAGAGCATAAGGAAAAGTTGGCTCGCTTTGCTGCTAACGAAGATGTTTTGGTTGGCGCTGCTGTTAATTTGGAAGAAGTGAAGCTGTGCGCTCCCATTGTCCATCCTCGTCAAGACGTAATTTGCCTTGGCATTAACTACGATGCCCACGCTAAAGAAGCTGACGGTTTTTCTAGTGAAGCCTTTGGCGGTGAACGTCCCTATACCATTTACTTTTCCAAACGCGTGAACAGGGCAACTGCTACTGGCGAAGCTATCCCTGCTTACGAAGGCTTGGTTGATAGCTTGGACTACGAAGTTGAATTGGGTGTGGTGCTTGGCGAAGATGTAAAAGGCGTTACTAAAGAAGAAGCTCTTGATTGCGTTTTTGGTTACACCATCATCAACGACGTAAGTGCCCGTAACCTGCAAACTCGTCATAAGCAATGGTACTTGGGCAAAAGTCTGGACGGCTTTACCCCCATTGGTCCCTGCATCGTAACTGCTGACGAAATTGAAGACGTGCAAGCCTTGGACATTAGCTGCACCATTAATGACGAAGTTCGTCAAAGTAGTAACACCAAGTATATGATGCAAACTGTTGCAGGTGCCATAGCAGAGCTTTCCCAAGGCATGACCTTGCAAGCTGGAACCATTATCGCTACTGGTACTCCTGCTGGTGTAGGTATGGGTATGAAGCCTCCCTGTTTCTTAAAACACGGGGATAAAATTATCTGTGAAGTAGAAAAAATTGGCAAGCTTATTAACTTTGTAGAATGATTTTCTTGCGTTAGATTCTTTTGTACAGATAAAGTTGTATTTTATTTGTAGGCAAAAAATAATTTCACCAGAATAAATTGTAATAAGTTTACAAAAAAATAAAGGTTTCAGTAGTGAAATTAAAAAAATCCTACTAATGTGAGGATTTTATTGCAATTTGTTGAAATATATAATAAAATTTTGTCAAGAACCCATTTGAATTTAAAGGAGGCGCTCCCTATGGGCAAATTTGTTATTCGTAAAACCAACACTGGTATTAAATTTGATTTGAAAGCTGGTAATGGCGAAGTTATCGCTACTTCTGAAGTTTATTCCTCTGAAAATGCTTGCCGTAAAGGTATTGCAAGTGTTATGAAAAATTCCGCTGTAGCTGGTGTTGAAGACCAAACCGTTGAAGGTTATGCGCCTGTTAAACATCCTAAATTTGAAATTTACAAAGACAAAGCTGGTGAATTCCGCTTCCGTCTGAAAGCAACCAATGGTCAAGTAATTGCTACTGGCGAAGGCTACAAAGCAATGGCTGGCTGCAAAAATGGCATTGAATCTATTAGAAAAAATGCTCCTGATGCAGTAGTTGTAATGGCTGAATAAGCACATATAAAAAATTAACGCTCGTTACTTGTGAAAGTAGCGAGCGTTTTTGTATGCTTATAACGAATTTATAGTGATAACTACCATTTCTGGTCTGACCTCTGTGCGTACTGGCGGTCCCCAGAACCCATACCCATTACTAACGATGGCAGTCATTTTGCCGAACTCTTTACGTCCGTAGTCAAGCTTGTACATTTTTTTAGTAACCAAGCGATTTGGGTAGAGTTGTCCCGTATGGGTATGCCCCGCTACGTACAGGTCGTAGCCTGCGGCACTGGCAGGTTCTATTTTACGAGGCTGGTGATCAATCAAAATGCTATAGTACTTTTCATTTTCAGCACTAAGCTTTTCAAGTGAAGCGTTGCTTTTGTTACGGCTAAAATCGTTGAGACCGGTAATCTTTAAATTATTTTCTACAATAATACTGGTATCACGGAGAACCTTGATGTTATTCGCTTCCAGCATTTGTTGCCAGAGGGTAGGTCTGTCAAGGTAATCATGGTTGCCGTAAGCAGCGTACACTCCCAAGGGCGCGTTAAGCTTTGCCAAGGGGGAGAGGGAATCTTCCTGCTCCACATATCTAATTCTTTCGTCCAGCATATCTCCTGCCAAAAGTACAAGGTCAGGCTGTTGGGCGTTTATTTTTTCTACCAGTTCTTTAGCGTAGGCGTTGCCCAAGATTCTGCCAAGGTGAATGTCGCTGACGAGGACAATCTTGTAGCTGGTGTTAGGTGGGAGCTTGGCGGTGGCGATTTCTTCAGTACGCACGTTGGGAGTAAAGGCGCGGAAGGTACCCCAAGCGATGAAGCCTACAACTAGTGCGAAACCAGCGCAGGCAATTTTGAAGCTAGGCAAGTTAAAATTAAGCAGCTTGCTGCCTAAATAAAGAACACCATGGAATAATGCCAAGAGTACTGAATAATACATAAAGGCAATCCACAAGCCACTGAGCCAAGAAGAAGCTTTGACGATAAACAGTGGTGTTGCTTCCGGCAAGATGCGGGAGCCTATGGTATTGGCAGCTAGGAACAGGTACAGGAAAAAGAAGCTCCAAGTTTTAGCGAAGCCAAAGTTTTGTCTGTAATAGATGTATGAAATGGCACTGAGAAGAAAATCCACGGTGCCTAAGAAAAAGATTACTTTCATTATGTTCTCCTGCAAAAAATTTCTAACCATATTATAAGGCTTTTACTTTGGTTTAAGTCAAGAAGAATGTGTGAAAAGTTTCTGCTTTTTATAAAGTGTTCACAAAGGAAGCCAAGAGTTTGATTGGCTGACACACAATTATTTTGCTAATGTTTTATACTGTCCTTGAAGATGAATTGAGACCGGGAAGAGTAAACCTACAAAGGAGGTTACTAATATGAGAATGGTTAAATGGTTTTCTAAGGCAATGACCTTGGGCTTCGTCTTCTTTATGGCATTATTACTTGTGGAGCCGGAAAATAGCTTGGAATTTATTGCGATGATTCCCTTCGGCGCTTTTGGTGCGTATCTGTTAACGCAAAAATGCAACGAGGAGTACTACTCTGAACATGAAGGCAAGGAAATGTGTCACACCAAGCTTTTCTTTATTGGCTTGATTGGTGGCACGGTAATGAGCTACGGCGCCATGCTTGCAGATGGCGGTACCGAAGGCAATATTGTCAGCGGCTTGCTTGTTACCAGCATTAGCAGTTATGCTTTCGTAATTGCGGCTCTCTTGACCGCAATTCCTGTGGCAATTTTATTGAAGGAACAATGCGAAGGAGGGAAATAGTATGTATAACACAGTTATGGTTATTTTGACAGGCTTACTTTTAGGCTTTTCCCTGTACTGGTCCGGCGTGTCCCATCGCAGACGTGCCCGTTCCTCTCTGCGTTTGGAGAACTTGACCATTGCCAGAATTTTACTGTACGCTTTGGGCTACGCAATGTTCCTTTTGGCGATTTGTGAATACCTTATTGGCTACGAAGAAGCAACCTTGATTATCAAAGGCATGAGCTTTGCCGTTGTCTTTGGTGGTATGATTTTTGGCTTGGGCTTGGGCGTAATCGGTAACTGCCCCGGTGTAAGCTTGGCAGCGTTGCCCTACGAGCATAAGTGCAAAACCGTGGGCATCATTCTTGGTGGCGGCTTAGGCTATTGGCTGTATGGACTTACTGCAAACTTCTGGTACTCAACGGATATTTACCAGCTGTGGAATGTAAGACACCTTACCCTCTACCAATTGAGTGAGTTCATTCCGTCGGTAATGTCCTGTGGCTACGGGGGAATCTTCTTCCTTGGTGTAATGATGATGGTGGCGGCGATTCTGATGCCCCGTCATTACAGACACAAAGAAAAATTTGAAAAGCACAGCTAATTTGGCATACAGGTAACTGCAAAGGTTGCCTTTAATATAAAAGTAAAAGCAGGTAGCTCCTTGTGAGTTACCTGTTAATTTTTATTCGTGTTCTTTACAGCTCAGCTTGCTAACCTCTAATTTAAAGACGGTTACCATTTTGAACATCATAGGGTTAAATTCCCAATCCTTTTTGCCTGTGGTGTGGAGCATTAAAAGCTGTAAGCCTTCTTTCTTTTCGTCAAGGTCTTCTACAATGCTAAAGGTACCGTTGCCGATAATGCTTTGGAAGCGTGCGGTGTAATTGCAGGCAACGTCTGCCGGTTCGCCATTGGTGTGGAGCAAATAATTGGTGTCCATTTCAAAACCAACCTGTGGTTTAGCTTGGGCAAGTTCAAATTTGCGACCTGCGCCTGCTCCGTGGAAGTACAGGGTATAGTTGCCATCATTATTGACGTAACCAAAGTTTAAGGGTACGATGTAAACTTCGCCCTCATCATTGAAGCCAATGCGGCAAACGTCACAGCGTTGCATAATATCTTGAATTTTTACGGGATCAGTAACTTCTCTATCTTTTCTACGCATGGTTGTGCCTCCTAAAAAATATCTATAAATTATTTCTTGTTCAAGCAAAAAAATCCTGCTGATTATTGCTGTGTGGTTATGCTAAGGAAATTTTATTTTCTATGCTATAATTAGAGCCAAGAAAGTTTTAGGAGCAACAAGATGAATTTACAAAAGAATGCTTTAACTTTGTTGAGCATATTCTGCTTAGGCGTAGTGCCTACTGGCGTGTATGCAGGTGCAGAAAAAGCCAGTTTCCAATTAGATGAATATGTGGTTACTGCTACCCGCAGTATTTTAGATAAAAAGGAAGTACCCCAAAGCGTGGAGGTTATTACCAAGGAGCGCATGGAAAAGCTTGGCGCTACCAGTGTGCGCGATGCTTTGAAGTACGCCAGCAATATTTATGTGGCAGATGGGAACGGTGGCCACGGGGATAAGCTTACCCTGCGAGGGGGTAGCTTCAACGATGTGCTGGTTTTGTTAAACGGTAGGCGCATTGTGGGAGAAAATCTTTACGCTGTGGAACGAGATAGCGGAAACGCCAGAGTGCTAGACAGATTTAACCTGAGCAATGTGGAACGCATTGAGATTGTGCGAGGACAGGCAGGTGCCTTGTACGGTAGCGATGCCCAAGCTGGAGTGATTAACATTATTACGAAGAAATCTGCGGAGCCAAGCTTTGTAGCTGGCGTAAATAGCGGTTCCCGACAGATGAATAACTACTACCACTGGGATAGTGGCAAGCAGGGCAAGGTAAGTGCAGTAGTAGACGTAAGCTTTAACAAGCTGCGTAACTTTGACAGTAAGGCGAAAGGATTTAGTTACGGTCCGGGGCAAAGCTACAGCTTGGACTTGGATTACGAAATGGACGAAGCCAACAGGCTGAACCTATACTTAGATTACACCAAGCAAAAGCATGATTTTGAAGCGATAACTGAATCTAGGGGTATGTCTTTAAGTTGGAACAATCATCGGGAGTACGAGCGCAAGCTTGCCAGTCTTACCTATGACGGTGAGCAGGGGAAGCACACTTACAGCGTAACTGCTTCCTATGGCGAGCTGGAATCTGTCCATAATGAGAAGGAGTTTTATTTTACTGGTGGTAGACCTGCTGTAATTCCCAAGCTTTACCAACGGAAGCATAAGCAATGGAATGTGGAAGCTCGCGACAGCATCCAGCTTGCTGAAAATAATAAGCTGACCTTTGGCGGGGAAGTGCGTTCCGTTGATGGTGGTGCTTTCGTAGCAAACGGCAAGGATAAAACTGACCAGTACGCGCTTTATTTGCAGGAAGAAGTTTATGTAAATGACAGGCTCCTAGTAATTCCCTCCGTGCGTTACGACCACCACGATAGCTTTGGCGGGCAAATTTCTCCGAATTTGGGAGCTACCTACTTTTTTTCGGAGAATTCTCGCTTAAAAGCAAACTATGGTAAGGCGTACCGTGCACCCTCCGTTGATGAACTGTACGGCGCCTTCGACCATATGGGCATGTTCACTTTTTACGGCAATCCCAATCTTAAACCGGAAGAAACTACCGGTTGGGAGCTTTCCTACGAGCAGGAATTTAGTGACAAGGCGAAAGCAAAGCTGACTTATTTTGCCAACGAAAAGGAAAACGCCATTACCTACAAGGATATACAAAGCTTTGGTGGTATGTTGCCAGATAAGCAATTTGTAAACATAGATGAAGCTTCTGCCAAAGGCGTGGAGTTTGCCTATGAGCAGGACTTGGGCGCAGGCTTCACCTTGCTTTTGGACTACGCTTATCTAGATGCTAAAAATGAAGTGACGGATGTACGCCTTGAGTACAGCGCACGCAATACCTATACGGCAAAGCTGCTCTGGACGGAGGAAAAGGTGAACCCGTGGAGCGTTACCCTTTCTAACAGGTGGTATAGCGATTACTGTTACGATGGTAAGGATTACAGCATCAACACCTTTAATGTGGCAGTCAATAAAAAATGGGGCAATTGCTACCGTGCCTTTATCGCCCTTGATAATCTCTTTGACAAGGAAAACGAGAACATTAATGCTTATGGAAGACTGTGGCGTGCGGGGGTAGAGCTGACGTTTTAAAGGGTAGCATCATAGATAAGTATTATAATAGAAGAAAAAGTTAAAAATTTACTAGCGCATAAAATGAAAAGACCGTCCTCAGAATTTTGAGGACGGTTAAATTTTGGTGCCCTCTAGCAGAATCGAACTGCTATCTCGTGTTCCGGAGACACGGGTTCTATCCATTAAACTAAGAGGACGTGTTATTGAGTTTTGTGGTGATTAACGTTTGCATTATAACATATTTTGTCTGCTTAGTATAGTGAGTGTGGTTTTAGAACGTTACTCCTTGTATGGGAAGCTTCTTTGCAAAGCACAGTTCTTTGTCTTGTCACAACTATTATGTTAAAATAAAAGATGGATAAAGCTTAGGGAGGTACTCCTTATGAAATATAAAAACATTTACGGCTTGATTGCGTTTACTGCAGTTTTGTGCTGGGCGTTGTGGAATTACAGCGTGAGCCTGGAACTGCTGGATAAATTTTATAAAATGGTTTTGCCATTTTTGATTGGTGGCTTCATTGCGTTTATCGTTAATGTGCTGATGACCAAGCTGGAAGTAATTTGGGATAAGGTTTTCAGCAAAGGTCCTTTGGATAAGCTGGAAAAGGTAAAGAGAATCATTTGCCTGCTTTTGAGCATCGCCATCATAGCAGCTTTCTTTGCCTTTACGGTGCTGCTCGTCCTGCCGGAGCTGAATAGCAGCGTGAAAACTCTCATCAAATTAATCCCTCCTGCTGTGGAGAAGATGAACGTTTACCTGCAGGAAAAGGCTGCCCAATTCAATATGTTTGAGGACGATTTCCTTTACCTGCAAAAGCAGTGGAACAATGCGTACCAAACCTTGTTCCAATTTATTCAGGATAATAAGAGTCTGCTCCTGTCCCGTACTTGGATTGCTACCACTACTGTTGTGGATGTAGTAACTAATTTTGCCATTGGCATTGTGGCGGCGGTGTACCTGCTTTTGGAAAAGGATGTACTTAAACAAAGCTTGAAGCGCACCGTGTACGCCTTTACTTCCAAAGCACGTGCAGATTATTTGGTAAAGGCTGCAAAAATTAGCGAAAAGGTTTTTCACGGCTACGTTGCCGGACAATTTAGCGAAGCTTTGATTTTAGGTTGCTTGTGCTTCGTGGGAATGCTAGTCATCGGTTTGCCTTATGCTTTGGTAATTTCCGTGCTGGTTGCCGTTTTGGGACTGATTCCCATTTTGGGTACCATCATCAGCGCGACCATTGGTTGCTTCCTAATCTTAGTTGCTGCTCCTGAAAAGATTTGGGTGTTCTTAATTTTCTTCGTTGTGTTACAACGTATTGAGGGAGATATCCTGTACCCGAAGATTGTAGGCAAGGCAGTAGGTCTTAGCGAATTGTGGGTACTGGTAGCAGTTACCATTGGCGGTAGCGTTGCCGGAATTATGGGTATGGTTATGAGCGTGCCCTTGTGCTCCGTAATTTACACCCTGCTTTCCGAAAAGGTGGAGCAAAGCCTAGCAGAGAAAAATATGAGTGATTTAGAGTAGGCACTATAAAAAAAGTGGCTTCAGTGATATAATTAGATGTTAGTTTTTAGAAAATAGAGGTAAAGCTATGATTTGTATTCGTGATAGAGTGCGCTTTGTGGAAACTGATACCATGGGCGTAGTGCATCATTCTAAATATTTATATTGGTTCGAAATGGGTAGGGCAGCACTGCTTCGCGCAGGTGGCTATAGCCTGAACGATTTAATGGACGCAGGAATTTTGTTTCCCATTGCGGAAGTGGAAGTGAAATATAAAAATAGCTGCAAGTACGATGATGAGTACGAAGTGCAAACCACCTGTACTGCAGTTACCAAGATTAAGTTGGAATTTGAACAAAAGGTTATCCGTTTGAGTGACGGTGCTGTTGCTGCAGAAGGTAAGGTGCGCAACGTGTTCACCGATAAGGACGGCAAGATTGCCCGCATTGACAACGAATGGTTTAACCGCTTGAAACCTATGATGGAATTATAAGCTACTAAGGAGTAAGGAATGGAAAAATATACTATCGTGCCTGTGCCTACCAGAATTTTGACTCACCACGATGATGTGTGCGAAGCGATTTTGGAATACGGCAAGGACAAGATTGGCAAGAATGATGTTGTTTGTATCGCAGAAAGTGTTGTTGCCATTATCCAAGGCAGAGCAATGCGTTGTGAAGAATTTAAGCCCGGCTTTTTGGCAAAGGTTTTGTGCCGTTTGTTTCCGTCCAAGGGCAGCATCAGTAATTGGTACAGCATGCAGGCGCTGATTGATGCTGAAGGCGGTGCGCGCGTATTGTGGGCGGTAATTATTGGCTTTGCTGCTAAATGCGTTGGGGTAAGTGGTGTGTTTTATCGTCTGGCTGGCGAACAAGGTCGCTTGATTGACGATATTACCGGTACCATGCCTCCCTACGACAAGCACATTGTGTACGGTCCTTCCAATCCCACAAAGGTTGCAGAAGAAATTACCAAGGCTTGTGGTTGCTACGGTGCTGCCGTTGCTGACGTTAACGATTTGAAGCGTAGCGCGGTGCTTGGCGTTTCCAAAGGCGTGGATGCGGACAAGGTCGCAGAAATTTTGATTGATAATCCCTTTGGCAATGGCAGTGAAAAAACTCCCATCTGCATTATCAAAGATTACTACAAGGCGTAAGGAGGAAGTAAGATGCTGTTGTGTATTGTACAAATCGTTCTCGCCTTAGTGGTGTTGGGTGTGGCAGTTGTTGCCGGTTACATCTGGATGCAGGGCGATGCAAAAATGTTCTTCGATATAAAGAAGCGTACTGCTGCCGTAAAGGTTAGTGAAACTGACGAACGTTTGGATTTTGAAGTTGAGCTTGATTATAAAAACGTGGGTAAGCAAGAGGCTACCTTGATTGATGCGTATCTGCGCATTTACTTGCCCCAAGAGCAATATGACGATGTGCTGCTGCGTGGTAAGGTTAATTTGAAAGACGTTCCTCGCGACGACGATTACTTTGAAGCTGTGCTGGTGCCTGCGGGTACAGGCAAGACTATGGTACTGCGTTTTGAAGCTTATGCGAAAAATGGCAAGACCATTGCTGAAGCACTGGCAAACGTTCCCGATGTGGACGTTGCCTTGATTGTGGAATGTCGTGGTAGGGAAGCAGTTTACTACGAGAAAAAATACTTCACCCTTACTGCGGAAGAAATGCGCAAGCTGGTTTAAAGGGTTTGGGTTTCCTGAAGGTGCTTCTAAAATTTAAAACTGATTTTGTTTTAGACGGGTATGAGCTGCAAGGCTTGTACCTGTTTTTTGTTTTTTGCTACTCTGTTCCTAAGTTAGTAGTAAGTTTAAAACAAGGTAAAATACAAAAGTTTTTATGATAGACCATAAAAACTTGGAGGAATTTAGAACTTTTTATGATAGACCATAAAAACTTTGGAAAAATACGACTGATGTGTTATACTATAGCAGAGGTGAACACAATGGTTGAAAGAAAACAATACCTTGAGAAATTAAAAAAGTTAAAAGATAAACAAATCATTAAGGTTGTAACTGGTGTAAGACGTTGTGGTAAATCTACACTGTTAGTTCAATTTAGGGAATATTTAAAAGCTTGTGGTGTTGCTCCTGAGCAGATAATTTCTATAAATTTTGAAGATGTAATTTATGGTGATATGCTTGATTACAAGCTGCTATATGAATATATCAGCAATAAACTTGTTAACGGGAAGATGACCTACATCTTTTTAGATGAAGTACAGAATGTATCGGAGTTCCAAAAAGCAGTAGATTCTTTGTTTATTAAAGAGAATGTAGATATTTATCTTACTGGTTCTAATGCTCAAATGCTTTCTGGTGAATTGGCAACATTACTTTCTGGAAGATACATAGAAGTAAAGATGCTGCCATTTTCCTTTGCGGAATACTTTGCTTTGGTTGGTGGTGATAAAAAAGCAGCATGGCAAAAGTATTTTCAAAGAGGTGGATTTCCTTATTTGGCAAAGCTAGATGATGAAAGTGTTGATATGGACTATTTGTCAGGCATTTATAGCACTGTCTTATTAAAGGATATAGTTGCGCGCAAAAAGGTGCAGGATGTATTTTTGTTGGAATCTGTCATAAAGTTTTTGTTTGATAATATTGGCAACATCGTTTCCACAAAGAAAATAGCTGATACATTGACCTCTTTTGGAAGAAAGACCACTTCTCAAACAGTGGAGAACTATTTAACTGCGCTGATGGAAGCTTTTGTGCTGTACAGAGCTGGTAGATATGATGTAAAAGGGAAACAGCATTTACGCTCTTTGGAAAAATATTATGTTGTTGATGTTGGTTTAAGGAGATTGCTTTTAAAAGATAACTACAAAGATGTTGGATATATTTTGGAGAACATAGTTTATTTGGAGCTTATTCGTAGAGGGTACAATGTTAGCATCGGTAAAGTTGATGATTTGGAAATTGATTTTATCGCCGAAAAATATGGTGACAGGTTTTATTTTCAAGTAGCAGCTACCGTATTAGACAGTACAACCTTTGAACGTGAAGTTGCTTCTCTTAAAAAGGTGAGTGACAATTATCCCAAATATATTATATCTATGGACGAATATCCTATGGGTTTGAATGGTATAAACCAAATTAATGTAATAGATTTCTTGTTGGGTGATATCATCTAAAAAATTAGATTTTTATTTAGTTTTTGTAAGGCTTTGCCGTTTGGCATTCAACCATCCCCTTATACTATAAGTGACATGAAAAATTCAAAGTGGCTCATTTTTTTAGAAAAATATTTTTTGAAACGCACTTTTTAGCATTTTTTAAAATTTTTTCGGAAATTGTGAGCCACTTCGCTATTTTTGATGTCACTTATATAGTGAGTCTTCTTTTTTTCTGTCCTTCCCCTTTTTCTTTTGCTAGGTTTTCTTTTTCCCCTTCCTGTCTTTATTTTCTTCTGCCTGTATCAAGCAAAGCGTAGCTTTGCCACCTATTTCTAGTATAGTCTTTAATCTAAGTAATGCGTAAGCGTTACTAACCCTGTTCCCTAAAAATAAATATTAAAATTTTTACTAAAAGCATGTCCCCCTCAGTAAAATGTTTCACGTGAAACAATAGAAAAATAAAAGCCTTTTTCTTGTGAAAGACAGCTCTAATTTTTGGAAAAGTTCATATGAAATAGACAGTATAAGTTTAAATAATATGTGATTTGTGCATCAAAGTGTAACATCTAAAACACAATACAAACCAACAAAAATAAATATAAAATTTGTTGTGGAAAATGAGAAAAGTTTTTGTAACACTATCGTAATAATCAAGCGTTTAATCTGTAAATGTTGCCTGTGCCAAAGGACACGTTTTAGTGAAAAGTAGTCGTTTAAAATACAAACCACCTTATATATATATATATAAGGTGGTTTGTATTTGTGAGGTGGAGTTGCGTTATGTATGTTTTGTGGTACAATGGGCGCAATAAAAAACTATGTGAATACTTGGAAAACATTGTAAAAAATTAAAGGCTTGTTAATAAAAAGAAAAAGCTTTTTATTAGGGAGGTAATGGGTATGAACAAGATTTTTAAAGTTGTATGGAGCAAAGTGCGGAACGCTTATGTCGTTGTAAGTGAAATAGCTAAAAATACCGTAAGTGGTGTTGGAAAACGAAATAGAGTAAATAGATTTAGTTTAGGAGCTACATTGGCAGCGCTTGCGCTGACAAGTAGCTTCTTTGCGTCTAGTTTGGCAGAGGCGGCGGTTAGCGCGTTGACTGATTCTAAACCGGTTTATTATATTGCAATTGGTAATGCTTCTACATCGGTAAATCCATTTGGTGATAATGATGATATTCAATATGATTGGTCTTCTAGAAATTATTATGTCGATGTTAATGATGGTGATGGTACATATCGTTACATATATACTGAGGTAACTGTTGGAAATCAAACAAAAAAGTATTGGATTAGAGAAGGCTTTGGGGTTAAAGCTATTACTGAAAGATATCATCCTGAAGCAGCGAATGTTAAGTTAGACCTCTATAAAATACCTGGTACAGATGCAACTTATGATAATGTGGCAATGTCTGGCGAACATAGTATGGTTGTTACAGATGTAGAAACAGCTATTAATAAAACGAAGCTTGATGAGAGTGTATATGTACAGTACGCTGCGTTAAGTAATTCTGATGGTACTGGTGTTCCGTTACATTATAGTTATTATATTAAACGCGGTGAGGAATATGATGATGTTGGCGGTGGTGATGGTTCCAATCTGAAGAATAACTTTTATGTGTTCAAAGAAGGGGAATTCAACACGCTGACTGGTAAATATAAATTTAAGAATCAAGATGTTGAATACGATAATGTGTATAAAATTGGTGGTAAGGTTGGTGTTTTCTTAACAAAGAGTGTAAATGACATATATGATTCTAACAAAACATCAAATCAATTAGCTAATGATGTGGGAGTTTATGGTGGTACGGTTTATGGCTTGAACAATGAGGTATTGTTGAGTGGTTATAATGCTACTACTAAAAAATGGTCTACAGTATGGGCTGCAGAAATAACAGACCCTCATGCTACTGTAGAATCTATGACATTAGGTGAATTTAATGAAATTATGCACCATTTGCACGAAGAAGATGTTAAGCTTGCAAATGAGGGCATAGTTAAGAATAAAGTTACTAAGGGGATTAATACACATTTAACAGGTAATAATACAGTTGCTAATGGTGGTTCAATAAATTTGGTTAATAAAGTAGGTAACCAAATTCCCGGCTTAGTTATGCAAAGCCTAGGTGGTACTGGTGGTAACAACAATGATACATATATTAAAGTGTCCGATGCAGAAGGTAATTTTTTTGAATTGAAGACTGGCACGAAAGTGCTTGCTAATGATGGTGTCGCATATGAAGAAGGTGATAGTCTTACTTCATTAACTGTTAATGGTAATAGATATAGCATCAGTGGTGGTGGAAGCAATAATACTACTACTGAAATAGCTGGTTATTATAAACCTATCGTTAGCGGGGAAAATCAAACTTTGTCTTGGGTATGGGTAAATGGTAGCCCTGATGCTTCTTTAACTTATGGCGATTTAAAAGGTGACCCTGGTCAAGATGGTGTAAACGGTCAAAATGGCATAAATGGTCAAGATGGTCAATCTGTTACTGTTTCCAAGTCAGTAACTGGCAATGTATCTACGCTTATTTTTACCAATCCGGGTGGCGACGATATAACTGTTGAACTTACTGATGGTAAAGATGCACCTGAAATAGTCATTGGTTCTACAACTACTGGAGAAGCAGGAACAAATGCTTCCGTAACTAAAACTTATGATGAAACGACTAATACATTGACATTAGATTTCGTTATACCTAAAGGCTTAGATGGTACTGGAGCAAATACAAATGTTAATGATAAGTATCTAACAGGGGCTGGTGTAGGTAAAAACGAGGCTTATGCTGTAAGTGATAGTAAGGTTGAATTAAATGTTGAAAATGGCGAGAAGGTTATTATTACTGGCATTGCTAGTCAAAATGATTTGACGGAGTTAACTAACAAAGTTAATTCAGGATGGAATTTAGTTGTAGATGGAGTTGATGGAAGTCAGATAGTTAAACCTGAGGATACAATCACTTTAAAATCTATTGACGAAAATTTAGTTATCGATAGGAAAGCTAATGGTTTAGTTACCTTTGATTTTACTGAGGACCCTTCTTTTACAAGTGTTACCATTAACAATACTGTTACCATTAACAATAATGGTATTGGCATGGGTGGTAAAAAAATTACTGACTTAGCTGCTGGCAGCGACGCAACTGACGCTGTTAATCTTGGGCAATTGGAATTAGCGAAAAGTGCATTGCAATCTAGTGACAAGCATTTGATTAATCATTCCAGTGGTAAGTATACTGCCGTAAATGGTGTTGTTACTTTGAAAGTTCAAGGTAAGGATGATAATGGAAATACTACTTATACCGATGTAATCATTGATGATGTAGCAAGTGCTAAGCAAGTTACTACTAATACAACAAATATCAGTAGTCTTACTGAAACTGTAAATTCACATACTACTAGTATTGCTGATATCTATAATGGCGGAGCGCATAGTATTAATATAGGTGCGTATGAAAGAGAAGGCAACTATATTAATTTGTTAAAAAGAGATGGCACGGTGGATAGTAGTATTAAGGTTGCAGGTTCTGGTGGTGATGGTTCTGATAGAATAATAACTTTCGGTGATGGTAATGGAGTTTCTTTTAGTGTCGATGCTGGTTCTGTTGTGCGTGCTACTGGAACAACTGGTATTAGTGGTACTAATGATGTGATATTAACTGAATTGACAATTAATGGTACTCCGTATCAACTTGTACATTCGGAACAAGTTTCAAGATTAAATAATTTGACTGTTAGCGGCGGGACTGGTAGGGAAGCTTATGGTATTGTAAGTTCCGATAGTAAAGAAAAACATGGTTGGACATTGCATGACAATACTCAATCAGGAATAATGTATGTTGACACGATGTTAGTTAAAGGTGATGCAGTATCTAGTTCTGAAAATACAAGCGGAAGAACATATACTATTTATGACACCGCAGGCAATGCTGTTGTATTAGAGGATGTTGCTAGTGCTAGCCAAGTTGCTACAAATACTACTGACATTAGTAATCTTGATGGACGCGTAACTGTTAATGAGGGGAACATTGCAACCAATTATGCTAATGGTATTAAAAGTATAGATATTGTTGGGAACACTATTGGATTGAGCCGTAATTCTTCTGGTAACGGTAATGTCCCTGGAACTATAACTGTCTTGGCTAGCGGTGGAGCTGATGGTAATGGTGACGATGTAAAGGTTACTATTTCTAATAAAACTAATAATGTCGATCAAAGCATAGTGTTAACCACAGGTTCTATTGTAACAGCTAATATGCACCCTAATGAGGGAACCTTGTTACATAGTATTAGCGTTAATGGTGTGCAATATAAATTGCCTTCATACAATGAAATTACTAATACACTTAGTGATTTGCATCTGAAAGAAGGAGAAGCCTCGTTGGGTGACTATACCGGTGACGTTAATGAGGTAAGGAAAGGATACATTGTTGGTGAAGATGGCGTCGTTACATTAACTATTACTGATGATAATGGTAAAGAGGCAGATGATCCGAGGATTCATATAGCCAATATAGCTCAAGCTAGTGATGTTGGAAACATAAGCGATATTAGAACTGATGGGGCTGTAAATGTAACTAATCCAACTAGTGTAGTTAATCATATTAACAACTTATATAGTGAAGTTAATACGATTAATAACAAGACCAGTGATTGGAGGTTAGTTGGTGCTAAAACTTCTCAAAGTAGTGATGAGGGATATGTTTATAATGGTGCATATTCTGTAGGCGAAGATAATAATATTGTCTTAAATGTGCAGGACCAAACTAAACCTAATAGTGGTGCTGATACCGTTGTGATAAACAATGTTGCTAAAGCCAGTGACATTGGTAGAGTTACTGAGATTACTACCGATTTAACTGAAGGAACCACCAATAATATAGTTAACCACATCAATAACTTGTATCAACAGGTTTCTGAAGAAGCCTCTAAGGATACCATTGTAAAAAATAATGATAACAATATTGTTGTCAAAAAAGAAACAAATGAAAATGGAGTCACTGCTTATGGTGTTTCTCTTGCGCCTGAAGTTTATATTCAAAAAGAAGTTAAAGTAGGCAATGCAATTACTTTAACTGCTGAAGGTGGCGTGATAAACGCTGTGGCTATGGTGGCTGATACAGTAAGAGCAAATAGTTACATTAGTGTAGGTGCTGTTACCGTAGGAAGTGGATATGTTCAAGGGTTGAAAAATACAACTTGGGATCCCACTGCAAGTTATTATGGTGGATATGCTGCGACACAGGAACAATTGAAGGCTGCTGTAGAAAATCTTAAAGGTAGTATTAGTGCATATAATAATCTTAGTGTTAATGGAGGTAATGAAGTTGACGGCAACCATCATGGTTGGACATTAACTGATAATAATGGGACTGCTGATGCCGCCGATGATGTTAAATATCGTGATACTACTCTGGACAAAGAGGATAGTGGAAAAGTAGTTAGTGGTTCTGCAACAAATTCTACATATGGACAAGACTTTCAGATTGTGGATACAGCTGGTAATGTTGTAACTATCAATGATATAGCTAGTGCCCAAAAGCTTGAGGATGTAGATAAACGGTTAACTACGGTAGAAGCAACGGTATCTCGTTTAGATACTGAAGTTAATAATTTGGAGACACAAATTACTAATGTCTCAGGTGAAAAAATAATCAATGGTTCAGTTGGTGATGATGGTAGAATTACTTTAGTCAAAGATAAGAAAACAGATGGTACCAATCATGACACAATGGTATTGGGTGGTAGGATTCATGATAATAGTTTGGTGGCTAAGGATTATGAAGTTGAAAAGGATAATGGCGTTAATGTTGTAAAACTTGAGATTAAGGATGGCTATGATAATAATGCCGCTTCAGCGTATGCTACAATTAAAGATATTGCTAGAGATACAGACTTGCAAGTTGTAGAAAATAAAATTGGTGATACTAAATATGAAAAAACTAATTTTATTAAAGATGGTGATACCTTAACAGAAGCTGATGTTAATCTTGATAAAGCGATTGCAAACGAAGTGGTTACTCGTTATGAACATGATCAAGCAATCATTAACTACGCTAACAATCAAGCTCAATACCTCGACTCCCGCATTAACCAAGTTAATAGCCGTGTAAATAAAGTTGGCGCTGGTGCTGCGGCTCTGGCTGCACTGCATCCCATGGACTTTGACCCTGATGACAAGCTTAGCTTTGCAGTTGGTGCTGGGAACTACGCAGGCGAAAACGCTACTGCTCTTGGCGCTTTCTATCGTCCTAACGAAAAAGTTATGATGAGCGTTGGCGGCACTTATGGTAATGGCGAAAACATGGTTAACATGGGCGTATCCTTCGCATTGGATAGAACCAATAACGTTAGCAACAGCCGTACCGCAATGGCAAAAGAAATTGTTGACCTGCGTGAACAAGTTGCAACCCAAGGACAACAAATTGCTCAATTGGTAGCATTGGTTCAACAATTAGCTGGCGCAACTCAATCAATCGTTCCTGCTGAACAACTTTTCCCGGACGTTCCGCAAAATCATTGGGCTTATGAGTACGTTAACGGTTTGGTTGCTAAAGGCATTATTGAAGGCTATCCTGATGGAACCTTTGGTGGTGACCGCACTATGACTCGCTATGAATTTGCTGTAATGCTGTTCCGTGCTATGGAACAAGGCGTTGTTTTAAGCGAACAAATTCGTCAAGAGTTTGAGCCTGAACTTGGACGTATTCGTGTTGACCGTGTTAAAGGTACTGATGCTGACCTTAACAAGATTGAACGTGTACGTGTAAACACTGCTGTTGACCGTGATGATTACGGCAGCAAAGTTGTGCAAGTAAAACACTAAGCTAATCTCTAGAGGCTTCTCTCAATTTGAGGGGAGCCTCTCTTTTCGTGAAGTGGCACTTGGTTTTGCTTTGTGTTATAATCAAATGTAGCAGTTTATTTTAAAAAGTTTCTTTCAATATAAATGTAAAGGATGATTATGATGGAAAGTAAAAAAATTCTCGTAACCGGTGCTACTGGTTTTATCGCTTCTCACACTTGCGTGGAACTTATCGAAGCTGGCTATAAGGTAGTTGGCATTGATAACTTTGCTAATTCCAAACCGGAAGTGCTCAATAAAATTAAATCTATCACTGGCGTGGAAATTGATTTTTACGAAGGTGATGTTAATGATGCTAATATATTGAAGAAAATTTTTTCTGAACATGATATTAGCGCAGCCATTCACTTTGCTGGTTTGAAGGCTGTAGGCGAATCTGTAGCGAAGCCTTTGGAATACTACCACAATAATTTGGGCAGCACCATTACCTTGTGCGAAGTTATGCGTGACTTTGGCTGCAAGAACATTATCTTTAGTTCTTCTGCTACTGTGTATGGCAACCCCCAATCCCTGCCCATCACCGAAGCTTTCCCCGTGGGTGGCACTACCAATCCTTACGGCACTACCAAGCTGATGTGCGAACGCATTTTGCAAGACCTGCATGTTTCTGATAATGCTTGGGGCGTTTGCCTGCTTCGTTACTTTAATCCCATTGGCGGTCATGCAAGCGGACTTTTGGGCGAAGAACCCAATGGAATTCCCAATAATCTGATGCCATATATTGTGAAGGTAGCAGTAGGCGAGTTGCCTAGACTGAATGTGTTTGGTGACGATTATCCTACTAAGGACGGTACTGGCGTGCGCGATTACATTCACGTTGTTGATTTGGCAAAGGGGCACGTTTGCGCTTTGGACAAGTTGCTCAAAGAAAACGGTGTACACATTTACAATCTTGGTACCGGCAATGGCTTTAGCGTTTTGGAACTGGTGAAGACTTTTATTGAAGTAAATGGTGTGGACGTTCCGTATGTAATTAGTCCCCGCAGAGACGGTGACATTGCAGCTTGCTATGCAGATGCCAGCAAGGCACAAAAAGAACTTGGCTGGAGCGCAGAAAAAACTGTTGTTGATATGTGCAGGGACAGCTGGAATTTTGTAAAAGCTAATAAATAATAGAAGAAAATTTTTTAAAAGCTCCTTTCTTTTTCGGAAGGGAGCTTTAATTTTTTATAAAAAGTTTAAATTTTTACTAGTGTAATTAAAAAATAACTAAAGTATTTTGTATACATTCCTGTATTTTGACGGGTTTTCCCACAAAATAGGAGCTTTTTTCTGTGGGAGGAGTGTCTCTGGAAGCTAAATTTTGCTTAGAAAAAATGCTAATGATACACACGGCTTGGTGGAAAGAAAGATGTGCATAAATACGTTGTTTAAGGCTATAAAAAAATTGTAAAAAATTGTTGACAGGCTTTGTCAATGATGTTACAATATGAAAGCGTTGTGGGCTAACTATGCTCTCGTGAAGGAGGTAACTTGATGACGCTTGATGATTTAATGCAAGCTGAGAAGCGTACCGTTGGCGTGAAACAGACCGAAAAGGCAGTGACTAAAGAGCTTGCCGCAAAGGTTTTTGTTGCGAAGGATGCTGACGAACGTGTTACCGAAAAGCTGAAGGAGCTTTGCGAAGAAAAAGCCGTAAGCTTGGTTCAAGTAGAAACCATGCACGAGCTTGGCAAGGCGTGCGGGATTCACGTAAAAGCTGCGGCGGCCGCAATACTTAAATCTTGATAAGGGCTTGGCGAAAGCTAAGTTTTTATAATCATTAAAATCTAATTGTTTGGAAAGGAGGTGCCGATATGCCTACTATTAACCAATTGGTACGTAAAGGCAGAGAGGTTTTGAAAGCTAAATCTACTGCTCCGGCATTGAAAGAATGCCCGCAAAAACGTGGCGTGTGCACCCGTGTTTACACCACCACCC
>JAFTID010000074.1 GCA_017457085.1 Phascolarctobacterium sp.
CGGACACATCCTACTCCCAAAGGAAGGATATGTCAAAACAAAAATATTTTTTCAAACAATTCTATATTTTGTTATGTAATTCATAACGTAAAAAGCCTGCTTTGGAATTTTTCCAAAACAGGCTTTTTCAACAGTCTGAAGCGATGCTCAAACGAGCATCGCTTTTTTGCTTATTTAGGCTTCTTTACTATCTTTACTTTTTTTACATAAGGATTTTTTCTGGCGTTAGTAAAATCATACTCTTTTCTCATAAACATCACCCTTTCTTAATGGTAAGCAAAAAATACATTTTAATATATTCTGTTTTCCACATAATCAACAGCTTATTCACAACTTGTTGTGGTGGCTGTCAAATAAGACACTATATAAAGGAAGAAAGTTAGTTCTTAAAATCTACTTTCAGTTCTTTATCCATGGGGTAGGTGATAAGCTTGCTGCCGTCCAAGTTTTCCTTGTGCATATCAACTGCGCAGATTTGGCTGTTTTCGTAGGTGGTGTAGTAGTAAATTCCCTTATCCATATTGCAGCAGGAGCTGTAATTAGTAATTTCGTAAAGCTCTTTGCCAAGATGGACTTCGCCACGAGCCATGGCAACGGAGCCTAAGATATGGAAGAACTGGCTGATACTTTCTGCTTCGGAATCGCCAGAAACGGAATTGAGTTTGATAAAGGTAGCTTTGACAAATCTGGAGAGGGAGGAGGCATCACCGGGTAAACCCATGGCGCCCATTCCGCGAGAGTACAAATCAAATTTGAATCTATCATTTTTGCCGGCGAAGGTGTTCACAGGATCATCTTGGGAAAGCCTTAGATAATTGTTGAGGTTAAACATTTGATAATCAAAGGTAGGGTTGTTAGCAAGCACGCCCACAGGGTTATCGTAAATTTTCACACCATCTTTGACTGGTTCAACGGTAATGGAGCGTTCCTTATCTGCAATAATCCAATGGAGAGGGGAGAGGGCAAGCTTGTCGCTAAAGTTTTCATTGAGAATGCTGATTTTAGCTAAAAGTTTTTCAGCTTCGCCAACAGTTGCGCATTGTCCCAAAAGGTAGGGAATAAGTTCAAAGGGAGTAACATTGTCCTTGCCTTCGCAGTAAGGTTTGTAGCTTGCGTTTTCAGGAAAGTTCAAACCGGCAATGCTCAGACCTTTTTCATTCATAGCATCAAAATAGAGAGGGTAGTCGTCTGCGACCATAGCCATGCCAATAATGGCAAAGTGGTTAGTCAAGGTACCCAGCTTCCTAAAATTGAAGACGTAGTTTCTGGGCGTGATGGCAACGGTTTCGTTCAAAGAGTATTCTAAATCAAGGTTTCTGCCAAAGTAATGGTCGTTAGTTGTATAGGTAATGGCTGTACACATTTTGCATGCTCCTTTCATTTTGGATTTCTAATTTTCACAGGTAACGTTTCGTTACTGCTAGCACATAAAATTTTTGACCATTCCCTCAAACAATCATAAGGCTTTTCTTCATTATATACCTTGTGATAGAAACGTCAGTGATTTTTCAGTTGCAAGTGTAGGGCAGAAGGTTGAATTAAAGTTTATTAGGTTTAAGCAGAGAATTTTCTTGCTAAAGGGAGCGTAAGAATTAGAAAGGACTTTTCGGAAAGTTTTGCGAGTTTACGAAATACAAATTTTATAAACCCAGTCTGTACCTTAATTGTCAAAAAGTCAGATTGTTTCACGTGAAACATTTTTGCTTTTTTGGGTAAATTTTAGTATTAGAAAAAGGTAAGATGTGTTAAAATAAAACCACTGAATAATAAAGAAAAGCTTTTGAAAATGAAAGGTTTCTTCTAAAAACTTGAGTGATATTTCGCAAAAGCTGGTAGATTTTTAGAAAGAAGCAGTAATTTTACAAGGTTTAGAGCGAAAATAAGAAGAAAGTCTAGAGAACGAGGTGAATTTTGTGGTAAAAGTAATTGCTGTTGCAAACCAAAAGGGCGGTGTAGGCAAGACCACTACTGCGGTGAACGTTGCTGCCTGCTTGGCAAAGCAAGGTCGTAAAGTGCTTTTGATTGATAGTGACCCCCAAGGTAACGCTACCAGTGGTTTAGGTTTTGATAAACGCGATGTAAAAAAATGTATTTACGATGCGCTGATTAACGAAGTGCCTATGGCAGATACCTTAAAGCACACTGCTTACGAAAATTTAGACGTTATCCCTGCAACCATTCAGCTTGCCGGTGCGGAAATCGAGCTGGTTTCCTTGATGAACCGTGAAGGCAGATTGAAAAATGCTTTGGAGCGTATTAAACACGATTATGATTATGTAATTATCGACTGTCCGCCGTCTTTGGGACTTTTAACCATTAACGCCCTCACTGCGGCAAGTAGCGTAATGATTCCTGTGCAATGCGAGTTCTACGCATTGGAAGGTATTACCATGTTGATGAACACCATTCAACTGGTACAACGTAATTTGAACCCTGCTCTGAAATTGGAAGGCGTTGTTATGACTATGTACGACAGCCGTACCAATTTGGCGCAAGACGTAGTAGAAGAAGTTAAAAAATACTTTAAAACTAAAATGTACAAGACCATCGTACCCCGCAACGTGCGTTTGAGCGAAGCTCCCAGCCACGGTATGCCTGTTATTGATTACGATAGCAAGTCTAAGGGTGCGCAGGTTTACATGGAATTGGCACAAGAGGTGATTGACGATGAGTAAGAAGGCAGGCTTAGGTAAGGGCTTGGGTGCGATTTTTGGCGAGAACCCTACTCCCGCAATTGAAAAGCCGGAAGTTAAGGAAGTTGTGGAAGGCACTCCCCAAGAGGTTGCTGTAAAAGACATCGTTGCTAACCCGTACCAACCCCGTAAAACCTTTGATGAAGAAAAGCTTCAGGAATTGGCAGCTTCCATTAAAGAATATGGCGTAGTTCAACCCTTGGTAGTACGCAAAAAGGGCAAGAAGTATGAGCTTGTTGCCGGTGAACGCCGCTTGCGTGCTTCTAAACTGGCGGGCTTGAAGAAGGTTCCCGTGGTTTTGAAGGAATATGACGAAGCAGAGATGATGGAAATCGCTCTTATCGAAAATATTCAACGCCACGATTTGAACGCCATCGAAGAAGCTCAAGGCATTAAACGCCTGATGGACGAATGCAAGCTGACCCAAGAGCAGGTTGCTGTAAAGGTTGGCAGAAGCCGTACTGCCGTTGCTAATATTTTGCGTTTGCTCAATTTGGCGCAAGAGGTACAGGATTTAATTAGTAAAAACCTTCTTTCCATGGGTCAGGCAAAGCAAATTTCTACCCTGCGTAGCGAGGAAGAGCAAATTCTCGTGGCGAAGGCTGCGGTGGAACAAGGCTGGACCGCCCGTACTACGGAAGAAGTTGTCCGCGAAATGCTGGACGGCAAAAAAGTTAAGGTTGTCCGCGAAACTGTCAAGACTATTTTTGATAAAGAAGATAAGGCTGAGAAAAAAGAACCCAAGGTAAAGGTTAAGGCTGACGTTTTCCATAAAGATTTTGAAAGCAAGCTGGTTGAGCTTTTGGGAACCAAGGTTAAGGTAAATCCCAAGGCTGACGGCAAAAAGGGTGGTACCATTGAAATTGAGTACTACTCTCCGGAAGATTTAGAAAGAATTTACGAAGCACTGCAGCCCAAAGTAGAAATTAAACCGGTGGAGGTACAAGCTCCCCGCAAGCTGCACGTGTGATTTTAAAATGAGGGGGCAAAATAATGCCTGGACTTGGAACAATAATGAATTGTGCCGCCATCGTCGTAGGCTCGCTAATTGGCGTAGTGCTGAAACGTGGCTTGCCTGTAAAATGGCAACAAACCATGATGAGTGGCATTGCCTTGTGCATTGTGGTCATTGGCTTGCAAATGGCGATGAAGACCAATAATATTATCATTACCATTATTAGCTTGGTGATTGGCGCCATGGTAGGCGAGGGCATTGACATTGAGGAGAAGATGAACCGCTTAGGCGATTGGGTTGGCGGAAAGGTTGCTAAGGGCGACGCTTCCGTTGCGGCGAAGATTGCCGAAGGCTTTGTGAACGCTTCTATTTTGTTTTGCACTGGGGCAATGGCGATAGTTGGCAGTATTCAAGACGGTATCTTGGCAGACCACACCACTCTTTTCGCCAAAGGTACACTGGACGGAATTATTTCTTTAATTTTGGCAGCTAATGTTGGGATTGGCGTGCTGTTTAGCGCTGTGAGCGTAGGCATTTACCAAGGAAGCATTACTGCACTGGCGGGCGTAGTGGAGCCTTACGTAACACCCCAGATTTTGGCAGAGGTTACTGCCTCCGGCGGGGTAATGATTATGGCGATTGGTACCAATATGCTGAACGTAACCAAGATTAGAATTGCTAACCTGCTTCCGGGAATGATTCCTGCGGCAATCTTGGCAATTTATTTCTAAAATAAAAAGTACATATCTAATGAAGAAAAAAGAAAGGCTATGCGATTTTTCGCATAGCCTTTTGTGCTAGTATTAACCTTTGAATAAGCGTAACAGTACGTACAGGGAAAGGAAGGTCATCAGATAACGGAACCAGAGGGTAGCGTACGCATAGCCTGCTTGATGAATTAAATAAGTTCCGTAAACGCGCGCCCTTACAGCGTAAGCTTCCAAGATGGAAATGGAAAGCAGGAAGAAGCCGGGCAGCCAAGTGCTTTCGTCAGAAAGCAGGTAGATACAATATAATAGGAAGAGAATATCAACACCCAAGTAAAAAATAAAACGGAGTCCGGTTTTATCCATGTAAATCACTTGCTTGGTACCGGGATTTTCACGACGGCTCTTGAGAATTTTTTCAAAGTTATATAAAAAATAAGCAAGCTCCTGTGTATACATAAAGGAATACATTTTTAGACAGATGAAAAATAAAGGAATAAAGTTCATAGAAATACCTCTTAAAATTTATCTTAACCATTATACAATAAAAGGATAATTAACGCCAGCTGTAAACTTCTTCAAAAAGATATTGTTTTTAAAAATAAATGTGTCTTCAAAATGGACAATGAGGGAAATTTTATAAAAAATGTGCCAGTTTAGGACGTAAACAGAAAAGAGATATAACATTTCTGAAAATTTAGTTGACAAAAGTGTGAATGTGTCGCTATAATGTTTAACATAAGTTATTATAGTGGTGCTAGGTGTAGAAAGACCACTAGATAATACAAAAAATTCACCAGAAAAGGGGAAATTTAAAATGAAAAAATGGAAAAAATTTGCGACTGCAGCTTTAGCTGCAATGGTATGCGCATCTGTTATGGCAGGTTGCGGCGGTAAAAAAGAAGAAGCAAAATCCAACGAAATCAAAATTGGTGCTTCCTTCGAATTGACCGGTAACGTAGCTAACTACGGCAAAGCTATTTTGTCCGGTGCTAAAATGGCATTTGACGAAGCTAACGCTAAAGGCGGCGTTCTCGGCAAAAAAATCGTAGTTATCGAATCCGATAACAAATCTGAACCGTCCGAATCCGGCAACTCCATTACCAAATTGGTAACCCAAGACAAAGTTGTTGCAATTGTTGGCCCTGCTACCTCCGGTTGCGTAGCTGCAGGCTCTCCGATTACCGAAGCTAACAAAATTCCTCACATTGCTCCGTCCGGTACCGCTCCTGGCTTGACCGTTGACAACAATGGCAAAGTTAAACCGTTTATGTTCCGCGCTTGCTTCATCGATCCGTTCCAAGGTCAAGTTATGGCTCACTTTGCTTCCAACACCTTGAAAGTTAAAAATGTAGCAATCCTTATGGACTCCTCCTCCGACTATTCCAAAGGCTTGGCTCAAGTATTCCAAGCAACCTTGGAAAAAGCTGGCGGCAAAATCGTAACCAAAGAAGCATTCCTTTCCAAAGACTTGGACTTCAAAGCTTCCTTGACCAAAATCAAAGCTACCAATCCGGAAGCAGTTTATGTTCCCGGTTACTATGAAGAAGTTTCCAAAATCATCAAACAAGCTCGCGAAATCGGCTTGAACGTTCCGATGATGGGCTGCGACGGTTGGGAATCCCCGAAACTGGCTGAAATCGCTGGTAAAGACGCTCTGAATAACTGCTACTATGTATCTGCATTCTCTGCTCAAGATACCGACCCGTCCGTACAAGCATTCATCAAAGCTTATAAAGAAAAATATCAAAAAGATCCGGACATCTTCGCTATGCAAGGCTACAATGCTGGCTTAGTTGTTGTTGATTCCATTAAACGCGCTGGCTCCACCGACGGCACTGCAATTGCTAAAGCTATGGCAGCTACCAAAGACCTTCCGGTTGCAAGCGGCAAATTGACCTATGATGCTAACCACAACCCGATTATCAGTGCATTGATTATCTCCTTGGACGGCGGCGTTCCTTCCTTGAAAGAAAAAATCAGCCTCTAATCCTAAGCTAGTCTAAAGCAAAAAAATAATTACGTTGTATAAAAGGCATGCGTAACAACATGCCTTTTATAATAAAATTCTGAGGGGGATTACATTATGAAAAGAGTGAATAAGTTATTATCAGTATTTGCAGCAGGCGTATTATTCGCAGGCGCATTGGCAGGCTGTGGCGGTGGCAAAGATGCTAAACAAGATGCCATCAAAATCGGCGGCTGCTTGGAAATGACCGGTGGCAGTGCAAGCTTCGGTATTTCTTCCAAAAATGGTATTGAACTGGCTCTGAAAAATGTTAATCAAAAAGGCGTACTGGGTGGTAAAAAAGTAGAATTGGTAGTTGCAGATAACAAATCTGAAGCTTCCGAAGCCCTCAACGCAATGCAAAAATTAATTTCTCAAGATAAGGTTGTTGCTGTTATCGGTCCTAACCTGTCTTCTGCTTGTATTGCTTCTAGTGCAATCAATAATGCTGGTAAAGTTTTGGCAATCACTCCCATGGGTACCAACCCGGACGTAACCGTTGATCCTAAGAGCGGTAAAACTAGAGATTATAATTTCCGCGCTTGCTTCATCGACCCGTTCCAAGGTACTGTAATGGCGAACTTCGCTGCTAAAGAAATGGGCTTGAAACGCGCAGCAATCATGATTGATAACACCAGTGACTATTCAAAAGGCTTGGCAACCTTCTTCAAAGAAAACTTCATTAAAAATGGTTGCGAAGTAGTTTCTGAAGAAGCCTACCTGCAAAAAGACACTGACTTTAAATCTACTTTGACCAAAATTAAAGCTACTAACCCGGATTTCATCTATATCCCCGGTTACTACCAAGAAGTTGGTCTGATTATTAAACAAGCTCGTGAAATCGGCTTGAACATTGCTATCGCAGGTGGCGATGGTTGGGATAGCGCTAAGCTTCCTGAAATCGCTGGCAAAGAAGCCCTCAACGGTACTTTCTTCTGCAACCTGTATTCTCCGGATGATACCTCCGATTTGAACAAAAACTTCGTTGCTGAATACCAAAAAATGTTCAATGCTAAACCGGACGTATTCGCTGCTTTGGCGCATGACTCCGCAATGGCTATTGTAAAAGGTATTGAAGATGCGAAGAGTGCTGATCCTGCAAAAGTTGCTGCCGCAATGGCAAAAATCAAAGATTTGCAAGGTGTATCCGGCGCAATCACTTTTGATGATAAACACAACCCGATTAAGAGTGCAGTTATCATCGAACACGTTGATGGTAAACAAACCTTCAAAACTAAAATCAATCCTTGATAACTACAACGCTTAAACATTAAAACCAAGGCTGTTGCCTAAAAACAACAGCCTTTTATATCATTCTAAGGGAGGGTAAAATTATGGATAACTTTTTGCAGCAGTTTTGTCAACAGCTGATTAACGGTATTTCCTTGGGCAGTATCTATGCCTTAATTGCATTAGGTTATACTATGATTTACGGTATCATCAAGCTGATTAACTTTGCGCACGGCGATATCTACATGATTGGCGCATATTTCGGCTTTTTTGCTACCACACAATTAGGTGTAGGATTTATTCCCGCAATTATTATTGCAATGGCAGGCGCTGCTATTGTTGGTATTATTATTGAACGCATTGCGTATCGTCCCATGCGTAATGCTCCGCGTATTGCAATTTTGATTACCGCTATCGGTGTATCTTTCTTCCTTGAATATGGCATGATTTTGTTAGTATCTCCGCAACCGCGTACTTTCCCTGCTGTATTCTCTCCGACTGTTTATCATATGGGACCCTTGGTTGCAAATAGCCAACAATTGGTTATTTTGATTAGTGCCCTCATTTTGATGGTTACTTTGTCTTACATTGTAAATAGCACTAAAGCAGGCAAAGCTATGCGTGCCGTTTCCTTTGACGCTGACGCTGCAAGACTCATGGGTATCAACATTGATAAAGTTATTTCCATGACCTTCGCATTGGGTAGTGCATTGGCAGCAGCTGGCGGCGTACTGGTTGGTGTTTACTATAACTCCATCGACCCGCTCATGGGTATGATGCCTGGTTTGAAAGCATTCGTTGCTGCGGTACTTGGTGGTATCGGTATCATTCCTGGCGCTATGATGGGCGGCATCATTCTTGGTGTAGTAGAAGCTATGGTAAGTGGTTTCTTGTCTTCTACTTTCCGTGATGCTGCTGCATTCGGTATTTTGATTTTGATTTTGCTCTACAAACCTGCTGGCTTGTTGGGCAAAAACGTACGCGAGAAAGTGTAGGTGGGCAGTATGAATCAAATCAGAAAATTCGACTTAGCACTTATCGCTGCTTGCGCTGCAATCTTCGCTGGTTTGCAAGGCGCAATCTTTACTGGCATCATCGGTCCCTTCTGGGAACTGAACATTATCTTAATCTGCATCAACATCATTTTGGCTGTAAGCTTGAACTTGATTAACGGTTACACCGGTCAATTTTCCATTGGTCACGCTGGCTTTATGGCAGTTGGCGCTTACACCAGTGCTGTTATTACTGTTAAACTTGGCTTGCCCTACGAACTTGGTCTTGTAGTTGCAACTATCTCCGCTGGCGTACTTGGCTTCCTCATCGGTTTGCCTACCTTGCGCCTCAATGGTGACTATCTGGCAATCGCAACCTTGGGCTTGGGCGAAATTATCCGTATCTGCATTCTGAACATTGACTACGTTGGCGGTGCTTCCGGTTTGATGGGTATTCCTCGTCTGACCACCTTCGCTTATGTATTCTGGATTATGATTGCAGTAATCTTCTTCATTAAAAACTTCAAGAACTCTGCTCCTGGTCGTTGCTGTCTGGCTATTCGTGAAAACGAAATCGCAGCAGATACTATGGGCATCAACACTACTAAATATAAAGTATTGGCATTTACCTTGGGTGCTTCCTTCGCTGGTACTGCAGGCGCGCTCTTTAGTCACTACTTCTTCCTGGCGCATCCCGCGTCCTTCACCTTCATGCGTTCCTTCGATATTCTGACCATGGTTGTACTTGGTGGTCTGGGTTCCATGACCGGCTCCATTACCGGCGCAATCCTCTTGACCTTCATTTCTGCATTCCTGTCTGACTTCCCCGAATGGCGTATGATTATCTATTCCGTTACCATGATTATCTTGATGCTCTATCGTCCTCAAGGTTTGTTTGGTAACAAAGAGCTTAGCTTGAAAATGTTTGGTTTAGGAGGTAAGCACAATGGCTGAACTGCTGAAAGTAAATGACATCTCCATGGTCTTTGGTGGTCTGCGTGCAGTTTCCAACCTTACCATGCATATTGATAAAGGCGAGCTGATTGGTCTTATCGGTCCTAACGGCGCAGGCAAAACTACTGCGTTTAACATGATTACCGGTGTTTACACTCCCACCGAAGGCGAAATCTACTTCAATGGCGAAAAAAGCAGCGGTAAAAAATCTTACCAAGTTACCCAAATGGGTATGGCTCGTACCTTCCAAAATATTCGTCTGTTCTCTGAACTGAGCGTTATCGATAACGTAAAGATTGCTTACAACATGCACGTTTCCTACGGCTTGCCTAGCGCAATCTTCCGTACTGGTAAATACATCAGCGAAGAGGAAATGATTACCCAAAAGGCACTTGACCTTTTGAAAATCTTCCATTTGGAAGACAAAGCTTATGAACAAGCTAAAAACCTTCCTTACGGCGAACAACGTCGTCTGGAAATCGCACGTGCCTTGGCAACCGAACCGAAGCTTTTGCTTTTGGACGAACCTGCTGCAGGCATGAACCCCCAAGAAACTAAAGAACTGATGGAAATGATTCGCTGGATTCGCGACAAATTTGATTTGTCCATCCTGCTCATTGAACATGACATGGGTCTTGTAATGGGTGTTTGCGAACGCATCTACGTTCTTGAATATGGTTGCCTCATTGCAGAAGGCACTCCTGACGAAATCAAAAATAACAAACGCGTTATTGAAGCATATCTGGGCGAGGAGGTTATCAACTAATGTTAAGAGTTGAAGATATCAATGTATATTACGGTGCCATCCACGCCATCAAAGGTATTAGCTTGGATGTTCCCGATGGAGAAATTGTTGCTCTCATCGGTTCCAACGGCGCAGGTAAATCTACTACTCTGCGTACCATCTCCGGTTTGATGAGACCTAAAACCGGCAGAATCATGTACGACGGTGAAGATATCACTGGTGTACCTGCTCACAAAATCGTAGGCAAAGGCTTGTGCCAAGTTCCCGAAGGCCGTCACGTATTTGCAAACATGACCGTTATGGAAAACTTGGAGCTGGGCGCTTATTTGCGTAACGATAAAGAAGGTATTGCTAAAGATATGGAAGCAGTATTTGAAAAGTTCCCCCGTCTGTTGGAACGTAAGGACCAAATTTCCGGTACTCTTTCCGGTGGTGAACAACAAATGCTGGCAATGGCTCGTGCTTTGATGAGCCGTCCGAAACTTTTGCTCTTGGACGAACCTTCCATGGGTCTTGCGCCGTTGCTTGTTAAAGAAATTTTTAATATAATTAAGGAAATCAATGCAAGCGGTACTACCGTACTGCTGGTAGAACAAAACGCAAATATGGCTTTGTCCATCGCTGATAAGGCATACGTTCTGGAAACCGGACGTATTACCTTGAGTGGTACTGCTGCAGAACTGGCAAGCAGTGAAGAAGTTCGCAAAGCATATCTTGGTGGCTAATTGTTAAGGAGTGTGTTCTAAGAAATGTTAGTTAAAGCTTTTATGACCCCTGTTGTTGTAACTGTTCGTGAAGATCAATCTATGTTGGAAGCACGCGAAACCATGCGTGGCAAAAACCTCAACAGCCTTCCCGTTGTTGACGATTTGAAACGTGTACGTGGTATCATTACTTCTGAAGACATTGGCAAAGCTTCTCCCAGTGATGCAAGCACTTTGTCCCGTTACGAAGCAAACTATCTCCTTGGTCGTTTGAAAGTACGCGACATTATGAGCCGTACCGTAATCACCGTTGAAGCTGATGACACCATTGAATATGTTGCTTATAAACTTTACAAATATAAAGTAAATGCTTTGCCCGTTGTTGACGAAAACAACAAATTGGTAGGCATCATCTCCCAAACTGATATCTTCCGTGCTTTCGTAGAAATCATGGCTATGGACCGTAGCTGCACCCGTATCTCCTTCAAAACTGGCGATAAAGTTGGCGTAGTTGCAGAAGTTTCCAACCTCTACAAAGATGCTGGCATCAACATCATCTCCATCGTTAGCCGTCAATTGGAAGATGGCAGCGCAGAAGTTGTTGTACGTGCTAACCTGTCCGACCATGGTATGGGAGTAGTAGAAAGCATCCGTGAAGCTGGCTACGAAATTACCAGCATCGATACCTACGAAGGTATTGAATAAAATGCTGAAAGGCGTTACCTTTCACGTGGGTGATGTAGTAGTTATGAAAAAAGCACACCCCTGCGGCAGTAGCCAATGGGAAATTACCAGAACCGGTATGGATTTTGGTATGAAGTGTTGTGGCTGTGGTCATTTCGTAATGATACCCCGTGTGAAATTTGAAAAGGCTGTCAAGTCTGTAGTCCCTAAGGAATAAAGAAAGAGCAGTTCCGTTTGGAACTGCTCTCAGACTGTCGATAAAGGTCACCGAAAGGTGGCCTTTTTTGATATAATTAAACAGGGTGATAAAATTGTTAGTCAGAGAAGAAAACGAGCGTAATATATTGGAATTCGTTAATATGGAAGAACTTGTTCCACAAGAC
>JAFTID010000075.1 GCA_017457085.1 Phascolarctobacterium sp.
AACGCCCCTGACAGGGGCTGCAAAAGAGTAAAATGCAGTGTGGCTTGAACAAAGAGAAAGCCAGCGTCTTGAGGCGCTGGCTAGTATAAAGGGCTTATAGCCCGTCGTCAAACCACCCGTTTGACGGGTGGTCATGATTTTTTAAAAATTTTTTCTGAGGACATTGCCAAAATTGAAAGCTCAGTTGTAGTTATAGAGTGAAAGGAGGTGATACGCTTGCTGGTAACAAACCCGGTAACGATTACACACCAAGAACTGCACATGCTTGGTTTAAGGGCGAAAGGCAAAATCAAACACCTTTACCTGCACTGGACTGCAGGCTACTATGGTCAAGCCTTTAGCGATTACCACATCAACATTGACAAGGACGGCGAAATTTATTTGACCTGCCATGAGCTGTACCAACCGAAGCGCCATACTTTTATGCGCAACGAGGACGGCATCGGGATTGCACTGTGTTGTGGTGTAGGGGCTAGCTTTTCCGGAAAAGGTCCCGATGACATTGATTATGGCGAATGCCCACCAACCTTGATGCAGATTGAAAAGGCGGCACAGGTTATCGCAGTTTTAGCGGACGCGTTGGAACTGCCCATTGAATTTAGTGCTGTCGCTACCCACGCAGAAGTTGCCATCGTTGATGGTTATGGACCTTTAAGCCGCGATGAGCAAAAGCGTTGGGATTTATGGTTCCTGCCTGGTACGCCCGGTAACGCCGATTACAGATTAGGTGGCGTAACCTTGCGTAAGAAGGCACTTTGGTACAAAGAATTATTTGACCGCAAGATTGCGGCTTGAAAGGAGATTGTTAAAAGATGAATGTAGAACAAATTTTGATTAGACGTAGTTTGGTAATTAATGTGGAGGACGGTTTCAATGCTGATGGCAGTGTGAAGACTAAAAGCCGTACCTACAGCGACATCAAGGAAACTGCAGAACTGGAAGGCTTGTACAATGCAGGCAATGCTCTTGCAGGATTGATGGCAAACACTTTGTCCAGCATCATGCTCAGCGACAGAAGCGAACTTGCCGAAGCATAAGGTGAATGCCTATGTGGAATAAGTTTTGGCATGCAGTAGCACGCATCTTACTGAAGCTGATTGCTTGGGAACGTAAATAATTACGCTCTTAACAGCAGAACTACTCCTCTTGCAAAAGGGGCAAGTAAAATTTTTCAAAACGAAAGGTGAAATTTAAAATGGAAAAGATTTTAGAATTGGTTTTTAAAAATGAAGACGGCGATACCAAGGTTGTAACTGTTGTGGATCCTCGTGAGGGCATTACTGCCGAAGAAGCAAATGAAGCAATGCAGATTATCATTGCCGCAGATGTTTTTGAAACTAGCGGGGGCAAGCTTGTAGAAATTGTGGAAGCACGCCTGCGCATTACCCAAGTAACCGTTTTGCAATAAGCGGGAATTCATTGCATAACCTCTAAAAGTGTGTAGCGCACTCAGGATTAAGTACTAAGGATTAAAAAGAAAAGCTGTAGCTAATCATACGACTAGCTACAGCTTTTGCTTATTTTAAAAATATACATACTACCATTTAGTTCATAGGCAAATTTTCCTGTTGCATTGCTTTAGACATTACTTATAACACAACTCATCAATAACATATTTGTAACTGAATTGACCTATGAAAAGTTCTTCGACGAAGTTAAAGAAAAGTTGGCACCAGAGTTCACGGGGATTTCACAACTTCGCGAAATAAATAGGGGTGGATTTACTTTTTTCTAGAAGTGTTAAATACACATATATAATCTAAACTTGACTATATGTGATAAAGAACATAAAATAAGGAAAGGAAGATAGTATGCCAAATTTTAAAGTAGAGTTTTATGGAAAAGATAATGGAACTTTTCCAGCAGAAGATTTTATTTTAAAACAGTCCCCTAAAATGAGGGCGAGAATTTATCAGTATATTAGGCTCTTAGAAATCAAAGGAAATGAATTAAGAGAACCATTTTCAAAATATTTAAGAGATGGAATTTTTGAATTAAGAACGCAACAGGGAAGTGATATTGCAAGAGTATTATACTTTTTTGTTGTAGGTCGTAAGGTTATTTTGACAAATGGATTTATCAAAAAATCACCTAGGACACCTAATGATCAGATAGAATTAGCGAAGAAGTATAAAGCTGATTATGATAGCAGACAGGAGTGATACCATGAACAAAGATTTTAGAGAATCACTAAATGAACAACTTAAAGATCTGGAATTTAGGAAAGAGTATGAGGCACTAGAGCCAGAGTTTCAAATAATCAGAGCGATGCTTGAAGCTAGAGATAAGTTGAATTTAACGCAAAAGGATTTAGCAGAACTTAGTGGTATTACTCAAGCAGATATTAGCAGATTAGAAAATGGTAATGCCAATCCTTCTATACGTACCTTAAAAAAATTAGCTTCTGCTATGAATATGGCGCTAGATATTAAATTTGTGCCGTTAGCAAAAGCATAAACAATTAAATGAAATTTTGCATCTAAACACAAACCTACCCGCTAACATTACGTTAACGGGTAGTCTTTATTTTCTCAAGCCCTCTTTTTTGGCATATTCAAAACAATTATAGAGCTGCAGATAAGCGCTGTGCCTATGAGCTTGTGGAGCGTAATTGGCTCGCTGAAAATGGCAATGCCCACGGCTGCTGCTACTAAGGGTTCGACAGTTGCCAAGATGGAAGCTCGTCCTGCTTCCACTTCTTCCAAGCCCCAAGTGTAGAGCAGGTAGGGAATTACGGTGGAGAGTGCCGCCAAGCCTAAGGCTGCCCAAAGGGTAGTGAAGTCAAAATATTTTAGGTCGCTGGTAAAATTCGCCAAGGGTATGGAGCTGATGGAAGCAAAGAAAAATGCGTAGGTTGTGATTGTAAGGGTGGAGTAGCTGCGAATGGCGTACTTTCCGAAAATGCTGTAAAGTGCGTAGCCAATGCCACTGCCCAATCCGAACAATAGGCCTGCTAAGGAAAGGCTAACGTCACTGTCGAAGGCACCAGTTACAAAGGCGCAGCCCAAGAAGGTTGCTCCAAGGGCGATAGCTTTCGGAATGGTAAAGCTTTCTCCGAATAAGACAAGAGACATTAACATTACAAAGATTGGCGCCGTGTAGAGCAGGAGTGCTGCCACTGCCAAAGAGCTTAGCTCGATGCAGTTAAAGTAGCAAAAATTGGAAAAGGTTAAGCTGACGATGCCCATTCCCACTAAAGGCCAAATGGTTTTCAATTCAATTTTAAAATATTGCGTACCCATTTTCAGAAGCACCAATACCATGAGCAGGGCAGATACCACTGCGCGGATGGAAACTATCTGCATTGAGGTAAAGCCTTGTGCTGCCAAGGTTCTTACGAATAAACCGATTAAGCCCCAAAAGACAGCGCTGGCTACGATATAAAGATAAGCTTTAGTTTTCATGGTGTTGGTGATGTCCTTTAGGAGGTAATGGTCTGGGGTAATTGGGACCAGAAGCTTTTAAAGTAAAGCCTCGTCCGAAAACGTCGTTCACGTCGTGGATAATCATAAAGGCGTTGGGATCAATATCACGTACAATGGAGCGAATCTTTGCGGTTTGGGTAAGCTTTGCCACAACAAAAAGCACATCTCGTTGGCGATGGGTAAAAGCACCTTCGCCATGCAGGTAGGTTACGCCACGACCAACAATTTTAATGATACCTTCAGCGATAGGTTCCGGGTTGTCGCTGATAATGATAATGTTCTTTTTGAAATCGAAGCCTACGACAAATGCATTACAGGTCTTGGTCATCACAAACATGGTCAGCAAGGTGTAGAGGGCAGGCTCCAGACCGAACAAGAAGCTGCTGACAAAGAGCAAGCCGATATTAAAGATGAAGCCTGTGGTGCTAATGCTGATGGAATAATGCTTTTGCACGATGGCTCCGATAATATCCGTTCCACCACCACTACCACCAACGCGATACATCCAAGCTGCGCCAATGCCATACATTACACCGCCCGCAATGCAGCTGAGCATGGTGTCGTGAACCAAGGTGTATTCTGCCATAAAGCTAAAGAAGTCTAAGGAAAAGGAGAAGACAAACATACCGTACAAGGCGCCGATGAGGTATTCCTTGTCCATAAACTTGTAGCCAAGGGCGAAAAGGGGAATGTTCAAAAGGATGCTCATAATACCAATGGGAAAGTCCATTGTATAATAGAGAATACCTGCAATACCGCTGATGCCTCCGCTTAAAAGTTTGTTGGGAACGTAGAAAGCATTAAAGGCAACGCCCATGATTACGCAGGCGATTGCTACAACTATATAACGATATATAATACTTTCAGTAAAATTTTTCATAAAAGCTCCTTGGTTTAGTAACGTGATTCAAGATTTAATCAAGTATATAGTAACACGTTGGAAGAAAAAAGCAACAGCTATCTAAGCTCTAAAGAATGTAAATAAAAAGTTAAAATAATGTGGCGAACGTTCGAGAATATACTTGAAGTTGCTGCTGTTGCAGGATAAAATAATATTGTATACACGATTTTAAATTTGAACAAGGTGTGTGGATATGGCTAAAAAAATCATTGAAACGGCTTATGCAAAAATAAATTTAGGCTTACGAATCTTAGGCAAGCGTAATGATGGTTACCACGAGGTAAGTATGATTATGCAGAGCGTGGGACTTAGTGACGAAGTTATCATCACTGAGGGCGAAGGCATTCAGGTTAGTACTAATCTTGAAGGTTTAACCTGTGGCAAGGATAACCTTGCTTACAAGGCAGCTGCCCTTTTGGCAGAACGCTACAACATTGTTCCGAATGTTCACATTGTGTTGAACAAAAAGATTTTTATGGCGGCAGGCTTGGCTGGTGGCAGTAGTGATGCGGCGGCGGTGCTTCGTGGTCTGAATAAATATTGGGATTTAAATTTGTATGACGATAGGCTGGAAGCCTTGGCGGCAGAGCTTGGCAGTGATGTTCCCTTCTGTATTAGCGGTGGCAGTGCTATTGCTAAAGGTAGAGGCGAAGTTATTTTGCCCTTGCCCGATATGCCGGAAACTTATGTTGTTTTAGCTAAACCTAAAAATTTAGATATATCTACTGCTTGGGTTTATAAAAATTATAATCCGGGACGCATTGTTAACACTCCTGGTATTTGGCAGATTGCAGAAAACATTGGCAACGGCGCTGAGGCAATGGTGCCTTACATGGGTAACGTACTGGAAACGGTTACCATTCCTGCTCATCCGCAAATTGCTTTGATTAAGGCGAGAATGCTTAACGCAGGTGCCTACTTCTCCATGATGAGTGGTAGTGGGCCGACTGTTTTTGCTTTTGCTGAAAATAAAGAAACTGCTGAAAAAATTGTAGAAGCATTGAAAGATTTTGAATTAGAAACTGCGATAACAACTACCGTAGGGAGGAAGAAAGTATAATGGCAGGACATTTACAACCTATTAAACTGGATAGCTATAGACCTTTGCGTGAATTGGTATGCGAATGCATCCGTCAAGCAATCACTGACGGAACCTTTAGCCCCGGTGAACGCTTGATGGAAATTCAATTGGCAGACGAGATGGGCGTAAGCCGTACTCCCGTGCGTGAAGCTATCCGTAAATTGGAACTGGAAGGCTTCGTAGTAATGATTCCCCGTCGTGGCACTTACGTAGCAGATATTTCCATTCGTGATATTACCGAAATTTACGAAATCCGTGCTTGCCTTGACGAATTGGCTGCAGGCTTGGCAGCTGAACGTATTACTGACGATGAGCTGGAAACCTTGAATCGCCTGTTGGTAGAATTTGGTCAGTATATTACCGCTGGTGACATGGAAAAAATTGTTGAAGTAGATACTGCTTTCCACGAAGTGCTTTATACTGCCAGCCGCAATGCTCGTTTGCATAGCATTATCAACAATTTGCGTGAACAAGTTACCAGTATTCGTGGACGTTCCATGAGTTATCCTGGTCGCTTGAATGATACTATGAACGAACATCGCATCTTGGTAGACTTCATTGCTGCCCGTGACGTAGAGGGTGCAAGAAACGCAGCTCGCGTGCACATTGAAAACGCAGAACATACCTTGATGCAATCCATTACTCCTAGCAGATAATATGGAACAATATAATGTAGTAATTTTAGCTGGCGGACGTTGTCCTTGGCTTAAAAAAGTTGCCGGTACTGACGTGCGTTGTCTGGCAAAGATAAATGACAAGCGTATGCTTGACTATATAGTAGAAGCAATCCGTGAGAGTGGGCGCGTGAAACGCATTTTGCTGGCAATAGACCCTGCTGTCATTGCAGGGAAAGAATTGCCGGAGGGCGTGGAGCTGTGCGAAGCAGCTCAGGATTTGCCTTCAACTGCGGATAAGGCTGTGGCTGCTCTTGATTACAAAGGTAAGGTTCTCTTTGTCTGTGATGATATTCCCTTTTTGCACGGGGCTGCCATCAACGACTTCCTTGATAAATGCGAGGCTAGACCTGGTGGTAACAGCTACTACCCCTTGATTCCCAAGGAAGTGTGCGAGGCTGCCTTCCCCAATGCGAAGCGTACCTACGCTAGAACTAAGGAAGGACTTTTTACCGGTGGCAACATCATGATGATGGATGCAGAGGTTATTCCTGCTGCTCTTGCCAAAGGCAGAGAGATTTTCGCCAAGCGTAAGAAGCCTTTTGAATTAGTAAAGATGCTGGGCGTAGGCTTTATTTTGAAATTTTTGTTCCACCGTCTGTCCTTAGACGACGTGGAAGAACGTGGTAGTTTAGTTGTTGGCTTTGAGGGCAAGGCAATTGTAAGCTCTTTCGCAGAGGTGGGCATGGACATTGACAAGCCCGAAGACTTTGCCTTAGCAGAAAAATATTTAGGTTGAAGCTAACTTTTTACAAGTAAAATAAATTTTAGAAAAGAGGGCGATTATGGGAAGAGCCAAAAGAATGGAGCGTGTGGTTGCCTTAACTAAGATTTTGGTAGACCACCCCCAACATTTATTTTCATTTTCCTATTTTTGCAAAAAATTTGAAGTTGCAAAATCTACTTTGAGTGAAGATGTCTTGGCTGTGAAAACCGGCTTGGAGCTGTTTGGCTTGGGCAAGGTGGAAACACTTTCCGGCGCTGCTGGTGGTGTACGCTTTATTCCCGGTCATAAGCTGGAAGACGATAACGAGTTCCTGAAAGAACTGGCAGTAAAGCTTGCTGATCCTGAAAGAATTTTGCCTGGTGGCATGCTGTACATTACTGACATTCTTTGCAATCCGCAGCTGGTTGTGAGATTGGGCGAAATCTTTAGAAGCCGTTTACAGCATTTGGCACCGGATTACGTTATGACAGTAGAAACCCGTGGTATTTCTTTGGCGCTGCTTGTGGCTCGTGCCTTTAACGTACCTTTGGTAATGGCTCGTCACGACAACTATGTCACCGAAGGCCCTACCGTGAACATTAACTACGTAAGTGGTTCTGCCAAAGAGATTCGCACTATGGGCTTGCCAAAACGTATGTTGCAACCCGGCAGCAAGGTGCTGATTGTGGACGACGTTATGAAAGCTGGTGGCACTGGCCGTGGCATGGTGGAGCTGGCGACAGAAGTAGGAGCAGTTGTAGTTGGCAAAGCCTTCCTAATTGAAACTGCGGAGCCTGCAACTAAAATGTTAGAGGATTATACTGCTTTCTTCCGTTTGCATAGTGTGGACGGAGAAAATCGTAAAATAACTATTGAGCCTATTTTAGGTTAAGAAAGGGGCAAGAAAATGTCTGAATTGATTGCTGTAATTTTGGCTGCCGGCAAAGGTACTCGCATGCGTAGTAAATTGCCGAAGGTTTTACATAAAGTGGGCGGCAAGGAAATGCTGCAACACGTAATTGATGCTGCTACCCTTGCTGGTGCAGAAGAAAAAGTTGTTATCGTAGGTCACGAAGCTGAACTGGTAGAAGAAATGGTTGGAACTCAAGGCAAAATTGCTTTGCAGACTGAACAGCTTGGTACTGGTCACGCAGTAATGCAAACTAAAGAAGCATTGGCTGGCTTCACTGGTACTGCCATGATTTTGTGTGGCGATACTCCGCTGCTTGACGGCGAAGAGCTGAAAAAATTCTACGAAGGTCATAAAGCTTGTGGCGCAGCTGCTACCGTACTGACTGCTGTAATGGAAAATCCTTACGGCTATGGCCGCATTGTGCGTGACGAAGCTGGCAACGTGCTTGGCATTGTAGAAGAAAAAGATGCAACTGCTGAACAAAAATTGATTAAAGAAATCAACACTGGTATCTACTGCATCGAATGCCCCTTGATGTTTGATGTGCTGGCTACCTTAACCTGCAACAACGCCCAAGGCGAATACTATCTGACTGACGTGCTTTCTAAACTGAATGAACGTGGCGAAAAAGTTGGCGGCGTTATCACTGAAGACAGCGATATGGTTATGGGCATTAACTCTCGTAAGCAATTGGCTGTGGCTGAAGGCGTAATGCGTAACCGCATCTTAGATAAATTGATGGATGCGGGCGTAACCATTATGGATCCTGCTAGCACCTTTATCGAAGGCACTGTTAAAATTGGCGCAGATACCATTATTTATCCCTACACTTGGCTGGAAGGCTCTACTGAAATTGGCGAGGACTGCGAAGTTGGCCCCAACGTGCGCTTGACTAACGTAAAAGTTGGTAACGATACCCATATGCAATTTGTTTATGGTCATGACTGTGAAGTTGGCAATGGCGTAACCGTTGGCCCTTACGTACACCTGCGTCCTGATACCGTGATTAGCGACAAAGTTAAGATTGGTAACTTTGTAGAAGTTAAAAACTCCAACGTTGGTGTTGGCACTAAACTGCCGCACTTGACCTACATTGGTGACAGCGATATTGGCAGTGGCGTGAATATGGGCTGTGGCTGCATTACCGTAAATTATGACGGCAAAAAGAAACATCGTACCATTATTGAAGATAATGTTTTCGTAGGCTGCAATACTAACTTGGTTGCCCCTGTTACTGTTAAACAAGGCAGCTACATTGGCGCAGGCTCCACCATTACTAAAGAAGTTCCCGAAAATGCTTTGGGTATTGCCCGCGCAAGACAAAAAAATTATGAAGGCTGGGCAGAAAAACAACGTCAAAGCTAAGGTTTTAAGCCTAAAATGACTTGTAGAAGCAATGGGCATAAGGTATAATTAACGAAGAGAAGAACATAATTATTAATGTTCAATTTGGAGGGTTTAGGGCATGTTAAATGATGTAAACAAATTCAAAATCTTTTGTGGTAACGCAAATCCTGATTTAGCTCGTGAAATTGCTGCATATTTGGGCACCACCATTGGTGACGCAGTGATTAACCGTTTCAATAATGGCGAAGTTCAAGTTATGATTAACGAAAGCGTACGTGGTAAAGACGTATTTATCGTTCAACCTACTTGCGGCCCCATCGTTAACGACAACGTAATGGAACTTTTGATTATGGTTGATGCTTTCAAACGTGCATCTGCTAACCATATCACCGCAGTTATTCCTTACTATGGCTATGCTCGTCAAGACCGCAAAGCTCGTGGTCGTGAACCTATCACCGCAAAATTGATGGCTGATTTGTTGGAAGCAGCAGGCGTAACCCGCGTTGTTACCATTGACTTGCACGCTGCACAAATCCAAGGCTTCTTCAATATTCCGTTTGACCATATGCTTGGTGCTCCCACCATGGCTGAATATATTAATGAGAAAAAATTGGAAGATGTTATCGTAGTATCTCCTGACCTTGGTGGCGTAGGTCGCGCACGTAAATTTGCTGACCTCTTGAACGCTCCTTTGGCAATCATCGATAAACGTCGTCCTGAACCCGGTGTTGCAGAAGTTATGAACCTTATCGGTGACGTTGCAGGCAAAAACTGCGTAATGGTTGACGATATGGTTGATACTGCAGGTTCCTTGACCGAAGCTGCGCGCGCATTGAAAAAATTCGGTGCGAAAGACATCTATGCTTGCTGCACTCACCCCATCCTCACTGATCCTGCATTGAGCCGCATTGCTCAATCCGATATCACTGAATTGGTTGTTACCAATACCATTCCTCTGCCTCCCAACAAAGTTCATCCGAAAATCAAAGTGCTTACCATTGCACCTATTTTGGCAGAAACCATCCTGCGCATTTACAATGAATGGTCTGTAAGCCAATTGTTTGATACCGGTAAATAAGAGGATTTAGTTTTTGAAATTTTAAAAGGCTTGCCAAACGGCAAGCCTTTTCCTATATTAAGGTTGTTGTGATATAAAATTTTTCTATATTCCCGTGACACTCAAACGCAACGCTCCTTTTAGTATAAAAATATCGCTGTCCACATATTCGCTTCTAAAATAATTACAAGTTTTTCCAAAGTACAGCTCAAGATGTGGACGGGCGCGCTATTTTCTTTTAATATGTGTCGCTGCTTATTTCGAATCGTCACTTGGAATATAAGAAAAATTTTAATTTAGAGATAACTATATAAGATTCACAGAAGAATGTTTTTTTGAGATAGTTTACTAGAAAATAGGAAGCAGTTTATGCGTTTAATTTACATTCTAATAATAACAGGAATATTGGCAGTTGCCATGCTTTGGCTTGGCAAGCTTGGGGTAGTTCGGAAGAAGCTGGCGGCGCTGGTGGCGTGTGCTTCCCTTTTGTGTGGGGGAGGTTTGCTACTTTTGGCAGTGCTTCCTGGCAACAGCTTTTATGGTGAAACAATCACGTCAGGACAAGTTGCCAGTGGGAAGAAGCTTGTAGCACTGACTTTTGATGACGGACCATACCCTCCTTATACGCAAAAGTTGTTGACCGTTTTGGAAGAGAAGCAAGTACAGGCAACTTTTTTTGTCGTGGGCAATAATACTAAGCAATTTTCAGAAGTGGTGTGCCTAACTGCAAGTAAAGGTCACGAAATTGCCTTGCACGCTGGCGAACATAAGGACTTCTTGAAGCTGAGCAAAGGTGAGCTTGTGGAAAATATATCTGCTGGTAAAAAGCTTTTGGAAGAATTGACAGGGAAGCCTGTGAAATATATGCGCCCTCCCCACGGTTTTAGGGATTGGGCAGTAATGGAAGCTGCTTCTGATTTTGGACTAAAGGTTGTCAATTGGCGCGTTATTCCTCGTGATTGGACAAATCCCGGAGCGCAGGTGATTGCAGATAGGGTGTGCAAGGATGTTGCGCCCGGAGCAATTGTGTTACTGCATGATGGGGATGCGCCTGCTCAAACTGCGAGTCGTGAGCAGACGATAGAAGCAACTTCTATCATTATTGATGAACTACTAAGTCAAGGTTATGAGTTTGTGACTGTTGGGGAATTGTTGAATCAATAGCAATATAAAATAAGCAATTTATAAATTTTCCGCTTATGAAGAAATGCTTAACGCTCCTTTTAGTAGAAAATATTGCTGAGCAAATAACTCGCTTACGCTCAGACAAATTTGCTCATTGCAACATTTTCTTTATTATAGGTCGCTACATTTCTTAAATGTCGCTTGAAAATTTATAAATTGCTTTCTTGCAAAATTTATGGTAGCATTATTTTGCTTTCGATATGGAAATACATAAAACAAGTTAATTGTTTTTAGATAAAGAAAGGAAATAGAAATGAAACTGATTGTTGGTTTGGGAAATATTGGCAAAGAGTACGAAAACACTCGTCATAATATTGGCTTTATGGTTGTGGACGAACTGGCAAAGCGTTGGGGCGTAAGCTTTAACCGTACTGATAAGAACGCTATGTTCGCAGAATACCGTGCGCCGGAAAAAATTATGCTCATTAAACCTACTACTTATATGAACCTGAGCGGTATCGCCGTAGGTGCGTACGCAAATTATTACAATCTTGGCAATGAAGAGATTGCTGTTATCCAAGACGATTTAGATTTGCCTGTTGGTCAACTGCGTATTCGTAAAAAAGGTAGTGCCGGTGGGCACAATGGTATTAAATCCATTCAAGAACATCTTGGAACTGACGAGTTCCCTCGTTTTAAAATTGGCATTAGCCATCCTGCTCGCAATGGCAAAGCTGTGATTAGCCACGTTTTGAAACCTTTTGCTGGTGAAGAAAAGGCTGCCATCGAAGAAGCAGTTAAGAAAATGGCAGATGCTTTGGAACGTTGGGTAAAAGAGGATATCGATGCTGTAATGAACGAATACAACAAGAAACCTCCTAAACCGAAGAAAGAAAAGCCTAAAAAAGAGGAAGCGCCTCAAGCTGAAGCTGGTGTGGAAGCAAAGGTTGAGGTTAAGGCTGAGGAATCTGCAAAAAATATAGAAGAATAGAATCTATTGTCTTTCATCGTAATATTAAAGATGAAATTATGACCAAAGGAAACAAAAAGAGTACTTCACTTTCGTGAGGTACTCTAATTTTTTATCCTAACAAAAATTTTCTCAAATCCTCTACAGTCTCTAAATAATAATCTGCGCCAGCTTCGGAAAGCTCTGCATAATCGCCAAAGCCGTAGCCTACACCAATGCATTTGATGCCGTTGGCATGAGCAGCTAGTACGTCCATGGATTTATCGCCAACAAGTACGGTAACAGCCTTGTCCTCTTCGGTAACGATGTTCCATTTTTCCAAAGAGAGGGCAACAACTTGAGCTTTGTCATCCATGCTACCGTCAAGGGTTGCGCCGGTGATAGTTTCTAAATAAGGCTTAAAACCAAATTTTTCTGCAATGGGTACGGCGAAAAACTCCGGTTTTGCGGTGCACATGCCAGTTCTGAAACCTGCAGCCTGCAAATCACGGCAAAGCTCTACCATTCCGGGGTAAGCTTTGTTTTCTGCCCAACCAACTCTGGTGTAGCGTTCACGGTAAACTTCCAGCGCAGTTTGTACTTCGTCAGGGGTGGAGTTGTAAAATTTAACCATGCTGCCACGGAGGGGCGGTCCGATAAATTTTTTAAGTTCATTTAAATCAGGTTCGTCAATGCCGATGGCACGCAGGGCAAGCTGCATGCTTTTGGTAATGCCTTCGGAAGAATCGGTTAAGGTTCCATCTAAATCGAAAAGTATATTCTTAAACATAGTAATGCTCCTTAAAAAAGGTTTAAAAATTTGCTTAAACAACAAAACTATTATAACATAGATGATGTTAAAGAACACAGCAGATTTTTGAGGTGATAGATTTATGACTGAAAAATTATATAACGATAACGTAATGCTTAAAAGCTGCAAGGCTACTGTCCTTGCTTGCGAAGAAAAAGACGGCAAATTTTTTGTAGAGCTTGATAAAACAGTGATTTTCCCCGAAGGTGGCGGTCAGCTAAGTGATAAAGGTAAGATTAACGATGCTAACGTGCTACACGCTTCTGAAAAAGATGGTCGCCTTTGGCATGAGTGCGATGCGCCTGTAGAAGTTGACACGGAAGTAGACGTAACCTTGGATTGGAAGGTGCGTCTTGACAGAATGCAACAGCATTGTGGCGAGCATATCCTTTCCTTCGTGTGCTGGAAGCTTTTTGATTCTCAAAACATTGGCTTCCACATGAACGAAGATTTTGTAACTGTAGATTTGGATAAGGCTTTGAGCGAAGACGAACTTTTACAGGTGGAACAGGCGACAAACGCCATCATTTGGGAAAATAGACCTATCAATGTTTTGAATTTAGAAAGTGAAGAAGCAGCGAAGCTGCCCATGCGCAAGTTCAATAGCAATTTGAAAGGCATCTTACGCATTGTAGCGGTAGAAGGTGCTGACGTTTGCACTTGCTGTGGAACGCATCCGCCGTTTACCGGAATGGTTGGCTGCATGAAAATTATCCGTGCAGAACGTCGCAAGCAAGGACAACGCTTGGAAATTTTGTGTGGCGCTCGTGCTATGGCAGATTACGCTAAGAAAAATAAAATCCTCCATAATCTCGCTACAGACCTTTCTTCCAAGGTGGAAGAAGTTCCTGAACGCTATGCCAAGCTGAAAGAAGATATGGCTACTTTGCTGGAAAGCTTAAAAGAAAAAACTGCCAAGCTACTGGATGTTGAACTCCAAGAAGTTTTGGCAGAGGCAGATACTCGCGCAGATGGTGCGAAGCTTTTACATTTAGTTTTAGATGATGCCAAAAATGGCAAAAATTTGATGCCCAAGCTTGGCACCTTGGAAAATGTTGTGAGCGTAGTTTTGGCAGTGCAACCGGAACGTATCAGCTATTTTGTAGCTTTAGGTAAAAATACAGCTGGCGACTGCCGCGCCTACATTAAACTGCTTAACGATACCTTTGGCGGCCGCGGCGGAGGTAAGCCTGATGGTGCCCAAGGTGGCGCAGATTTCTGCCCCAATTGGCAAGAAAAGCTGGATCAAGTTCTGACCCAGCTTAAAGAGTTATAAGAAAGTATATTGCAGGAAGTTTACTGCTACTGCTGCCAGTACGCAGGCAATTACGGGGAGCCGTAGCCATGCGAGAGCTCCTGCTGTGATTGCTCCGGCAATACCGATATAAGGATTAGCACCGTCAACGAAAAAGACTCCTGGGAAAACCAGGGCGCTGATGGCGGTGTAGGGGATGAGCCTTAAAAACTTTTCCGTTTTCGCTCCGAAGCGCATCTTGTCGATGATGATGGAGGGAAGCATACGGGGAATGTAAGTTACTAGAGCCATGCCCAAAATTAAAAGAGCATATTCAAAACTATTCATCTGCGCATTCCTCCTTGTTGCCTTCTAAGTCAACGGTGAAGATGCCGATGAAAGCACATACCAAAGTAGAAACAATCAGCGCCCAGCTAGCAGGCATAAATTGGGAAAGCACAGTGTTGCAAATGGCTGTCAGCACTACCAATAAACCCAAGCGGAAATTTTTGGTAATGTTGGGAACTAGTAGCCCGATGAACAAAGCGTAAAGGGCAACGCCTAAGCTGGCGGTGATGATTACAGGTAAAAAATCAGAAGCGATGGCGCCAATAAAAGTGCCAGCGTTCCAAGCGGTGTACAAAGCGAGATTCATTCCCATGAGATACGCTATTGTGCACCGTTCTTCTTTTTCTGTGGTGAAAAGGGCAAAGGATTCGTCCGTAACACCAAAGCTGGCAAGAAGTTTTTGCTTTAAGGTAGATTGCTTGATGCGCTCAAAAACGCAAGTGCTCATAATTAAATGTCTAAAGTTTAAAATAAAGGTCGTCAAAATTATAGCGATAATGCTGGCCCCCTGTTCGTACATACCCACTGCCATCATTTGGCTGGCGCCTGCGAAAACAAAAATAGAAAAGCCACAGGTTTGGGCAACGGTAAAGCCTGCCTGTCTCGCCATAATGGCAAAAGCAATGCCAATGGGAACGAAGCCCAAGACAACAGGAATCCCTGCTCGCATTCCACTGATGAATTCAGCCTTAAAATTTGAGCCTTGCATAACTTACAGCTCCGGAATCATAGCGATAAGCTTATCAACTTCTTCGTCCTTGGTTGCCCAGCTTGTGCAAATGCGTGCGCTGTAGTTGCCATCGGGCAGATATTCGATAAGACTTAACACAAATTCCTCGCTCAGCTTTTCAAATTGAGCAGGAGTTAAAATTACAAATTGTTGGTTGGTGGGAGATTCGGTAATAAATTTAAAACCGTGCGCCAGGAAAGCATCGCGGATTTTATAAGCTTGTTCTACAGCGTGACGACAAATTTCGATATACATATTGTCTTTCATCACAACGCCAAACTGAATGCCCAGCAGGCGACCTTTCGCCAAGATGGCACCATTTTGTTTAGCGATGGAACGGAAGTCTGGTTTCAGGTTGTCGTTCAAAATAACAACAGCTTCGCCAAAAAGTAAACCGCATTTGGTACCGCCAATGTAGAACACGTCGCAGTTGTTGGCAACGTCTTCTAAGGTCAAGTCGCTATCGGGAGAGCCAAGGGCGTAACCAAGACGGGCACCGTCAATGAAAAGGTACAAGCCATATTTTTTGCACACTGCGTACAGGGCTTCCAGTTCTGCTTTGTTATACATGCTGCCAACTTCAGTAGATTGGGAGATGTAAACCAGTTTGGGCTGCGCCCAATGTTCGCGGGCAGGGTCAGTATCGTACTTAATCCATTCAGCTTCGATTTGGGCAGCAGTCAGCTTGCCGTCGTCGGTGTGCAGGGGGATTACACGATGACCACCGTGTTCAATGGCACCTGCTTCGTGAGTGTTGATGTGACTGGGGAAGCTGGCGAGAACTGCTTGGTGGGGGCGCAGTGCCGCAGAGATTACTACTAAATTTGTTTGAGTGCCGCCAACTAAAAGATGCACGTCTGCATCGGGACGGTTGCAGGCAATTTTAACCAGCCCACGTGCTTCGTTGCAGTAAGCATCCATTCCGTAACCAGTGGTTTGCACCATATTGGTTGCTACTAATTTATCTAAAATGGCAGGATGACAGCCTTCGGTGTAATCGCTATTAAAACAGTACATGTGAATTCTCCTAATCTATTAATCTTAAAAAAGTTAGAAGTGCTTATTACTTTTTTAGGTGAGCTTTGACGAACTCAAGAATAATGGGCATCACGGATAAAACTACGATACTCAAGGTTACGATGGGGAAGTTTTGTTTTACGAAGGGAATGTTACCAAAGAAGTAACCACCGCCTACGAACAAGGCAACCCACACGCAAGCACCGATAACATTGTAACGGGCAAAGGTTCCGTAGTGCATTTTGCCAATGCCAGCAACGAAGGGTGCGAAGGTACGCACGATGGGAACGAAGCGTGCCAAAACGATAGCTTTGTGACCGTGCTTTTCGTAAAATTCGTGAGCCTTTTGAATATGCTCCGGCTTTATGATGCCTCGCTTGGAATTTATAATCGCCATGCCAGCCTTCTCGCCTATAAAATAGTTGGTGGCATCGCCTAAGACTGCGCTCACCAAAAAGATACCGGTGATAATGGTAATGTTCATGCCGTCAGGAGCAGTAGCTGCCAAGGCACCGCAAGCAAAAAGCAGGGAGTCGCCCGGTAAAAAGGGAGTAACTACCAAACCAGTTTCGCAGAAAACAACAGTAAATAAAATTGCGTAAATAAAATGACCGTAAGCTTCCATGATGGCAGGCAAATGCTTGTCCAAATGAAGCACTAAGTCGATGAATTGCAGAATTAATTCTTCCATAAATAAGTCCTTTCTTGCATAAAAGTAATCATACAGAACAATTTTACCACAAGCATCCCTTAATGTCATAATAAATTTATCACGGAGAAAAGAATTTGTGCTATAATACAATGTTAGAAAAGAATTTTAAGGAGAATTAAAATGAATCAAGAGCTTTTAAATAAAATTGAAGCCTATAGAGCCAAAGGCTACGAAGTTCCCGATGTGGATATGATTAAAACTCCGGAACAAATCGAAGGTATTCGTAAGGCTTGCGAAATTAACACTGCTGTTTTGGACGAAGTTGCTAAACACATTAAAGCTGGTATGACCACTGCTGAAATCGATAAAATTGTTTATGACTTTACCACTGCTCAAGGTGCAGTGCCTGCTCCCCTTGGCTTCTGCGGCTTCCCGAAAAGTGTTTGCACTTCCATCAACGACCAAGTTTGCCACGGTATTCCTAGCGAACACGACGTGCTGAAAAGTGGCGACATCGTAAACGTAGACGTTTCTACCATTTATAATGGTTACTACGCAGATGCTTCCCGTATGTTTATGATTGGCAAAGTAACTCCCAAGGCTGAAAAGCTTGTTAATATTACTAAAGAATGCTTGAAAAAAGGCATTGAAGCTGCCAAAGCTTGGGGCACCGTTGGTGACATTGGTGCTGCAGTTTCCGCACTGGCTCGCAAACACGGCTACAGTGTTGTAGAAGAATTTGGTGGTCACGGCGTAGGCGTTGAATTTCACGAAGAACCTTTCGTTTGCCATGTTGGCAAGCGTGGAACGGGTATGCTCCTGGTTCCCGGCATGATTCTTACCATCGAACCAATGATTAACGCAGGTAAACGTGACATTTTCGTTGACGCTGCTAACGAATGGACTGTTTATACTTCTGACCGTAGTTTGTCTGCGCAATGGGAGCATACCATACTTATTACTGAGAATGGACCTGAAATATTAACATATTAAAAACTGAAAGCTCCGCATTCGCGGAGCTTTCGTGCTTTAAAAATCGAACTCAAGTGGATCTGGTCCGTATTGGTTCCAGCCATCAGTGCCTTTGGCAAAGAGCAGGTATAAAAGGAAGAAAAAGTTTACGACGGGGATTAAAACCAAGAAACCCCAGTAACCACTTTTATCCAAATCGTGGCAACGGCGCACGATGAAGGAGCTGGTAACAATTACGTTAAAAACAGGTACTACCTTAAAAAGCATATCTGTGATGAATAAAGGTAGCAGCATTTCAAAAATCATTAGCAAGCAGCTTACTGCTAAGCTAAAGAGAATGGGCTTCCAAAAGTAAGGCCAACGGTTAATACGTCCGTCAAAGCGCAGGTAATCGTATTGAAATTGTTCCCAAGTCATTAATATCACCTCATTTATTTGTTGTTCTTTTTATTCCAGAAGGCGCGGAATTTTTGCGCCAGTTCTTTTTGACCAAGCTTGTCAGGCCACAGCTCCTGCGTATTGGTGCAGCGCATTGCTGCTGCTAGATGTTCGTACACTTCCGGGTACTGGTCGTTGAGGGCAGCGATATGCTCCTTCACATCTTGGCGAGTAGTGTAGCCATCGTAGGGACAGGGATTTTTAAGAGGCTTCAGCTGTAATTTATCTACCAGCTCACGAATTTCGCTTTCTCTGTAATACAAAAGGGGGCGCAAAACTGTAAGCCCCGTTCTGGAAAGGGGTGTCACCGGCAAAAAGGTACGCAGCTGACCGCTAGTAAAGATGTTCATAAAGAAAGTTTCTACTGCATCGTCGTGATGATGTGCCAAGGCAACCTTGTTAAAGCCCAGCTCCAAGGCCCTGCGATTTGTGGCAGCGCGTCTAAAATAGGCACAGGTAAAGCAGGGAGTGTTCCCCTTATTTTGCCAAGCAGCGTTTACGTCCACGTCATCGTGGTAATGTTCTACACCGTAGTGCTTGCAAAAATCTTCCAGCTCTTGTTTAGGAAAGTTAGGCGCAAACATGGCATTGACCGTGTAGCAGGCAAGGTCAAAGGGAATGGGAGAATATTTTTTTATCTCAGCCAAGGCTGCCGTCAGGAACATACTATCCTTGCCACCACTTAGACCGATTAAAATTCTGTCACCGGGGGCAAGCATGTCAAATTCGATAATGGCACGCCAAAGCTTACTTAAATCGTCCGCTGGGACGAAGGAGGTACGTTTTTCAGTCATCTTAAAACCTTCTGTAAAATAGTTAGCTTGGTCTGATAAAATGGGAGAAAATTATCAGTATCTATATTATAGCATACTCACTTCGTAAAAAATTGTAAAAATTTGAAATGTATACATTATGCTTCAGGGGCAATTGGTAAGATTTTTGTGTTATAATAATAAGACTGTAGATAGAAAAATAGTTGTTCAGGCGCGTAAGCGCAAATTGGAGGTCTAGGAAATTTTATGGTAGATGATACGATTAAGGGACTGAACCCGCAGCAAGCAGATGCAGTGCAAACGGTGAACGGTCCCATGTTAATTTTGGCAGGTGCTGGTAGTGGCAAAACTAAAGTGCTTACCTGTCGTATTGCTCATTTGTTAAATCAAGGTGTATTGCCTTACAGAATTTTGGCGATTACCTTTACCAATAAAGCGGCAGCAGAGATGCGTGAACGTGTAGACAAAATGGCAGGCGTGGCAGCAAAGGACGTATGGCTCCATACCTTCCATGCATTTTGTGCTAAACTGCTCCGTTTTGAAATTGATAAATTAGGAACTTACACAAATAATTTCGCGATTTACGATACAACTGATACTAAAAGCTTGGTGAAGCAAGTTCTGCAAGAGTTGAACTTGGACGAAAAACGTTTCCAACCCTCTGGTGTAATCAGTCATATCAGTAATGCTAAGAACCAATTGAAAACTGCGGCAGCTTACGCTAAAGAAGCTGGCGATTTTTACGAGCAAAAGGTTGCGGAAATTTACGCTCGCTACGAAGCGAAGCTGCAACAAAATAACGCTCTTGACTTTGATGACTTGCTCTTGGTTACTTTGAAACTGCTCCAAGAAAATGAAGAAGTACGCACTAAATATCAAGACAAGTTTGATTATATTTTGGTAGACGAATATCAAGATACTAACTACGCACAATATCTGCTGACCAAGCTTTTGGCGGCGAAGCATAAAAATATTTGCGTTGTTGGTGATGCTGACCAAAGTATTTACGGCTGGCGCGGTGCTGATATTACCAATATCCTTGATTTTGAAAAGGATTACCCGGAAGCTAAGCTGGTTAAATTGGAACAAAACTACCGTAGCACTCAAGTAATTCTTGATGCGGCAAACGCTGTAATCGATAATAACACTGGTCGTAAGCCTAAAAACTTGTGGACTGATAAAGACAATGGCAAAGAGATTACCTATTTCAAAGCTATTGATGAACGTGATGAAGCACGTTTTGTGATTGAACAATTGCAAGGCCTGCAACGTCGTGAAAATAAAAAGCTTGGCGATATGGCAGTGCTCTATCGTACCAACACCCAATCCCGTGTGTTTGAAGAAATGCTGATTAAGAGTGGCATTCCCTATAACATCGTGGGGGGCACAAAGTTCTATGAACGTAAGGAAATTAAAGATATCATCGCTTATATGCGTGTAATTTTTAATCCTAACGACTCTTTAAGCTTGCTGAGAATTATTAATGTGCCTCGTCGTGGCATTGGTGATGCTACTTTGGCGAAGCTGCTTGCTTACGCAGAAGAAAATCAAATGAATTTGTTTGACGTAGTTTCTGCTTCCAGTGAAGTGCCTGGTTTGAGCAGTCGCTTTGTTGGCAAGCTGGAAGAATTGAGCAGCATTATTTTTGAATTGATGGGCGAAGCAAATTCTGGCGAAGTGCCTGTAAAACAACTCATTGATAATGTAATGACTAAAACCGGCTATCTTGAGGAACTGCAAAACAGCAAGAGCGCTCAAGATCAGAGCCGTGTAGAAAATTTACAAGAACTGCTTTCCGTTGCAGAAGATTTTGCCAAAGGCGAGGAAGAAGATACTTTGGAAAACTTCTTGGGCAGGGTAGCCCTTGTTTCTGATATTGATGATGCAGAGCTTGGTGAAGATGCCATTACTTTAATGACTCTCCACTCTGCAAAAGGCTTGGAGTTCCCGGTGGTGTTCCTGGTTGGTATGGAAGAAGGCATCTTCCCCCACGCTCGCACTTTGATGAGTGATGAGGAGATTGAGGAAGAACGCCGCTTGTGCTACGTGGGCATTACCCGTGCGGAACAAGATTTATATTTAAGCCACGCAAGAATGCGTACAATTTTTGGGCATACTGTTTCTTATCCGCCCTCTCGTTTCTTGAAGGAAGTACCTCGCAATTTGATTCACGAGTTCAAACGTCCCCAAGCACAACGTACTGTTTCCCAACAAACAGCACCTCAACGTGAAAAACGCATGACTAATACTGACTGGTTCTTGCAGCCTAAGAGTAGCTTCGTGCCGAAGGAAACTGCTGGCAACAGCACTACCTTTAGCGCAGGCGACAAGGTTAGCCATAGCAAGTGGGGCGTTGGTACCGTAGTTAGCGTTATTAACGGCGCTGATGGACAAGAGGTAAAAGTTGCGTTTGCTGGCGCAGGTATTCGCAGTTTGCTTACCAAGTACGCTGTGCTTAAAAAGGTTTAATTTATATACATTAATCAATAAGTCTGGCGCCCCTGTAAGGGGAGCTGGCATCGCGGAGCGATGACTGAGGGGTTGATACCATGTTCAACTTATTTGAAAACGAAGAATTGAAAAACGAAGCACTGGCTGAAGCGGAGGCTTTGCGGAAGGAGCTGCGCCATCACGAGTATTTATATTATGTGATGGATGCGCCTGTGATTACGGATGCGGAGTATGATCGTCTGATGGTACGCCTGCGTGAAATTGAAGCGGAGTATCCGGAAGAGGTTACTGCTGATTCCCCCACTCAACGTGTAGGTGGCAAGGTTTCTCCGGAATTTACGGAGGTTAAGCATTTGACACCGTTGCTTTCCTTGGGCAACGCCTTTAGTGCAGATGAACTGCGTGCTTTTGACGAGCGTGTGCGTAATGGTTTGCCCCAAGGTAGTGCCATTGAGTACGTTATGGAGCCGAAGATTGACGGCTTGGCTTGCAGTCTTGTGTACGAGAATGGCAAGCTGGTACGTGCTGCTACCCGTGGTGACGGGGTGGTGGGCGAAAATGTTACTGCTAACGTGCGTACCATTCGTGCAATTCCTTTGACCTTGACCGTTCCTGAGGGGGAAGAAGTGCCTGAATTATTGGACGTGCGCGGCGAGGTTTATATGCCTCGTCACGAGTTTATGCGTTTAAATGAAGAACGTGCGGAAAAAGGGGAAGCAGAATTTGCCAACCCTCGTAATGCGGCGGCAGGAAGCTTGCGCCAATTAGACCCGCAGGTTACTGCGAAACGTTCTTTAAGCTTCTTCGCTTACAATGTCGGTAATGGTGCCCTCGAAAAACATAGCGAGTCCTTAGCGATGCTGAAAAAGTATGGCTTCAAGGTTAGCGAAAATTACAAGGTAGTCCCCGATATTGAGGCTGCCATTAAATTTATAGAAGAATTTGATGCTAAGCGTAACAGCTTGGCTTACGATACTGACGGCGCCGTAATTAAGGTAAACGCAGTTTACCAACAACGTATTTTAGGTGCGACAGGTAAAGATCCGCGCTGGGCAATTGCTTTTAAGTTTCCACCTGAACAAGCAGAAACTACTTTGGAGGATATCGTTTGGCGTGTTGGCCGTACTGGGGTGCTGACTCCCACTGCAGTGCTGACACCTGTAAAACTTTCCGGTAGCGTGGTAAGTAGGGCAACCTTGCACAACGAAGACTTCATTCGCGAAAAGAACATCTGCATTGGCGATAGAGTTATCATCAATAAAGCAGGGGAGATTATTCCCGAAGTGTTGCGTGTTGTGGAAAGCAAGCGTACTGGCGAGGAAGTTCCCGTAGTAATTCCCGCGGAATGTCCTGAATGTGGCTGGAAGGTTGAACGTCAAGGCAGTGAAGCGGCGATTAGATGCACTAATCCTCATTGTCCTGCCCTTGGACGCGAAGGCTTGATTCATTTTGTCAGCCGTGATGCCATGAATATTGAAGGCTGTGGTCCTTCCGTAATCAATCAGCTCATTGACAGCGAGCTTGTCCGTGATGCGGCAGATTTGTATTCTTTAACCAAGGAAGAACTGCTGAAGCTTGAACGTATGGGCGAAAAATCTGCGGATAATTTGCTCAAGGCTATTGAAGCCAGCAAAGAGAACGAGCTAGACAAACTGCTCTTCGGTTTAGGCATTCGCCATGTGGGTGCGAAAGTGGCACGCATTTTGGCAGTAGAGTTCGGTACGGTGCAGAACCTGAGGACGGCGGAACACGAACAGCTGGCGGCGATTCGCGACATTGGCGGTAAAATTGCCGAAAGCGTTGTAACTTGGCTTTCTGTTCCTGCCAATATTGATTTGCTGGAACGCTTGGAAGCAGCAGGCTTGAAGATGGAATTTGCTACACGCGCTACTAGCGAAAGCAATCCTTTTTTTGGTAAAACCTTAGTGTTTACCGGAACCTTGCCCACCCTCGGACGTGCAGAAGCGCAAACCATGGCGCAGGACGTTGGGGCGAAGGTAAGTGGAAGCGTAAGCAAAAAGACGGACTTCGTCATTGCTGGTGCGGAAGCAGGCAGTAAGCTGGAAAAAGCTGAAAAGCTTGGGGTAACAGTAATTGACGAAGCGACCTTCTTGCAAATGATAAAAGGTGAGTAAAACTGTTATAAGTAAGTAAAAAAGGAGTGGAAGCAAAAGCTTTCACTCGTTTTTTGTTATTCCGTTATTTAGATAAATATTGTTCCGAAGTTATTGGTATTATTTCGATAAAGTGGTACACTATAGGTAATACAGGAGGGATAACCGATGTTTATTACAGTAAAACAGGCTTCTGAAAAATGGGGCATTTCTGATAGAAGAATACGGGTGCTTTGTTCTGAAGGGAAAATTCCCGGTGCGTATCAAGAAGGACGAGGTTGGAAAATTCCAACAGATGCAAGAAAACCAGTAGATGGAAGATATAAATCAAAGGAAAGCGTCTTGCTACAAATTGACCGTAAGAAAGTAGAATTAGACGGCAGGAGACCTTTGACTGCCGGTGAGGTAGCAAGACTCAATGAGGAATTTATCGTAGAGTATACATATAATTCCAATGCAATTGAAGGCAACACTCTTACGCTAAGAGAAACAGATTTAGTGCTTAGAGGTCTTACTATTGATAAAAAACCATTAAAAGATCACTTGGAGGCTGTAGGACACAAAGAAGCTTTTGAATTTGTAAGAGAGCTTGTAAAGGATAATGTTCCTATTAGTGAAAGGGTTATTAAGCAAATTCATTACCTCGTTCTGGCAGATAAGAAAGAAGATAGAGGTGTATATCGCAGAGTTCCTGTAAGAATTATGGGAGCTCAACATGAACCTGCGCAACCATATCTTATTGAAGTAAAGATGGAGCAGTTGTTGCGTGAGTTTGCTGAAAGTACAGAACATATTGTGACAAAGCTGGCGCGTTTCCATATTGAATTTGAAGGCATCCATCCGTTTATTGATGGCAATGGTAGAACAGGACGGCTACTGGTGAATCTTGAGTTGATGAAAGCAGGCTACCCGCCTATAGACATTAAGTTTACAGATAGAATTACTTATTACAATGCATTTGATGAATATTACGTAAAGCACAACCTTTCAGCTATGGAGAATCTGTTTGCAGGATATATCAATGCAAGACTGGATATGTATTTAGATATGTTGAAAGATTGACTATCTTTTGTGCTCTATTCTTGGAACAGGGAGAACGATTAAAATGATTACAGGCGAATTAAAAAATAAAATAGATGGTCTTTGGGATATATTCGCAGCAGGTGGATTGGTAAATCCTCTTGATGTTATTGAGCAAATTACTTACTTGATGTTCATTCATGATTTAGATGAGGCAGATAATTTGCGTGCTAAAGAAAGTGCAATGCTTGGCTTGCCTTATCAAAGTATGTTTGCAGATGTTGTTGTCATCAATGAACGCGAAGTGGATGGCAAGCAATTAAAATGGAGCGTCTTCCGCGACTTTCCTGCAGGGAAAATGTATTCCGTAATGCAGGAAGATGTGTTTCCATTCATTAAACAGCTTCACGGAGATAAGAACAGCGCTTATTCCAAGTATATGGATGATGCAATTTTTAAACTGCCAACACCTTTAGTACTTTCTAAAGTTGTAGCAACCTTGGACGAAATTTATAACCAAATGGCACAAGTACACGATAGCGATATTCGTGGTGATGTGTACGAATACTTGCTGTCTAAAATTGCACAATCTGGTCGCAATGGACAGTTCCGCACGCCTCGTCACATTATTAAAATGATGGTTGCCTTGATGCAACCTAAACCTGACGATGTAATTTGTGACCCGGCTTGTGGTACAAGTGGTTTCCTTGTAGCAGCTGGTGAATATTTAAAAGATAACCATAAAGAAGAAATCTTCTTCAACAAACAAAAGAAGGACCATTACATGAACGGTTTGTTCCATGGTTATGATATGGATAGAACTATGCTGCGCATTGGCGCTATGAATATGATGACTCACGGTGTGGAAAATCCTTTTATCGAATATCGTGATAGTCTTTCTGACCAAAACCCTGACAGAAATAAATATTCCCTGATTTTGGCGAACCCTCCGTTTAAAGGAAGTCTTGATAACGATATCGTCTCCGTTGATTTACTCAAGATGTGTAAGACGAAAAAGACAGAGCTGCTTTTCTTGGCACTCTTTATGAAAATGCTCAGACTTGGCGGGCGTTGTGCTTGTATTGTTCCTGATGGCGTACTCTTTGGTTCTTCCAATGCTCACAAGGCAATTCGCAAAGAGCTTATTGAAGGCAACCGTTTGGAAGCAGTAATCTCTATGCCTTCCGGTGTGTTTAAACCTTACGCTGGTGTAAGTACTGGTATTTTAATTTTTACTAAGACTGGACACGGTGGCACCGATAAAGTTTGGTTCTACGATATGCAGGCCGATGGCTTTAGCCTTGATGACAAGCGTACTGCTATAAATGACAACGATATTCCAGATATCATTGCGCGCTTCCATAATTTAGATGGCGAGGCAGAACGCGCTCGCACAGAAAAATCCTTCTTCGTGGATGTGCAAGAGATTATCGAAAATGGTTATGACCTTTCCATAAACAAATATAAAAAGATTGAGTATGTTCCTGTAGAATACCCGCCAACAGAACAAATTATGGCGGAACTGCACGAACTGGAAATGGAAATTACCAAAGGCTTGGCAGAATTAGAGGAGATGCTTGAAAATGACTGATAAATTATTATTAGGCGAATCCGTAAATGTTGAGTATAAAGAAACTGTGCCAGAAAAGAGTATTAAATATATGAAAACCGTTGTAGCTTTTGCTAACGGTAAAGGTGGCACTCTTGTTTTTGGCATAGAAGATGGCACTATGAAAGTGATAGGCATTGATAAAGAAGAACTGTTTACTACTATGGATGCTATTACTAATGCTATTATGGATAGTTGCAAACCGATGATTGTTCCCAATATTTATGTAAGGAATATTGAGGACAAGTATGTTTTGTTTGTTGAGATTGAAGCAGGTAAACAAACTCCGTATTATATTAAATCTTTAGGGATTGAAAAAGGTAGCTTTATTAGAGTAGGTGGAACTACTCGTTTAGCAGAAATATATTACGTTAAAGATTTGATTTTACGAGGAACTAATAAATTTTATGACCAACTTCCCGCTCGTGAACAATCTATAACTGAAAAAGAGATAGAAGATTTTTGTGTGGAAGCGTTTGAATATGCTAAGAGCCAATGTGAAACTGCCAAAGAACGTGCTACGATTCGTCCGCTTACTAAAAATAAATTGTATGAATGGAAGTTATTGCATGATGTAGATGGGAAAGTTGTTCCTAGTATAGGATTATGTATTTTATTAGGAAAACCGCTGGATGGAATGGATGTTAAGGTGCAATGCGCAGTGTTTAAAGGAGACACAAGAGCAATTTTTGTTGACCGTAAAGAATACACTGGCAAACTATCTGAACAAATTGATGAAGCTTATGATTTTGTTTTGCGCGCCATACATTTGGGAGCAAAAATTGAAGGTATACAAAGAAAAGATATTTATGAACTGCCTATTGATGTTATTAGGGAGTTAATTTGCAATGCTATTTGTCATCGTAGTTATTTAGAACCTGTTAATGTTCAAGTTATATTGTTTGATGATAGATTAGAGATAACTTCTCCTGGTATGCTTATGAATGAAGTAAGTATCGAAAGAATGAAGCAAGGTTATTCTCAAGTACGTAATCGTGGCATTGCTAATGTGTTGGCGTATATGAAAATTATTGAAGGATGGGGAACTGGTATTCCCAGAATGTTTAAACGTTGCAAAGAATACGGATTGCCTGAACCTAGAATACAAGATTTGGATGGAGCTGTGAGGATAGATTTATATAGGGATGGTTATTTGGTGAGTCCCCAATCGCTCCCCAATCACTCCCCAATCACCCCCCAATTGCTCCCCAATCAAGAAGTAGAAGTCCCCAAAAAGTTTTATTTCGCAAACGATATAGTTCTGAGTGAACAAGAGGTAGCTGTTTTAGAAGTTATTAGGGAAAATTTGGTTATTACCCAACAAGAAATAGCAACTAAGTTAAATGTTGATAGGGAACTTATAAAATATTATGTCAAACGTTTGAGAAAAAATAAGGTTTTGGATAGACAGGGAAATACTAGAAGTGGCAAGTGGATTGTGAATGAGCAGATACTTGTTGAGGAGTAGTGTGTAGAATTAAGTTGCCGAGAAATTCTCGGCAACTGTTTCCAAAATGGAAATAGTTGGAGTAAATCACAGCAGAAGTAGAAATATAGGAGGATGTTGTGATGGTTAGATTAGGTGATGTTTGTAAAATAATTAGTGGATATGCGTTCAAAAGCGAAGAGTTTATAACTGATGGCGTTCCTGTAATTCGTATAAGTAATTTGGATGGAGAAACTGTTAATGTTGATAAGAATGTCTGTTATTCTGTTGAGTTTTTGAAAAACAATGATAATTTTATAGTTCGTAAAAATGATATTTTAATGGCTATGTCAGGTGCAACAGTAGGGAAGATTGGTGTCTATCCAAATGAGTATGTTGCATTATTGAATCAGCGCGTTTGTAATTTGAAACCTGTTGAAGATAAACTTAACAGAGAATATCTGAATTGTTATTGTCAGTCTGATTATTTCAAATCAGAAATTTTAAAAAATGCTTTTGGTTGTGCGCAACCTAATATTAGCGTAAAGCAAATAGCAGATTTTGAAATAAAGATTTTAGATTTAAAATCACAAGTAAGCATTGCAAACAAACTCAAAAATATTTTGTGTCTTATTGAAAAACGTAAACTACAACTTCACAAATTAGATGAACTTGTCAAAGCCCGATTTGTCGATATGTTTGGGAATCCTGTGCGTAATGAGAAAAATTGGGATACCGTATTGTTGCAAGATGTTTGTGATGGTATTGGTGATGGTTTACATGGGACACCCAACTATGTGGAAACGGCTGAGTATCCGTTTATTAATGGTAATAATTTAATAGGCGGAAAGATTGTAGTTACTGATACTACTAAATTTGTGGATGAAGCAGAATATGGTAAATACTATATTGAACTATCACCTAATGCTATTTTACTTTCTATTAATGGTACGCTAGGTAAGCTGGCACTATATAGGGGTGAAAAAATTGTTTTAGGTAAAAGTGCATGTTACTGTAATTTGAAATCAAATATGAATCGTCAATTTGTATATAACTTAATGCAAACAGAATCGTTTTTGAATTTTCTTGAAGAAAATTCTACTAGAAGTACAATAAAAAATGTTGGTTTAAAGGCTATAAGAAATTTTAGGATGATTATTCCACCGTTAGAATTGCAGTGGCAATTCTCGGTTTTTGTTAAACAAATCGACAAATCAAAATTAGACATTCAAAAAAGTTTAGATAAATTAGAAACTTTAAAGAAAGCTTTGATGCAGAAATATTTTGGGTGAGTAAGTTAAAACAGTTTCCCTAAATACGCAGTTACTTTGAAAGTGGTGAGCAGTATGACCAATTTTGACTTTCTGCTAGCAGAACCGCAGTTTAAACCGTTTGCCGATGTAGCGATAGCAGCAGAAAAAATTTTACACATTGATCCTACGACTACAGTTATTAATTGTCGCAGGACGATGGAGTTTGCCATCAAATGGATGTATTCAGTAGATAGCAGTCTTGAAAAGCCCTACGATGACAAGCTTGTAATGTTAATGAATAGTGAGGACTTTCGCGATATTGTTGGTGCCGATTTATGGCAAAGGCTGAATTTAATTCGCCTTATGGGCAATAAAGGCAACCACAAATATGATAAAAAGAATACCGTTGAAGAAGCTTCCCTGTGTTTAGAAAACTTGCATATCTTTATGGACTTCGTCGCTTATTGCTACGGTGATAATTACACGGAAAAATCTTTTGATGCAAGCTTGCTTGTTGCGCATGAAGAAATGCCTGCTCCTAGCCAAGTGCAACTTGATTTTGAAAAACTTCTAGCTGAAAATAAGGCTTTGCGTGAAGAGCTTACTGCTCGTCGTGAACAGCAGCAACAGACTTATGTTCCCAAACCATTGGAGCTTTCCGAATATAAAACTCGCAAAATTTACATTGATGCAATGCTTCGTGATGCTGGTTGGGTTGAGACGGTGGATTGGGTGAATGAGGTTCCTATTCCCGGCATGCCTAACAAAAGTGAATTGGGATTTGCTGATTATGTCTTGTACGGAAATGATTGGAAGGTACTTGCTATAATTGAAGCTAAACGTACCTGCGTAGATGTTTCTAAAGGCAGACAACAAGCAGAAGAATATGCGAAGCTTATAGAAAAGAAACAAGGCTTTAAACCTGTAATCTTCTTGACCAATGGTTTTGAAACACGTATCAATGATGGCGTTTATCCTGAACGCAAGGTAGCAACTATTTATTCTAAACGTGATTTGGAAAAACTGTTTAATTTGCGCCGTATGCGTAGCAGTTTGAAACACGTTGTCGTAGATAAGAATATTGCTGGTCGTTATTACCAAGAAGCTGCCATTAAAGCAGTTTGTGAAAGTTTTGGCGTGAAAAATAGACGTAAAGCATTACTGGTAATGGCAACAGGTAGTGGCAAGACTAGAACTGTTATTGCTCTTTGTGATGTTTTGCAAAAGCAAGGCTGGATTAAGCATGTCCTGTTCCTTGCAGACAGAAACTCCTTGGTAACGCAAGCGAAGCGTAATTTTGTAAATTTGCTTCCTAATATGAGTGTTACCAATTTGTGCGAAGAAAAAGATAATTATGCAGTTGAGGCTGTGTTTAGTACTTATCAGACGATGATGAATTGTATTGATGAGGTGAAGGATGAACAAGGCAAATTGTTTACCTGCGGTCATTTTGATTTAGTTATCTGTGACGAAGCGCATCGTTCTATTTATAATAAGTATCGTGATATTTTTAATTATTTTGATGCGCCTTTAGTTGGCTTGACTGCAACTCCTAAAGATGAAATCGATAAAAATACCTATGAAATTTTTGAGCTGCAAAATGGTGTGCCTACATACGGCTACGAGTTAGCGCAGGCAGTTAAGGATGGCTATTTAGTTGACTACGTTTCTGTTGAGAGCCATCTTAAGTTTTTGACAAGTGGTATTCGCTATGACGAACTTAGTCCTGAAGAACAAAAGATTTATGAAGCAACTTTCGCCAATGAAAATGGTGAGTATCCGGAATCTATTGCACCTTCTGCACTGAATAACTGTATTTTTAATGAAGATACTATTCGCAAGGTGCTTAATACTTTGATGACGGATGGGATTAAAATTGATTATGGTAACAAGTTGGGCAAGAGTATTATTTTTGCTAAGAACCATACCCATGCAGAAAAAATTTTGGAAATTTTTGGCAAAGAGTATCCCCATTTGCCTGGATTTGCCAAAGTGATTGATAACTATATCAATTACGCACAAAGTGCCATTGATGAATTTTCTGATGCTAAGAAGCTTCCGCAAATTGCCATTAGTGTAGATATGCTTGATACTGGTATTGACGTGCCGGAGATTTTGAATTTGGTGTTCTTTAAGCCAGTTTTTAGTAAGGCAAAATTTTGGCAGATGATTGGTCGCGGCACTCGCTTGTGTGCTGGCTTGCTTGATGGCGAAGACAAAAACAAATTTTATATTTTTGACTTCTGCGGAAATTTTGAATTCTTCCGTATGAACCAAGGCAAGCCTACGGCTAACCAAATTGCTTTGCAGGGAGCAATCTTTAATTTGAAAGCGCAGATTGCTTTTAAATTGCAGGATTTAGCTTATCAGACAAAAGATTTGATTGCGTTCCGTAAAAGTTTAGTAGCTGATATGGTTGCTAAAGTGCAAGAACTGAACAAAGAAAATTTTGCTGTTCATCAACATTTGCGTTATGTGGAGCTGTATTCTAATCCTGAAAATTATGTGAGTCTTTCTTTAGAGAATACTAATGATATGCGCGAACATCTTGCTTCACTGGTAACGCCTGATGCAGATGATCCCAAAGCGCTGCGTTTTGATGCGTTGATGTATGGAATTGAACTGGCGTATTTGGCTGGGAAAGGCTATGGTCGTGGCTTGAAAGATTTGTTTAATAAGGCAAGCGACATTGCAAGAGTTGCCAACATTCCGGAAATCATTGCTAAGTCTGATTTGCTGGAGAAGATTTTACGCACTGATTACGTCGAAAAAGCAGGCATCAACGAATTTGAACATATCCGTAAAAATTTACGTGACTTGGTGAAATATATTATTCCAGAACGAGATAAATATTTTACGAATTTTACGGACGATGTTTTAGGTGTGGACTGGAATGATGCGGAACTGGAAAATGATGATTTAAAAAATTATAAGGCTAAAGCAGAGTTCTATGTGCGTAAGCATCCAGACCATATTGCAATTTTCAAGCTGCGTAGTAATAAACCTTTGAACAGTATTGACCTTAAATCTTTAGAAGATATTTTGTGGATCGAGGTAGGTACAAGGGAGGATTACCGTGCAGAATATGGCGAGAAACCTTTAGGCGAGTTTGTTCGTGAAATTGTTGGTATGGATATGAATGCGGCGAAAGAAGCTTTTGCAGAATTTCTAAATGACACCAGTCTAGACAGCAGACAAATTTATTTTGTAAATCAGATTGTGGAATATATAGTTCACAACGGAATTTTAAAGGATATGTCTGTGTTGCAGGAAACTCCTTTTACAGATAGAGGTAGCATTGTAGAAATATTTACTGACTTGAATGTATGGAATAAATTACGAGGTGCCATAGAGCGAGTAAATGCCAACGCCGTCGCATAAAAAATAAACGAGTGGAAGCAAAAGCTTTCACTCGTTTATGTACGCTTATCACGCATTTTGTTAGAACTTCACAGTTACACCCATCTGCACGCCCTTAGCTCTCATCTCTTCGTCGCCGTCAATAACGTCTTTGAATTTGCCGTCATAGTAGGACAAGTTTAGTTCGATGTTGTTGAAAAGTGGTTTGGAAATACCAATTTCGTAAGCACTGCTTTTGGTACCTACGCCCACGTTACCATAAACGGTAAAGAGCAGGGGGATGTCAAAGTGCGCTTGCAAGCCTGCGTGTGCAGAATTTTTCTTTTTGCCGTTGCCAACATTAACATCAGCATCTGCACCCAACCAGCCAGCGTAAGCAGAAACGTTGGGAAGCACTTGGTACATCAAGTTAAATTGTTGCGCAGTCAAATCACCGTCGCTACCTTTATATTTATCCCATTGGTAGTTCAGAGCCATACGTTTGCCAATGCCAACAGTCGCGCTGTAGTAGGAGCTGTCGGATTTAGACATTTTGTAATTGCCGCCCTTCAAGCTGGAAGGGAAGGTGATGCCTGCATCAATGGCAAATTTGCCGGTATCATAATTTTTCAGCGGAGCAGCAAAGGCGCTAGTGCTAAAGCAAACGGTCATGATTGCTGCTGCGGTTAAAGCTGCATAAAACTTTTTCATAATAAATCACTCCTTATAAAAAATATTTTATCACAAGAAAAATCTAATGCAAGAATTAAGTAGCCTACATTTTGGGGAAAGGCTTGTAAAAACGCCTGAAAAATAGGATAATTAGTGTGTAACTTTTTTAGGAAGGCAAATTTATGAGTGATACTTCAGCAAGTTCTAATAATAAATTTTTAAAAGGCACGTTAATTTTGGCGGTGTCCAGCGTTGTGGTAAAGGTCATCGGCTCCCTGAACTGGATTATTCTTTCCAGAGTCTTGGGCGGCGAAGGCATTGGCTTGTACCAAATGGGCTTCCCCATTTACCTGATGGCGATTACCGTTTCCAGTGCAGGTATTCCCGTGGCAATCTCCATTGTTGCGGCAGAAAAACTTGCCAACAAGGATTACCGTGGCGCCAAACGAGTCTTTAACGTTTCTTTGCGACTGCTTCTATTAAGTGGTTTGATGTTTTCTTCTGCCTTGTTCTTTGGAGCAGGCTGGCTTATTGATAACCAATATATCCGCGACCCCCGCGCTTACTATTCTATAATTGCGCTGGCTCCGGCGGTGTTCTTCGTAACTTTCCTTGCTAGTTTCCGTGGCTACCTGCAAGGCTGGCAAATTATGACACCCACCGCTGTTTCCGAAGTTGTGGAACAGTTGATGCGCGTAATTACCATGCTCATTTTTGCAGATATGTTCTTGCCTTACGGCTTGGCGTATGCTGCAGGTGGTGCGAGCATGGGCGCAGGCGTTGGTGCCTTTTGTGCGTTGATTGTTTTAATTTGGTTCTACGCTCGCCTGAAACGTAAGTTCCAAGAAGAAATCAACGCTCAAGACGAAAGCGCACCTGTCGAACCTGCAGGACAGATTATCAAACGCTTGTTAAAGCTGGCGCTTCCTGTTTCCCTGTCCAGCTTGATGCTTCCCATCGGTGCGAACCTTGACCTTTTGATTGTACCTCAACGTTTGGAAGCAGCAGGCTTTGACGTGCGCCACGCTACGGAACTTTTCGGTTACTTAACTGGTATGGCGGTGCCTCTTGTAAATTTGGCGACAATTTTTACAGCGGCAATGACCATCAGCCTTGTGCCTGCCATTTCAGAATCTCGTGCTTTGGAAGATTACCCTGCCATTCGCGACAAGATTCGTATTGGCTTTAGGGTGGCGATGATTATCAGCTTCCCTTGCTTCGTAGGCTTGTTCTTCCTTGCAGAAAAGGTTGCTGCTTTGATTTACAATGCTCCCGGTGCGGCAGGTGCCATTCAGACTATGAGTGCGGGCATTCTTTTCCTTGGTTTGCACCAAATTAGTACGGGTGTACTGCAGGGCTTGAAGCATACTGCCATTCCCGTAGTGAATATGATTATCGCAGGTGTGGTTAAGGTTGTGCTGAGCTGGTGGCTTACTGCTATCCACGAACTGGGCGTGAAGGGCGCGGCTTTGGCGACAGTTGCGGATTTTGCCGTGGCTGCTGTGATAAATATGTGCTTTATCTACAAGTTCACAGGCTTCTGTATGACCTTTGGCAGCGTTGCCAAGCCTTTGCTTGCTTCTAGCATTATGGGTGGCGTAATTTTTGTGGTGCTGCATTTTACCGAAAGCCTTGGAGCGTGGGCGATACTTTTCGCCATGGGGGCAGCAGTTCCCACTTACGCACTGTCTCTTTTGGCTTGTGGTGGTTTGCGCCAAGAGGACTTGGAGCGTATTCCCTTCATTGGTCGCAGAATTTTAGCCCTTGGTCAAAAAATAGGCGTTTTCTAAAATTGAAAAGCTTGTTTAAAATTGAGGAAACTTATTCTGAAATGAAAAGCTTCTTCTAAAATTGTATAAGAGCATTAAAAAAGAGCGTTAGTCCTTGCGGATTAACGCTCTCAATTTTTAATGGGATTATTTTGCGAGGATGAGTTTGGTCAAATCCATGGGATCAACAATTTTGCCGTCTTTGTAAACGCGCATGTTGCCGCTTGCGATTTCGTCAATGAGGATTACTTCGTCATTGTTGTAGCCAAATTCAAATTTAATGTCATACAGGTCAAGACCTTTTTTAGCCAATTCATCAGCAACGATGTGGGTGATTTTCAAGGTTTGAGCTTTCATGCTTTCGAACATTTCGCGGTTCATTACGCCCAATGCTTCCAAACCTTCGCAGGTTACCAGCGGATCACCTTTTTCGTCGTTTTTGAAGGTGCATTCTACATAACCGCCGGACAATTCGGTGCCGTCAGCAATGTAATCACCATAACGACGAATGAAGCTACCGGTTGCTTTCAAACGGCAGATAACTTCCAAGCCTTTGCCGAAAACTTTTGCAGGCAATACTTCCATGGTAGCTTCTTCCAAATTAGCGCCAACATAGTGGGTTTTAACGCCAGCTTCTTTGAGGATTTCAAAGAAGAGGATGGAAGTTTCCAAGTTTGCTCTGCCAATGCCTTCGATGGTGAGGCCTACAGTGTTTTCGCCCGGGTCAAACACGCCGTCTTTACCGGTGCAGTCATCTTTAAATTTCAACAGTACGTTACCGTTTTCAAGTTGGTAAACGTCTTTGGTTTTGCCGGAATAAAGTTTTTGCATAATAACATAACATCCTTTCGTTGTTATATAAAATTGCTCCATAAAAATATTACCACAAAGCATTTTATTGCTCAACAATTTTTTAGAGATATTTTTCCTGTTGGTTCGTGGAACGTTCGGGTTTTCAAAAACTGTTTACAACTTAAATTGTGAACTTATTATATAATAAAGCTAGGATATAAAGGAGGCTTGATATTATGTTGAAAAAGGCCGTTTATAATAGAGAAGATTTTTTGAAGCTTAATGTTTTACCCCAACGTTTACGCATTTGGGCAGAAGATACGGAACTGGAAGATTACATTCGTGATGAAGCGTTCTATCACAGGGATTTGCCACGTAAGGCTCCTGTAGCCTTGGAGCCTTTGAAGGTTGCCGTAATCGGTAGTGGTCCTGCTGGCTTAGGGTGCGCTGACCAGTTGCAAAGGCTTGGCTACGACGTAACCGTTTTTGAACGGGACGATAGACCGGGCGGCTTGCTCATGTATGGCGTTCCCAATATTAAACTTCCGAAAAATTTACTTATGGAAAAGATTACTGAACTTATTAATAAAGGCGTGAAGTTTGTTTTAGGCTGGGAGCTGAAAGACGAAGCAGGTTTTGCCAAGCTGCAAGAAGAATTTGCGGCAGTGGTGCTGTGCGTTGGCAGCAGAAAGCCTAAAGTTATTCCGGGTATTCAAGTGGATAACAAGCAAATCTTCCACGCTAAGGATTTTTTGACGGAAGTTACCAAGGATATGCTTAACGGGACCGATTTAATGAACGTTAAGGGTAAAGACGTGGTAATTGTTGGCGGCGGTGATACTGGTGTGGATTGTGCTGCCATTGCTATTGCCCAGGGTGCTAACACCGTACATCAACTGGAAATGCAGGAATGTCAGGCAACTGCCAACAGCGTGCGAGACGATTTGTGCAATATCGTGCAGGGGGACTTCACCATTTCCTATGGCACTGTTTTGAAACGTTTGCTCCGTGACGAAGAAGGCAAACTGAAAGCAGTAGAAACTGCTCAAGTTGAATGGCGTAGTGCTAGAAGTGGAGCCCTTCCTAATACTGTGGATGTGCTTGGTAGCGAAAAGATTTTGCGTGCCCAGGTGTTAATCTTGGCGCTTGGCTTCAACGGTCCCGAAGACGAAATCTTTTCTGCTTGCGATGTGAAGCGTTCCCCGGCAGGAATGTTGGCTGACGGCGGTGAATACTTTACTACCACCAAAGAAGGGGTGTTCGCTGCAGGCGATGCCCGCCGTGGTAGTGGCATTGTAGCGTGGGCGTTTACGGAAGGTCGCAACGCTGCCATGAAATGTGCAGAATATCTGCGTAGATGATTTGTTGGAGGGAAGGGTATGGCGATTCGTTTAAACGAAGATAAAGAAATAGTAGCTCAAATCCGCGAGGGGTTGAAAATGAAAGGTGGTTATTGCCCCTGTCGTTTAGAAAAAACTGAGGACAATAAGTGTATGTGTAAAGAGTTCCGTGACCAAATAGCAGATCCGAATTTTGAAGGATATTGTCATTGCTTATTGTATTATAAAGAAAAATAAATATTAAAAATTTAAGTAAAGGTACTTATCTTGCGGTAAGTGCCTTTATTTTTTTGACATTTTTGTAAACTTCGTGTTAGAATTGTTAGGTTGTAATTAGGAGGTACATTATGTCTTTTAAAAGAGTAAGACGTTGTCTGGGAATTTTGCTCTGCGTGCTTGTGGCAGTTCCCTTTCTGGTAGGTTTCGACTTAGCGAAAAAAATTACTGTAATTAATGATGAATTGACTTATGTAGAACAAAACGTAGAAATGCCTGTAGAATATATTTACGATAAAAATGTAGCGAAAGGCATCGACACTGTTGAAGTGGAAGGCAGAATTGGTAGAGAACGCATCATCTACAAAACTGTAACCAAGGCTGATGGTAGCGTAAAGGCAGAAGCTGTTAAACGTGAAATGCTGCAAGCTCCTGTTGCTCAAGTTGTGCGTGTGGGTACTGCGCCCAGCGTGAAAACTAAGGACGGCTTTAAACGTTTTAAAAAGAAAATGACCGTGCAGGCTACTGCTTACTGGACTCACGACCCTGTAGATGCCAGCGGTACTGGTATTGCTTATGACGGCACTCCTGCAGTGCCCTACAAAACTATCGCTGTAGACCCCAAGGTTATTCCCCTGCAATCCCAAGTTTATATTCCCGGCATTGGTCAAGTGCGTGCTAACGATACCGGCAGCGCCATCAAAGGTAAAATTATTGACATTGCCATGGATAGCCGTAAAGCTGCTTGGAACTGGGGCAGACGTAATATTGAAATTTATATTTTAGACGAAAAATAATTTAGAAGCGAGGAACAAATTTTGTTAAAGGAAGTTCTTGTTGTAGAAGGCAAGATGGATACCGTTGCCATTAGGAAGGCGCTGGAAGCAGACACCATTGAAACTGGTGGCTTTACCCTTGCACCCCACACCTTACGTCAAATTGCTGCTGCTTATGAAAAAAGAGGCATCATCATTTTGACTGACCCTGACGGTGCAGGCGAGCGTATCCGTAAATTTTTGACGGAACGTTTCCCAAACGCAGGGCAAGCTTTTATCCCCAAGGTGCAGGCTACTGCCAACAACGACGTGGGTGTAGAACAAGCTCAGCCGGAAGCAATCCTTGCAGCTTTGGCGAAGGTGCGCCACCACGAATACAAGCCTCAACAAGAATTTACCATGCAAGATTTGTTTGCCAATGACTTAAACGGAAGCCAAGCAGCTTCTGCCAGACGTGATGCCCTTGGTGTAGAGCTGGGTATTGGCTACGGCAATGCTAAACGCTTTTTGGAACGTTTAAATCATTACGGCGTAACCCGCGCTGAATTTGAAGCCGCACTGGCAAAGATAGGAGAATAAATTTATGCAGCATCCCGTAATCGCATCTCCCCAAGTTACGAACCACATCCTGCACAAGTTTAAACTGCGTGCGGATAAAAAATTGGGGCAAAACTTTTTGATTGATGAAGATATTGTGCGCCGCATTGTGGAAGCGGCAGAACTTACCCCGGAGGACACTGTTTTAGAAGTTGGCCCCGGTATTGGCACCCTTACCCAAGGCTTGGCAGAAAGTGGTGCGCAGGTAGTTTCCGTAGAATTGGACAAACGCCTTTTGCCCGTATTGGATACTACCCTCGAAGGCTACGACAATGTGCGCATTGTCAGTGGCGATATTTTAAAGGTAGATATAATGAAGGAAGTTGGCGTGGAAAATTTCAAATGCTGCGCTAATTTGCCCTACTATATTACTACGCCCATCATCTTTGCCATTCTGGAAAAACGCTTGCCTATGGAACGCCTTGTTGTTATGGTGCAAAAGGAAGTGGCAGAACGCATGGCGGCGCAACCCGGTGGTCGTGATTATGGCGCGCTTTCCGTAGCTATCCAATATTACACTGAACCGGAAATTGCTTTCATCGTACCGCCTACCAGCTTCATTCCTGCTCCTGCAGTGGATAGCGCAGTAATCGTGTGCAAACGTCGGGAGAAACCTCCTGTAGAAGTGTGCGACGAAGGGCTGTTCTTTAGAGTTGTCAAGGCAGCTTTTTCCCTGCGTAGAAAAATGCTTAACAATGCGCTGAAGAATATGGGCTTGAACAGCGAGCAGGTAGCAAAATGGTGCGAGCTTGCTGGCATTGACGGCAAACGTCGTGGCGAAACCTTAACTTTGGAGGACTTCGCTGCGCTGACTAACACCTTCTCTCAAATTAAATAAAACTCAAACGGCTCGTAAAAGCCGTTTTTTAATTGCTTGGTTTAAATACGTAATTAAAGGAATTTGTATATAAATTGTGAAAAAATTGTTACAATGGTATCGTCTATAATTAGATGTATCTTTAAAAGAGAAAATTTATGAGAGGTGTAATTATATGAAAAAACATTTATTGGCTTTAAGCGCAGCTGCAGTTTTGTTGGCTCCTCAAGCTGTAGGTGCAGAAGGCTTTTCCATCAACGAATGGTCTGCAGAAGGCTTCGCAATGGGCGGCGCTCGTATGTTTGCTGAAAACGACGCAGCTAACATGGCGTACAACCCTGCTTCCTTGACTAAAATTAAAGGTGAAGTTGCTAAAATTTCTGCAACTTACATCAGCCCGCACGGCAAGTATAAAACTGAGAATGCTCAATATGGTGTTGGCGCTACTGGGGAATTGGAAACTACTGGTCATAACAGAGTTCATCCTGCATGGGCTCCCGGTATGTACTATGTAAAACAAATCAATGACAAAGAATGGCTTGGCTTTGGTTCTTATGCTCGTTTTGGCAACTCTTGCCAATTTGAACCTGGTTCTTTGCCTGGCTATAATAATACTAGTTCTAAACTTAATGGTATGAGCATTGGCGTTAACTATGCAAAAAAATTGGACTCTAAATGGTCTGCTTCTTTAGGTGCAGAAGTTAACTATGCATGGTTGCAAATTGATAAAACTTTGCCTTATGCAACATTCTTGCCGGCAGGTAACGTGCAAGTTGAAGGCGAAAGCTATGCTTTAGGTTGGAATGCTGCTGTTAATTATGAATTTGACGATAAGAACGAAATGGGTATCGTCTATCGCAGTGCAGTAAACCATTCTATGGAAGCTAATGTAAGAGATAACGGTTATATGTCCTTTGGTGAAATTAATGGTGCTACCGATGCTTATGGTTGTGTAACTTTGCCGGAAAGCGTCATGATTGGTTACAATCATAAATTCAATGATAAAACTCGTGTAGAATTGAATGGTACTTGGACTCGTTGGAGTCGTTTTGATGCATTTAATATGACTTATAGCGGTGCAAATTTGAGCTACCATGGTCAGCCTATGCCTAGTCTTACTCATCCTGATGCTAGAAACTGGAAAGATGGCTGGCGTTATGCTATCGGCGTAGAACATAAACTGAGCGATAAATACTCCTTGTTGGCTGGTGTTGCTCATGATGAATCCTCTATTCCTGATTATGAAGGTACTTTAGAATCTATGGGCGCAGACTTTATGGTTCCCACCGGTACTAGAACTACCTTTACCATTGGTACTCAATATCATGATGACAGACAAACCGTTGCGTTTACCATTGGTTATATGAAGGTTGGCGATTTGTCCATTGAAGGTGATACTGCACCTGGTAATAACAAATTCTACAATAGCGCTAAAATGTATGACTCCTACACCAAATTGGTATCCATCTCCTACCAATACAACTTCTAATCTTGCTTTTAAAGGCACTCTCGAAAGAGAGTGCCTCAGACTGTTGAAAAAGCCTGTTTTGGAAAAATTCCAAAGCAGGCTTTTTACGTTATGAATTACATAACAAAATATAGAATTGTTTGAAAAAATATTTTTGTTTTGACATATCCTTCCTTTGGGAGTAGGATGTGTCCGT
>JAFTID010000076.1 GCA_017457085.1 Phascolarctobacterium sp.
AGCATTACAGGCTTCCAACCAGCTTACGGCAATGATGATTGCTGAACAGCAGAAACTTCAAGTGCTTATGGCTGACAGCATGCGAAGTCAAAACATGTATTATCAAACGATGATGGATGCAGAAAATAGAGCCAAGCACCAAAATGAAGCCTTGCTGGGTAATGAAACTTCTGCTAAGATGCAGGGCAACGGTTCCAAGATGGGCAAGTTTTAGGGGGTGGCTGAATGCTTGATGAAGTTGTACTGACATTTGAACAAGCCATTACCGGAAACGCTTATGCTGTAATAGGCTTGGTAACTAACATGATGTATCTCTTGATGACCATTGATTTTGTCTGGGGCGTATTGACCAGCCTGCTCAATGGTCGTAATTTTATAGCTTTCCTTGTCGAAAAGATAATGAAGTACGGAATATGGTTCTGGCTCTTCCGGAAATCTCCGGAACTAATCAACATCGTGGCTGACGGCTTCGTAATGATTGGTTCCGCAGTAGGTGGTGACATTTCGCTCTTGAAATCACCCAGTAGCATCATAGACAACGGATACCGGCTACTCTATCCGTTATGGCAATACTTCCTCGAAAACACACTTAGCCTTTTGACTTTAAACATAGGGCAGTTTGTAATAATGCTCTTTATTGCATTGATTCTTTCCGGATGTTTCGTGTGGATGGCGATACATGCAGTAGTGACCTACATTGAGTTTTTTGTAATCTCAATCATGGCGATAGTGCTTCTGCCGTTCGGAATATTAAACAAGACGGCGTTTCTTGCAGAAAAGGCTCTCGGTGCAGTACCGTCTGCCGGAGTGAAGCTATGCGTGCTTCAAATTGTATTGACGGTATCTGCCAAAGTGTTGAACAATCTTGTAATTGACATTACCACTAACAATGTCAACAGCTACATGACTGTTGTTGCCGTCTGTGCAATCTGTACCATCATCAACGCACGTGCACCGGAAATGGCAGCAGGTCTTTTAAGTGGTTCACCTTCGCTTAGCGCAGGAGCCGCAGCAGGCGTTACGGGTTCCGCAGCAAGTAGTGCGGTTTCGGCTACTGTTGCCGCAAAGACTACCACGATGAAGGCTTCCGGATATACTTTAGCAGGTGCAGGAGCTGTTGCATCAGCTGCCAGTAAATACTTTGGTGGTACTAACTCACCTACGGGTACAGGTGATACTTCCGATAAAGGTGCCAGTGAAAGCGATTTCGGCAACCGAAAGGACAAGTGACCCCTATCAAGCAAATGGCTCTATGGGCTTCGTATTAGCCCCGTAGAGACGCTTTTGGATGGCGACGAATGGTAATCCTTGCATTATGGCAGACGAGCATGTTATAATCTTACCAGCAAGAAGGTCTTGTGAGTACCGACTTGCCCTCGAAAGGTTGGAATGGAGCTTGAAAAGCATTGGTGGTTGCTCGTTTTATAATACCAAAGATTTTGATGTTACCATTTCTCCTTAACATTTTATGTTTTTGCAAAGAGCAGGTGTCGAAAGGCATCTGTTTTTTGTTTTTCCGGTATTCACATTCCCCTTGAAAGAAAAATAGCAGCCGTTCTGAAGAAGCCAAGGGCAAATGCTAAAAGCTTTGTCCCTTGAGTTCTGAAGAAATAGGCTGCTAAACTTTCTAAAGGGGGTGTGAGTAATTGTATTACAAATGCAATGGTGGTAGAATATAGCTAATTCATTAACATTTTTATCTTAATCAAGAAAGAAGGAAATTTATTATGAAGAAAACTATGTTGGTATTATCTATCCTTGCTGCTTTTGCTCTTACCGGTTGCGGTGGTGAACAAAAATCTGCTCCTGCTTCCAAAACTCCGGAAGCTAAACCCGCTGTTAAAGTTGAAGAACAACAACAAGAAAATCAAGAAAGAAAATATAAATTCAAAAGAAATGTTAAACTTGGTGATGGACTCACAGGACAACCACTCCATCAATTCAAAACTAACAACCAATAATTTTTTTATGGTTTCAACTTGTTATAATAGAAAATATAACAAGTTGAAGAAACCTTTAGTTATACCACCTATACCAGCAAAGAAATCGTTGAAGTTTTCTGGTGCGTGTGGTACAATGAACATACCAAAGGTGGAAATTGCGTAGCAAGGTTGCACGCAAAAAGTAAAAACCTCGGAGCTGCAACTCCGAGGTTTTTGTTTTGGGCTAGCTGTGAACTTATAGATTTCTGTCTAACCACTTACAAATATAGTTACCAGCTATACTTGCCATAACAGAAATAAAAAAGGTGGAAATTACTTCTAGCAAAGCGGCACCTCCTTCCTACTGGAAAGAGTCACAGCACGTATGATTATAACAAAGAATAAAACACAGAGCAACTTGCTATTCAAGTATGCAATATGATATAATGATGCCGTAATATTCAAAAGAGGCTTATTTCTACCTCGCCATCACCGCTGTTTTGTGGAAATGTTTTGAACGGTGATTTTATGGGGCTAGTCCCCTGTTAAATATCTACTTACGTAGACGAACCTTGTTTTAAACCTAAAAGCAACAGAGTTGTAATACATTGCAAAATATATACTTCCGTATATAATAAAATGAGTGTTAAATTTTACTTTTGTAGGTTTGTTTTGTTCGTAATACCTATTAGTGTAGGCTTAGTGGCTGCTAGTTCAGCCGACAGATAGAAATGCCCAAGAGATTGCTCTCTTGGGTTTCTGTTTTTATTGAATTTGTTGAGTAATGATGCTATAATGAACGTAGAAAAGGTACTACCGTTGTAGACGGCTAGCCCTTTAAAGTCTTAACGAAAAATAATCGCCGAGTTTTGTCAGGACTGAGGCGATTATTTTTTTGCGTTTTTTCCGATGGAAAATCCAAAATGTATAGCTTTAAGGACGAGTCCAATAATAGCGATAACTTCTAAGATACCCATGGTCTCACCCCCTTGCAGTATGCTAAGAGGGTCGCAAAACCCTCTTGACAGAGGGCTAACCGCCTACACCGTTACGGGTAGTACCTTCGTTGGTATTATAGCAGATGTGATATTCTTCTGCAACTTGCCTGTCTGCTATAGATGTGGTAAACTGACAGGGACAACCGATATTAGCCTGTCGGCTCACCCTATTTTGAATTACAAATTCTTTGAAGAATGACCGCTCTGCGGTCGTTTTTCATTTGTGAGGTAGTGTGGCAATAATCATATTATAGAAAATAAGAACCACGAAAGAATAGTATAAAAACAGTTTACTTTCGTGGTTTTTAAATAAAAATTCTAGTATCTTATTTCTAGTTGGCCCAAGTATAACGAGTTTTATGATTACTTAAAACTTTATAACTTAAGAATTTTTCTTTTTGTAATCGACCTATTACTACATAAGGTTGTACATTCTGTGACGACGCAAACTTTTGAATAGATTTGATTGAAAAATCTTTTTTGTCAACGAATTTTTTATAGGCTATTGGGTTTAACAGGTTATCTCTTGCGAAATTGTTTGCTTCGTGTTCTTTGTTAACTTCTTCGTTAAAACCTATAAATTGTTTTGTTTTCAATAAATCTCCGTTGAAAATATGACCTAATTCATGGAATAATGAAAACCAAAAGATGTCAGCATAAGCACCTCTGATTGTTAGTGCCATTTTATAGATGCCATTACTGTTTTTTGAAATATAACCATGAACTGGAGCTCCTCTAAAATTGGCAACTATAGAAAAATCTATACCATATCTTGCCATAATAGACTTTAAGTTTGAGTGAATATCATCACTTTCCGTTAACATAACAGATTTTAATTCACTTATTAGAGAGTCTTTGCAATCTGGTGTAAAAACGGATGAAATAGAATCAGAGGTTTTGCGTAATTGGCATAATCTAATCCACGCACCAAGTACGTAGGGGTTTGTTTGTGTAGTTTCTGAGATTCTAAAAGAACCTGTCGGCTGTAAGCTACCTATGTTTGCAATGTTACTTACCTGAAAAAATGTTCTCAAAGAGAGGATGGATTGATCAATGCTTTCTCTCTTTGGTATAAGGTTATGGTCTCTCAGATATTTTATGACTTCTGAAAGTTGATTTCTAACATTACGTTCATCCTCAGTGATAGTTTGCTCTTTAGTTAATTCTAACAATTCAGCATCATAATTTGCCTGAAGATTCAACCAAAATGATTTGGGGACACCAAGAGCATACTCCAATTTCATTGCAAAATTAGCGGAAATATCTTTTTTTCCTGCTATAACATTACTTATGTAAGCTGTTGACACATCTGTCCGTTTTGCTAGTTCGGCTTGTGAAATATCGCGTTCTTCTAAAACATCGGAGATGGTTTCGCCTGGATGGATAATTAAATCACGGGATATACCAGTTTTCTTTATCACCATGGTAATCACTCACTCCTTTTACTTCTAATTCAGAACAAATGGTTATGGTATCTTGTTCTGTGTTCAATTCTATGATTAATCTTGCATTGGGACTAACATGCAAAGAATATCTTGGTGTTTTGTAGCCTGTAAGTTTTTCTGGCTTTCCTAGTCCTAATTTGAGAAAGTCTCCAAAACAATTTGCTGCCGATAATCTGGTCATATGTTTTTTTATAGTTCTAACCCATTCGTAGGGTAGCTTCTTTTGCATTTGTGTGTAGTCAGAAAAATATCTTTCTACTTTAGCATTTGCATAGGTAATTAACAAAGAAATATCACCACCGTATTAACCTTTTGGTTAATCATATTTTATCGAATAGATGGCGGTATGTCAATAATGAATTATAGGAATAAAAACTAATTTGTTTTGTGATGCAGTGGGGCATTATTTGAGACACTATCTAATTTTTTTATCTGCGTTATCTGCGTTAGGGGTTGATTTTTGCGGAATTAGCGGTTATAATTACCATTGTTTTTGAAGTTTTCTTCATTATATATGTATATTGAGTGGCAATTTTAATTCTTGTAATCAGCAGGTTGGGGGTTCGATTCCTCTCGCCAGCTCCATTGAAAATATCGCCGCAAAACCTGCGGCGTTTTAATTTTACTAACTGCGAAAAAAGTTGACAAAAAAGTGTTGACAACGCGCAAACGATGCAGTATAATATCTCTTGTCGCAACGGTGAGGTTCCCGAGTGGCTAAAGGGAGCAGACTGTAAATCTGCCGCGTTTCGCTTCGTTGGTTCGAATCCAACCCTCACCACCACCGATATCGCGGGGTGGAGCAGTTGGTAGATCGTCGGGCTC
>JAFTID010000015.1 GCA_017457085.1 Phascolarctobacterium sp.
CATCTCTCCGTACATGGCAACCGACCCGGACAAAATGGAAGCTGTACTGAACAATCCGTTGGTACTCATCACTGACCGCAAAATCACCATGATTCAAGACATTATGCCTGTTTTGGAAAAAGTTGTTCAAGGTGGTCGTGAACTGCTCATCATCGCTGAAGATATCGAAGGCGAAGCACTGGCAACCCTCGTAGTAAACAAACTGCGTGGTACCTTCAAAGCTGTAGCTGTTAAAGCTCCTGGCTTCGGTGACCGTCGTAAAGCTATGCTCCAAGACATTGCAATCCTCACCGGTGCAACTGTAATTAGCGAAGAAGTTGGCCGTAAATTGGACAGCGCTTCTGTAGAAGACCTTGGTCAAGCTGGTCAAGTACGTGTAACCAAAGAAATGACCACCATCGTTGACGGTGCAGGCAATAAAGAAGAAATCGCTGGTCGCGTAGCACAAATCCGTGCCCAAATTCCTGAAACCACTTCCGAATTCGATAAAGAAAAACTTCAAGAACGTTTGGCTAAATTGGCTGGCGGCGTTGCAGTTATCAAAGTTGGTGCTGCTACCGAAGTTGAACTGAAAGAAAAGAAACTGCGCATCGAAGACGCTCTCAACGCAACCCGTGCAGCAGTAGCTGAAGGTATCGTAGCTGGCGGTGGTACTGCACTCCTTCAAGTACAACCTGCTTTGAGCAAAATTAAAGTTGCTGGCGACGAAAAAACTGGCGTAGAAATCGTTAAACGTGCTATCGAAGAACCGGTTCGCCAAATCGCTTACAATGCAGGCCTCGAAGGTGCAGTAATCGTTGACACTATCAAACGTAGCCGTAAAGGCTTCGGCTTCAACGCACTGACTGAAGAATATGTTGATATGATTGATGCTGGTATCGTTGACCCGACTAAAGTTACCCGTAGCGCACTGCAAAACGCAGCAAGCATTGCAGCTATGGTTCTTACCACTGAATCCATCGTTGCTGATAAACCGTCTAAAGAACCTGCAATGCCTCAAATGCCCATGGGTGGCGGCATGCCCGGTATGATGTAAGAGCTTGCATCTAAAGTGAATAATATCTAAAAATTACCCCCTGTTACATTGGTAGCAGGGGGATTTTTACGTTTTAATTGTCTTTGGCCGTTGAGAAGAAAATACTCAAACCAGTTATGATTACGGCGATGCCTGCGAATTGTTGCAGGGAAATACTTTCGCTTAAGATGAAGTACGCTAAAATGCAGGTGCCGATAGGCTCGCCCAGAATACTCATAGTAACTGCAGTGGCAGAAACGTTTTTTAAAAGCAGATTGAAAACAAATTGACCGCCAATGGTACAGATGAGCGCCAAGCCTAAGAAGGAGTACCAGCTTTCAGCGGGGTAGGCTGTAAAGGAATTGCCTTTGGTAAGAGCGTAGGCTGCCAAGAAAACTGAACTGCTGGTGTAGCTGAGCATGGAGTAGGGGACAACGCCTGTATTCTTGCGTAAGATTTGCCCAACAGAAAAGTAAGCGGCAATTACGCCTGCGGATAGGAAAGAAATTAAATCTCCCCATAAAGCGCGTTCGTCAATTTGGAAATCTCCCCAACCAATGATGGCACTGCCGGCAATGGCAATGAAGCAGCCTATGAGAGCGCGGGTGCGGAGTTTTTCTTGGAAGAAGCAGTAGCCTAGCACCATGGAAAACAATGGTTGCAGTGATACAAGCACTGTAGAGCTGGCAACGGAAGTATAGCTGAGCGATTCAAACCACATCACGTAATGCACCGCAAGGAGCAAGCCTGCGAAAATCCCCATGCGAATCTTTTTGCCAGGCAAGTTTAAAAGTTCGTTCCTGCTGGTGGAATTGGTAATTGCGAAGGGCAAGATGAGTACCGCAGAAAAGAGCAAGCGATAAAAGGCTGTGATGGCGGAGGGGGCATCAGCAATTTTAACGAAGATTGCTGATGTGGAGAGCGCCAGAACGGCTATGATTAAAGCGATATGAATACCAATGCTGTAATGCAAGATGAGTACCTCATTTTTAAAATTTCACCTATCATTATATATGAAAAAGTTTCTGCTTACTACATTTTTATGGGAAGAAGAATTTTCAAAGGCAAGGATTGTGTTCGGAATTGTTTGAACAATCAAAAAAGAGGCAGGATTAACATTCGGAAATTTTTTCTAAAGAAATATACAACAAGAAATGTTTGTGATATACTTAAAAAGTGGTATTTTACTTTTTGAGGAGGATAATCATGAAACAAGATATGATTGTTATTTTAGACCTTGGTAGCCATGAAAATACTGTTGTTGCAAGAGCTATCCGCGCTTTGGGCGTTTATAGCGAAATCTATCCGCACGACATTACTGTAGATGAATTGAAAGCACTTCCCAATGTAAAAGGTATCGTAATCAATGGTGGCCCGAACAATATTGTAGACGGTGTTGCTATTGATGTTTGCCCTGAAATTTACGAAGCAGGTATTCCTGTAATCGCTGCTGGCCACGACAAAGCATTGTGCGAAGTTAAACTTCCCCAATTTGCTAACGATGTTGACGGCATTAAAGCTGCATTGAAAGATTTTGTTTTTGAAACCTGCAAAGCTGAAGCTAACTGGAATATGACCAACTTTGTTCACGACCAAATCGAATTGGTTAAAAAACAAGTTGGCGATAAAAAAGTATTGCTGGCATTGTCCGGCGGCGTAGACAGCTCTGTAGTAGCTGCGCTCTTGTTGAAAGCTATTGGCGACAACCTGATTTGCGTACACGTAAACCATGGCTTGATGCGCAAAGGCGAATCTGAAAGCGTAGTAGAAGTGTTCAAAAACCAATTGAACGCAAACCTTGTTTATGTTGATGCTACTGAACGTTTCCTGACCAAATTGGAAAACGTTGCTGACCCCGAACAAAAACGCAAAATCATCGGTGAAGAATTTATTCGCGTATTTGAAGAAGAAGCTCGCAAAGTTGAAGGCGTTGACTTCCTTGGTCAAGGCACCATTTATCCTGACATCGCAGAAAGTGGTACCAAAACTGCTAAAGTTGTTAAATCTCACCACAATGTTGGTGGTCTCCCTGAAGACCTGCAATTTGAACTGGTTGAACCCCTGCGTCAACTGTTCAAAGACGAAGTGCGTGCTTGCGGTGTAGAACTTGGTTTGCCCGACCATATGGTTTATCGCCAACCGTTCCCTGGTCCTGGTCTTGGTGTACGTTGCCTTGGTGCAATTACTCGTGACCGTCTGGAAGCTGTTCGCGAAGCTGACGCAATCCTCCGTGAAGAATTTGCTAAAGCTGGTTTGGACAAAACCGTATGGCAATACTTCACCGTTGTTCCTGACTTCAAATCTGTAGGTGTGCGTGACAACGCTCGTTCCTTTGAATGGCCTGTAATCATCCGTGCCGTAAACACCGTTGACGCAATGACTGCAACCATCGAACAACTGGATTGGCCTGTACTCCTGAAAATTACTGACCGTATCTTGAACGAAGTTAAGAACGTTAACCGCGTTTGCTATGATATGTCACCGAAGCCTTCTGCTACCATTGAGTGGGAATAATTTAAAACGCGTGATATTTCTCCCTGTTGACTAACGTTGGCAGGGAGTTTTTATTTTGAAAGTATAGACTTAAATAATTCTTTTGTGTTAAACTGAGTAAAAGGCTATGTTTTAGAAAGGAAGGAACAAGCGATGCATATTTCTGACTCCATTAAATACGTTGGTGTAAATGACCACAAGGTTGATTTGTTTGAAGGTCAGTACGTTGTTCCCAACGGAATTTCTTATAACTCCTACGTTATCCTTGACGAGAAGGTTGCCGTTATGGATACTGTCGATGCTAACTTTTTAGACGAATGGCTTACTAATGTCAAAGCTACTCTCGCAGGCAGAACTCCTGATTATTTGGTTGTCTTGCACATGGAGCCTGACCATTCTGCTAATATTTTTAATTTCATCAAGGCGTATCCAGAAGTTAAGATTGTTTCTTCTGCCTTGGCTTTTGAGATGATGAAAAACTTTTTTGGTACAGATTTTGCTGATAACCGCGTCATTGTTGACGAAGGTTCTACCCTAAATTTAGGTGAGCATACTTTGGCATTCGTGAAAGCGCCCATGGTGCATTGGCCTGAAGTTATCATGGCTTATGAAACCAAGGAAAAGGTGCTGTTTTCTGCAGATGGCTTTGGCAAGTTTGGCGCGCTTGACGTTGAAGAAGATTGGGTGGACGAAGCAAGACGTTACTTCATCGGTATCGTTGGCAAGTACGGTATGCCTGTACAAGCTGTGCTTAAAAAAGCGGCGAACTTGGACATTCAAACCATTTGCCCCCTGCATGGGCCTGTGCTGAAAGAAAACTTAGGTTATTACATTAACCTGTACGATACTTGGTCTAGCTACAAGGTAGAAGCTGACGAGATTGTTATTGCCTACACTTCCGTTTACGGCAACACGAAAAAAGCAGTAGAGCTTTTGGCTGAGAAGTTGCAAGCCAAGGGTAAGGCTGTCCACGTGTATGACCTTGCTAGATGTGATATGTCTGCGGCGGTGGCAGATGCTTTTAGATGTTCCACTTTGGTATTGGCTACTACTACCTACAGCGGCAGCATCTTCCCGTTCATGCGTACCTACATTGACCATTTAACAGAGCGCAACTTCCAAAACAGAAAGGTTGCCCTCATTGAGAACGGTACTTGGGCGCCTTTGGCAGCGAAGCTTATGAAGGGTATGCTTGATAAGAGCAAGAACCTTACTTTTGCAGAAACTGCTGTAAAAATTATGTCTTCCTTAAATGAAGAAAGCACTGCACAAATTGATGCTCTTGTTGAAGAGTTGACCAAGGCTTCTGAATAAGCATATCTAATGTAGAAAACTTTAAAATTTTTTGCTCCCTGCTAGTTAATTTCAGCAGGGAGTTTTTATTTTCTAAGTATGAACTTTTTGCAAACAATATGAACGCATATTGACTAAGTAGGAAAATTCAAATAGAATATATTTGAGCGAAGAACTAGGTTTTGGTTTTTAAGCTCCTTATGAATTTTCTAGCGAGGTTCTTACTATGAAAATATATGTTGATAATGCGGCAACAACTAAAATGAGCAAGACTGCCATCGAAGCAATGCTTCCTTACATGGCAGAAGAGTATGGCAATCCTTCCAGCCTGCATTCCGTAGGGCAACGTGCTAACGAGGCGTTGACTGATGCGCGGGAACGTATTGCCAAGGTTTTAAACTGCGAGCCACGAGAGATTACTTTTACCTCTGGTGGCAGTGAGGCGGATAACCAAGCAATTATGTCTGCGGCGTGGCTGGGGGCGCGCAAGGGTAAGAAGCATATTGTTTCTACTGCTTTCGAGCATCACGCAGTGCTTCATACTTTGGACAAGCTTGCTAAAGATGGTTTTGAAATTACTTTGCTTGACGTGCACGAAAACGGTCTTGTTACTGCGGAGCAGGTGCATGAGGCGATTCGTCCGGATACTTGTTTGGTGACGATTATGTTCGCCAATAATGAGATTGGCACCATACAACCTATTGCAGAAATTGGCGCTGTGTGCAGGGAAAAGGGTGTGCTGTTCCACACTGATGCAGTGCAGGCAGCAGGTCATCTGCACATTGACGTAAAGGCGCAAAATATTGATATGCTTTCCCTTTCTGCCCATAAGTTCCACGGACCGAAGGGCATTGGCGTACTTTACGCACGTAAGGGCATTTTCCTTATGAATTTAATTGAAGGCGGCGCTCAAGAACGAGGCAAGCGTGCCGGAACGGAAAACATTCCTGCGATTATGGGCATGGCTGCGGCATTGGAAGAAGCTAATGCAAATTTAGATGCCAATACCAAAAAGCTTATCAAGCTTCGGGATAGATTGATTGCTGGTCTATCGAAAATTCCCCATTCTGAACTTAATGGTGATGGGGTGAAGCGTTTGCCCAATAATGTAAGCTTCTGCTTTGAGGGCATTGAGGGCGAGGCAATGCTCTTACTCCTTGACGACAAGGGTGTGTATGCTTCGTCTGGCTCTGCGTGTACTTCTGGTTCCTTAGACCCCAGTCACGTACTGCTTGCCATTGGCAGAGTGCACGATGTTGCCCATGGTTCCTTGAGATTATCCCTTTCCGAAGAAAATACTGAGGAAGAAGTTGATTATATTATCCAAGCCGTAGCAGAGGTTGTGGCCTACTTGCGTAGCATCTCTCCGCTGTGGGGTGATTTGCTTAAAGGCAAAAGAGAATTTATTTTGAAGTGAGGTGCAATTATGGCTTTATATAGCGAAAAAGTGATGGATCATTTCCGCAATCCCCGTAACATTGGTTCCATGGAAAATGCAGATGGCGTTGGCGAAGTTGGCAACGCAAAATGCGGAGACATTATGAAAATTTACCTAAAGATTGATGATGACAGGGTAAGTGATGTAAAATTTGAAACCTTTGGCTGTGGCAGTGCCATTGCGGCAAGCTCCATGGCAACGGAGCTTATCAAGGGTAAAAAGTTAGATGAGGTAATGAGTGTTACCAATAAGGCTGTAGTGGAGGCACTGGACGGTTTGCCGGTACATAAGATTCACTGCTCTGTTTTGGCAGAGGAAGCCATCAAGGTTGCGCTGAAAGATTATTATGACAAAAATGGCATAGACTATGATGAAACGCAGTTCCCCAACTGTGCTTGCTGTGACCACCATTGTCATGATTACGAAGAGTAAACACGCTATAAGCACTGGCGTTTTCCACTAGTTAGTGCTAAAAATTAATGTAGAAGTAGAAAAATCCCCGTTGATTAAAGTATCAGCGGGGATTTTTGCTATCTAGAAGCTTATTGCAGCACGGTTACTTGAGTAATGCGCAAGCGTGCTTCTACGATTTCAGTCAGGTCGCCACCGCTAGTTTCGATAACGTTGGAAGCGAGGATGATTTCCATTGCTTCGTTGGCTTCATCAGCGGTGATGCCGTCACGAGGGTCAGTTACGGTGATTACCTTGGTATCACCTTCGACGTTTTTAAATACAAGTTCTAAAGTTTTTTCCATAGTTGATTTTCCTTTCTGTTGATTACCATTTAGGCTCACCTTGCAGGGGAGCCAAGGAGTTCATTTAAGACGTTAGCTTACTGATTGGTGGTTACTTACGTTCCCACATAATCAGTTTCATTAAGATGCGTGCTACTGCACGCCAAAATTTGTTCCACATAGGCAAGGGGAGCTTACGCTTCCAAAAGTTCGCAACGGTCACTGAGCATGATGCTCACCATAGGAGTTGCCATCAAACTGGCAAGGGCGTTGCCGGCGGCGAACAAGTTGTCCGCGGTGGAATCCTCCTTGATTTCGCTGTAGGTACGGCTTTTGGTGCGGGTGCTACCATCAGCGTTGATGCCGTCTTCCACGTTAATTACTAAACTGCGTTTCAATAAATTTTGAGAAATACCCATTGTTATACATCCTTTCTGCATTACCCCTCGGTCTGCTTATTACATCCCAAGGGTTCTTTTTTGTTTTCCCTTCTTCGAGGGGAAGGTGAGTTAAAATAAAAACTTCAGTACCATTGCACCCTCTGGTGGGGTGTAGTGCAGGTAAATTTTCTTAGCATTGCCTACAGTTTTACTGGCAAGTTTGTGCAGTTCTTCTTGGGTGA
>JAFTID010000077.1 GCA_017457085.1 Phascolarctobacterium sp.
TCAAGCTGAACGAAATTCGTGCTGAACGCTTGAAGACCATGGGACTTTCTGATAGTGCTGTGTATGCAGATATGAAACGCATTGGTGAAGAACTTGAATACGCAAAAGGTATCATGCGCCGTATTCATTGCCCCATCATTAACGTGTCCAATCGTGCTATCGAAGAAACTGCTGGTATTATTTTGGAATACGTTAAGAAAAACCAAGAGAAATACGGTGAAAATTAGCCATAAGCACTATTATGCTTTGTCGCAATTTATTTACTTTAACAAAAAACGCGCTGCTCTTTGAGCGGCGCGTTGCTGTTTTTAGATAAGTCTTTTTTCTATGACGTTGTAGGTGATTTTTCCGTTGTGAACTGCACCATTGACCGTTACGTTGCCATCAAAGGTGGCAAGCTTGGTCTTCCAGTTGAACTGTCCTTTATCGGCGGTGATTTTGGTTTTGTCGTGAAGGAATTGAATGTTGCCATTTACGTAGGCAGTTCTTGCCTTGTGGAAAACGTCAACTGCATCACATTTAAAATCTAAATCATCATAGGTGAGGGTAATGTTGCCTTTGCCGTGTACTTCCATTTTGTAAAGATGTACTGCGGTTCTGTCACCTTTAATGGTTAAGGTTTTGTCGCGGGCAGGAAGCTGCACGAAAACATTGCCTTTTAAATCGTAAACACCCTTCAAAATATCGAAGGTGCGGGTATCACTTTGGATTATTACATCATTGCCCTTGGAGGTTTTGTGGGTGGAAGCAGTAGGCTCTGCGGCAAAACACATTACGGGCAAGAGGAAGATTGTTAAGATTAATAAGAAAAATTTTTTCACTAAAGTCACCTCGTACCCATCATTATAGTATTTTTTTATGGGAGGGGCAACTTGTTACGCAACATAAATAAGAAGTTTTGGTGAAAAAAGAGGATTTTATCTATATTTAGGGAATACTAAATAAGGTAAGTTTTACGTCAGGAGTGTTTTTATGAGTGTAGAATTAAATGATTTTAAGGAGCAGGTTCGCAATAGCGCAGATATTGTTGAAGTTGTTTCCAGTTACGTGCCACTCAAAAAACGCGGCAGAAAGCATTGGGGCTGTTGTCCCTTTCATGGCGAAAAAACTCCTTCCTTTACTGTAGATGAAGAAAAGAATTTGTTTTACTGCTTTGGCTGCCATGAGGGCGGAGATGTTTTCAAATTCATAATGAAGAGTGAAAACTGCGGCTTCATGGATGCAGTGAAGTTCTTGGCGAATAAATACGGCATTCCCATTCCGGAACGTCAAAAGACTGCCCAAGAAATTGCACGTGAGCAAAAAGCCAAGCAGGTAATTGAAACAAATGAACTGGCTACAAGGTTTTACCAAGCTTGTTTGACAAAGACTCCCTATGGTAAAGCAGCCTTAGATTATCTGCACGGTAGAGGGATTACTGATGAAATCATTGCCAGCTTTTCCATTGGCTTTGCTCTAAATAGCTTTGACAGCTTGCTAAAGGCATTGGGTAAGCGTGGGTACAGCGAGCAACTGCTCATTCAGGCAGGCTTGGCTTTACCCGGCAGGAATAATGGAGCCTACGATAAGTTCCGTAGCAGGGTGATGATTCCCATTAAGGATCCACGTGGTAGAACTGTAGGCTTCACTGGTAGAATTTTAGGAAGTGGTACGCCTAAGTATATGAACACTGGTGAGACGGAGTTCTTCGTGAAACGCTACTTACTGTTTGGCTTTGACATTGCCGTGAACGAAATTCGCAAGACGCGACAGGCAATAGTTGTAGAAGGGCACATGGATGCCATCAGTTTACACGCAGCAGGCGTTACTAATGCAGTTGCTTCCATGGGTACTGCCTTCGCCGCAGAACAGGCGAAGCTTTTGAAGCGTATGGCTGACGAAATTGTCTTTTGTTACGACAGTGACGATGCAGGGCGAGCTGCTTCTGTTCGGGCGGTGAGCATTGCACGGGCTGCAGGCTTGAAGGTGCGTGTGGCGAATGTGCCCAATGGTAAGGATCCTGACGAATTTATCAGGCAGTTTGGCAAGGAAGCCTTCGTTGAAGTTATTGATAATGCCCTTGAAGGCATAGAATATCAAATAGAAGAAACAATTTTGCAAAATAATGTTACAAATTTAGCAGGAAAAGTAGAAGCTGTGTCGAAAATAATACCATTCCTGTTAGAATGTAAAAATGAAATTGAAGCTGCAGAGCATATTCGCAGGCTAGCGCAACGTCTTACCATAGACGAAGGGCTTATTGCCGAAGAGTATCGCAAGGTAGCTAAAAAAAGTGGTGTGCGAGCTGATGCAGCAGTGCAGCAGCCAACAGTTAAAGCCACATATACTGCAGAACAGCAGGCTGAAGAAATGTTGCTGGCAGTACTTTTAGAACACCCAACACTGGCATTAGGATGTCAAGAGATAATTGAAGAAGTGGGTTTTGTTTTAGAAGCGCGCAGGCATATTTTTGAAAATATTTTAGCTCACGATGGTGAGCAGGCTATTAACGTTCATCAGCTGACAGAAGTGTTGGATGATGAGGGGACATCTGTACTAGCGGGGATTTTGTCTAAGAACGTTCCTGAGGGAGATAGTGTAAAAATTATTGACGATTGCCTTAGACAGATGAAGAAAAGCTTTTTGGAAAAAGAGTACGAAAAGCATCGCCTCTTAGCTGATGAATTTGAACGTTCAGGCGATGAACGTTTTATGAGTGAACTGAAGGAAAGCCAAAGGATTAAGAATGAAATCAAACGACTTTATGGAAGTTAAAGACTGTGGAAGGAGGGGACACCATGGAAACCAATGCAGGTAAAGTAACACTGGAACAAATTGAAGAGCTTGTTCAAAAGGGTAAGGCGAACAATGGTGTTCTCACTTATCAAGATATTATGCCGTTGACACAAAACGTAACTGATGCTACTGCTGACTGTGTTGACCATATCATTGAATATATGTCTTCTAAGGGTATTGAAGTTGTTGACGATACCAATATTGAAGATGCTGAAGAGCTGCTGCCCGTAGTTGACGATGCTGTAGAAGCTACTGCAGAAATCGAAGAAATTAACGAGGCTGAGCTGGCAAATCTTTCTGTGCCTGAAGGCGTAAGCATTGATGACCCGGTACGCATGTACCTGAAAGAAATTGGTCGCGTGCCTCTGCTGGTGGGTGAAGACGAAATCAAGCTTGCTAAACGTATGGATAAGGGTAAACAAGCAGAACGCTTGCTGAAAGGCAAGATGATTGCTCTTGAAGCTCCTATCTTTAGTGGTACTGATGATACCAAAGCTTTGCTTGAAAAAATCTCCGGCTACTTGGCAGAAGAATGGGGCATGACTGCTTCCCGTTCTGTAAGCAAGGTGCTGCAAAAGATTGTTGCTCGCAAAGAAGAAGGCAATCCTTATTCTGTAGAAGAATATCTGGAATTAATCTTTGAATTTACCAGAGACGAACGCTTGCATCTGCAAAGACTCATGCACGACCAACGTTGCATGATTCAAGACTGCGACAAGCTTATGATTGAACGTCCTACCAGCGACAAGGAAGTACATTCACTGTATCCGTTGAACGCTTTGCTGGAAGAAGTTAAGGCTCGTTTGGCTGATGGACGTGAACAAGACATTGAAGTTGCTGATAAATACATGAACCTTTTGGAAGATTACCAAAAACTTCTGAAAGCAGTTCAAGCTCAAGGCGACGATGCTAAAAAATGCCTGTCCGAAGCTAACTTGCGCTTGGTAGTTTCCATTGCTAAACGTTATGTTGGTCGTGGTATGCTGTTCCTGGACTTGATTCAAGAGGGCAACCTGGGCTTGATTAAAGCTGTAGAAAAATTTGACTACAATAAAGGCTTTAAATTTAGTACCTACGCTACTTGGTGGATTCGCCAAGCAATTACCCGTGCTATTGCGGACCAAGCACGTACTATCCGTATTCCGGTACACATGGTTGAAACCATCAACAAACTTATCAGAGTTTCCCGTCAACTCCTGCAAGAGCTTGGTCGTGAACCACAACCGGAAGAAATTGCACGCGAAATGGATACCACCGTTGAACGTGTACGTGAAATTATGAAGATTGCCCAAGAGCCTGTATCTTTAGAAACTCCTATCGGCGAAGAAGAAGATTCTCACCTTGGCGACTTCATTGAAGACCACGATGCTCCTGCTCCGGCAGATGCTGCTTCCTTTACCTTGCTCCGTGAGCAATTGGATGAGGTTTTAGAAACCTTAACCCTGCGCGAGAAGAAGGTTTTGGAACTGCGCTTTGGTTTGGAAGATGGACGTTCCCGTACTTTGGAAGAAGTAGGTCAACACTTTGGCGTTACCCGTGAACGTATCCGTCAAATTGAAGCGAAGGCATTGCGCAAACTGCGTCATCCTAGCCGTAGCAAACGTTTGAAAGACTTTTTAGAATAAGTCTTGACAAGCAAATAAATATATTGTAAAATCTTATTCGTTGGTGAAGTGATTTGGGCCTATAGCTCAGTGGTAGAGCCGCCGGCTCATAACCGGCTGGTCGTAGGTTCGAACCCTACTGGGCCCACCAACAAATTGAATACCTTTGGGGGCGTATTTTTGCTGGGGTCAGCAAATGGCTTTCAAAAAATCTGGGAGCGTAATTTTGCTGGGGTCAGCAAGTGGCTTTCAAAAAATCTGGGGGCGTAGCTCAGCTGGGAGAGCACCTGCCTTGCAAGCAGGGGGTCAGCGGTTCGATTCCGCTCGTCTCCACCAAATTTAACAAACGGACTTCCGAGAAATCGGAAGTCTTTTTTGTTTGTAAAACAAGTAAATAAAAAAGTATTAAATTACAGTGGAGTCAGTAAATATACGTGTATACAATTCGCTTTGATGTTGTACGCTAAATGAATATCTGCTAGAATATTAAACATATTGTGAATTCTGAAAATTTAGATGAGGTGAAGTAATGTTAGAATTTTTGACGACAGTAAATGGCTTTGTGTGGGGACCGCCCCTAATGATTCTTCTGATTGGTACTGGTATTCTCCTTACCATTCGCTTGAACTTATTACAAGTGTTCAAGCTTCCCATGGCACTGAAGCTCATTTTTGCCGCCAGAAACACTGGCAGTGGTGATATCAATAGTTTCCAAGCCTTGTGTACTGCCTTGGCAGCTACAGTTGGTACTGGTAATATTGTAGGCGTAGCAACTGCAGTTAAGGCAGGTGGTCCTGGTGCATTGTTCTGGATGTGGCTGGCTGCTTTCTTCGGTATGGCGACTAAATATGCAGAAGGCGTGTTGGCTGTTAAGTACCGCATCATCGACGAAAACGGTAACGCTTCCGGTGGTCCCATGTACTACATCGAAAATGGCTTAGGTAAAAAATTCAAACCCTTGGCTGTAATGTTTGCAATCTTCGGCGTAATGACCGCTGCTTTAGGCTCTGGTACCTTTACCCAAGTTAACGCAATCACTTCTATTTTAAATGTATCTTTTGATTTGCCTGTTATCTATACCGCAGGCGTGCTTACCGTACTGGTTGGCGTGATTATTATTGGTGGCTTGCAATCCATTGCTAATGTTGCAAGTAAAATTGTACCCTTTATGGCAGTGCTGTACATCATCACCACCGTATCTATCTTAGTTGTATTCTCTGACCAAGTTTGGCCTGCTATCCAACTTGTAATTGACAATGCCTTTACTGGTACTGCTGCAACTGGTGGTTTCTTAGGTGCTACCATGATGCTGGCAATGCGTAGTGGTATCGCACGTGGTATTTATTCTAACGAAGCTGGTTTAGGTAGTGCGCCCATCGTAGCAGCTGCAGCAAAAACTAAATGGCCTGCAGAACAAGGTCTCGTTTCTATGACTGGTACCTTCATTGATACCATCATCATCTGCACCTTGACCGGTTTGTCCTTGATTGTAACTGGTGTATGGTGTGGCGATTATAATGGTGCTGCTTTGACCGAAGCTGCCTTCCATTCTGCTTTCCCCTTTGCAGCTAAATACTTGCTCACCAGCGGCCTGGTACTCTTTGCTTTCACTACTATCATCGGCTGGAGCTATTATGGCGAACGCTGCATGGAATATTTGGTAGGCGTTAAAGGCATTATGCCTTATCGTTATGTGTACATCGCCCTTGTTGGCTGTGGCGCATTCCTTAAATTGGAAACCATCTGGGTAATTGCAGATATTGTTAACGGCTTGATGGCGCTTCCCAACTTAATCGCACTCATTGGCTTGAGTGGGGTAGTAGTGGCTGAAACCAAGCATTACTTTGAATATTGGGGAGAAGTACGTAAAAGAAAAGCCCATATTAAAGAACTTAAAGCTGAAAGAAAATAACATACTTTGAAGAAGATTTTTAAGAGGACTTTCGAGAAATCGGAGGTCCTTTTTCTATTCTGTAACTTAGTTAACAAATGTAATGTATACACAAGAATGTTGTGAAGAACACTTGAAAGTTTCAAAAAATGTGCTATAATAAAGCACATAAGTAAATAATGAGTGGATGAAGCGTGTGGGAGAAGACCTTACGGTCTACCGAAGGAGCAAAACTCACAGGTGCTTTTAGAAAGCGGAACCGCTAGCGGACACAACTCTGGAGAGTCCCTTAAATGGGCGCCGAAGGTGCACGGGTTACGTACCCTTATCTCTCAGGCCAATGGACAGAGAAAGCAAACGCAAATATTTTATTTACGTTTTGTTATTTAAGCCAGAGTATTTAAAAATGCTGTGGCTTTTTCTATTTACTTATCTAACATGAGAGAAATTTTATACACAAAAAGGAGAGGTAAAAATGTTAGACACTTTAAACGCGATTAACTCATATGTATGGGGCTTACCACTGATTGTTCTGGTACTTGGTACTGGTATCCTGCTCACCGTAAGATTGGGTTTAATCCAAATTCTGAAACTCCCGATGGCTCTGAAACTTATCTTCACCGCTGAAAGTGAAGGCGAAGGCGACGTTAACAGCTTTAAAGCTTTGTGTACTGCACTTGCTGCAACCGTTGGTACTGGTAACATCGTAGGTGTTGCTACCGCTCTTAAAGCAGGTGGTCCGGGTGCATTGTTCTGGATGTGGCTGGCAGCTTTCTTCGGTATGGCTACCAAATACGCAGAATGTATGTTGGCAGTTAAATACCGTAGCGTTGACAAAAACGGTAACATTGCCGGCGGTCCGATGCATTACATCGAATTGGGCTTGGGCAAAAACTTTAAATTCTTGGCAGTTCTGTTCGCAATCTTTGGCGTAGGCAGCGCATGCTTGGGCGTAGGTACCTTCGCACAAATTAACTCCATCGTAGAAATTACCAATATCGCAGCTGGCATTCCCGTTGGCTACACTGGTTTGGCTCTTACCATTTTGGTAGCAGTTATCACCATTGGCGGTATTAAATCTATCGCTAACGTATCTGAAATGGTAGTTCCCACCATGGCAGGTATCTACTTCGTTTGCACCATTGGCATTATTATTACTCACATTGATCAACTCCCGAACGCAATTGCAATGGTAATTGATGGCGCGTTCAATCCGACTGCAGCAGCAGGTGGCTTCTTAGGTTCTACCGTAATGCTGGCTATGCGTAGCGGTATTGCTCGTGGTATCTTCTCCAACGAATCCGGCTTAGGTTCTGCTCCTATCGTAGCAGCTGCTGCAAAAACTAAATGGGCTCCTGAACAAGGTCTCGTTTCCATGACCGGTACCTTTATCGATACCATCATCATTTGTACTCTTACTGGTTTGTCCTTGCTGGTAACTGGTGTTTGGTGTGGTGACCTCAACGGCGCTGCAATGACTTCTAAAGCATTTACCACTACCTATTCTGACGTTGGCAGCATTCTGCTTATGATTGGTTTGTCCTTGTTTGCATTCACCACCATTCTTGGCTGGAACTACTATGGCGAACGTTGCGTAGAATATTTGGTAGGCGTAAAAGGCATTCTCCCGTACCGCGTAATCTTCATCGTTCTCGTAGCATGCGGTCCTTATCTGCAACTGGAAGAAATTTGGGTTCTGTCCGATATCTGCAATGGCTTGATGGCATTCCCGAACTTGGTTGCACTGGTTCTCTTGAGTGGCGTTGTAGCTTCTGAAACCAAAGTTTACATGAAACACATCGAAGAAACTAAAAAATAATAGTTAAAACTTAGACTGCACTCCGCAAGGGGTGCAGTTTTTTTATGGGTGAGGGGAGGGTGCGTGAGAAGTAATTTTAGAATGTTTAGAAAATATTGTGAAAATGGGGGTTGCTTTTTCTAGATATTGTGTTAGAATAAATCTCGTAAGTAAATATAGGTGGATGAAGTATATGGGAGAAGACCTAACGGTCTACCGAAGGAGCGACACTCTCAGGTGCTTTCTTAGAAAGCAGATACCGTATATGGACACAACTCTGGAGAGTCCCTTAAATGGGCGCCGAAGGTGCACGGGTTAAGTACCCTAATCTCTCAGGCCAAAGGACAGAGCAAAAACAATATGATGATACATTCATTTTATTGGTGATTATACATTATTGTTTTTTATAGCCAGAGTATATTTTTGTATGCTCTGGCTTTTCTATTTGCTTACTTAAAACATGAGAGAAGTTTATAAAAAGAAAGAGGTAATGTAAAATGTTGGAAGTGTTGAACGAAATTGACTCATTTGTCTGGGGCCCGCCCCTGTTGGTACTGTTGGTTGGTACCGGTATCTGGCTTACAATTCGCTTGAACCTCATTCAAGTTTTCAAGCTCATCCCTGCTTTGAAGCTTATCTTTGGTGCGAAAAGCGATGGTGAAGGTGACGTAAGCAGCTTTAAAGCTTTGTGTACTGCATTGGCAGCAACAGTTGGTACTGGTAATATCGTAGGTGTAGCAACCGCAGTAAAAATGGGTGGTCCGGGCGCATTATTCTGGATGTGGGTTGCAGCGTTCTTCGGCATGGCTACTAAATATGCTGAATGTCTTCTGGCTGTTAAATATCGTACCGTTGATGACAACGGTAACATTTCCGGTGGTCCCATGTACTACATCGAAAAAGGTATGGGCGAAAAATACAAACCCTTGGCAGTTATGTTCGCTGCTTTCGGTGTGCTGTGTGCTTACTTCGGCATCGGTACCTTCGCTCAAGTAAACTCCATCGTAGAAATTACCCAAATTTCTGCAGGCATTCCTGTTCTCTACACTGGTATCGCGCTTACCATTTTGGTAGCAGTAGTAACCATCGGTGGTTTGAAATCTATCGCTAGTGTAGCAGAAAAAATTGTTCCCGGTATGGCAGTTATCTACTTGATTTCCACCATGGGCATTTTGCTTGCTAATGCAGACCAAGTTCCTGCGGCAATCGCTCTGGTTATTGACTCTGCTTTTAACGGTCAAGCTGCAGTTGGCGGTTTTGCTGGTGCAGGCATGATGCTGGCAATGCGTAGCGGTGTAGCTCGTGGCGTATTCTCCAATGAATCTGGCTTAGGTTCTGCTCCCATCGTAGCAGCTGCTGCAAAAACTAAATGGTCTGCTGAACAAGGTCTTGTTTCCATGACCGGTACCTTTATTGATACCATCATCATCTGCACCATGACTGGCTTGTCCTTAGTTGTAACTGGTGTTTGGAAAGGCGAATTGAACGGCGCTGCAATGACTGACCAAGCTTTCTGCATGGTATATCCTGAATTTGGTAGCCTTGTTCTGATGGTAGGTTTGGTGCTCTTCGCATTTACCACCATTCTTGGCTGGAACTACTATGGCGAACGTTGCGTAGAATATTTGATGGGCGTTAAAGCAATTCTTCCGTACCGCATTATTTTCGTTTGCTTGATCGCTTGCGGTCCCTTCCTGAAACTGGAAGCTATCTGGATTTTGGCAGATATTGTTAACGGCTTGATGGCAATTCCTAACTTGATTGCTCTCTTGGCTTTGACCGGTGTTGTTGTTGCTGAAACCAAAGCGTATATGAAACACGTTGAGGAAAATAAAAAGTGATTGTTTCACGTGAAACATTCTTAAAAATACAGAACTTATGATTTTCAAAGGCTTCTCTCTGAATAGGAGGGGAGCCTTTTTAATTTTTGTAATATCAAAGCACTTACATACTTCCGTTCAACAATGACTCCTGACGCAACGTTTTAGTTAAAAATATCGTTGCCCACATAACTCTAAGTTACTATATACTTAGGGAACAGGGTAGAAAAGCTTTCAGCTTTTCTGGATTAGGGCAAAGAAACAAAGGAGAGGAACGAGAAGAAGAAAACCTAGTAAAAGAAGAAGAGCAAGGAGAGGAAAAAAGAAATCTCATACTTATAATGGGCAATTTTTATACAAAAAGGGACATGCTTCGCGAAAAAATTTTTTTTTTCAAAAAGTTATGTCCCTTTTATACGATTTTTGACCCATTATAAGAGTGAGAAGTGTTAGCGTAAAATTTTTGTAGGAAAAGAAGACAATAAAAGAGAACACCATCTTGTGTTATTATAAAGTGACCAAACTAAAATAAAACATAAGGTAGGTGTTCTCTTTGTTTACAAGTATACAACAATTTAATGAAAAAGGA
>JAFTID010000078.1 GCA_017457085.1 Phascolarctobacterium sp.
AAATGGTTCGTAGTTGACGCAGCTGATAAAACTCTCGGCCGTATGGCTGCTGAAGTTGCTAAAGTCCTGCGCGGTAAACATAAACCGACTTTTACCCCGCACATGGACACCGGTGATCACGTAATCGTTATCAATGCAGACAAAGTTGTTCTGACCGGTAAAAAACTTACTCAAAAAATCTATTTCCGTCATTCTGGTTATCTCGGTGGCGACAGCTATGTAAAAGCTGGCGACATGCTGAAGAAAAACCCTGTAAGAATGGTAGAACTCGCTATCAAAGGTATGATTCCGCACAATCGTCTGGGTAGCCAAATTTATACCAAACTTCACGTTTATGCAGGTAGCGAACATCCGCATGCTGCTCAAAAACCTGAAGTATTGGAAATCAACGTAAGATAAGATCGGGAGGAAGAATAAATGGCAGTAGTTACTTATAATGCAACCGGTCGTCGTAAATCTTCCGTTGCTCGCGTTCGCCTGGTTCCGGGTGAAGGCAACATCATCATCAACGACCGCGAATTGAATAAATATTTTGGTCTGAAAACCTTGGAATTGATTGTTAACCAACCGTTGGAAGTTACCGAAACCAAAGGTAAATATGACGTTCTCGTAAACGTTAACGGCGGTGGTATCTCTGGTCAAGCTGGTGCAATTCGTCACGGCATTTCCCGTGCATTGCTGAAAGTTGACGAAGAATTCCGTCCGGTTCTCAAAAAAGCTGGTTTCTTGACTCGCGACCCGCGTGAAAAAGAACGTCGTAAATACGGCTTGAAAAAAGCTCGTAAAGCAAGCCAATTCTCCAAACGCTAATCTTTGGATTTTGTATTGCCAACCCGCAACAGCAATGTTGCGGGTTTTTAGTTTTTTCCTAGACAAGTTTAAGTTTTTAAATTTGACTTGCCAGTCATAATGTGTTAGAATGCGTGGAGTCTTTAAGATAAGGAAACTGTAATTAAGTTGGTTTGTTGAGTTAAGAGGTTTTGTAAGTTAGAAATGAAGGAAGATTTGAATTTTATAGTCAAAAATTTTATATATTTTCTTTTGAGTGGTATCCTCTGCGCAATTGTGTTGGGGTGCATATATTTGGATCTAAAATACTTTAAATATCTTCCAGAGCAAGGTTTTGTAGAACATATTCAAGAATTATTGGTTTGCCTAAGTGCAAGCATGTTTTTGTGGTTGGCTTGGAAGAAGAAGGCAAGTGGATTGTGGTTGGTAGGTGGATTCCTAGCTTGTATGTTCATTCGTGAGCTTGATTCTGTGTTTGACAGAATTTTTCATGGTGCATGGACTTATGTTGCTATTCCTTTTGCCTGCTTATGTATTTTTAAAGCATGGAAACAAGGGGTTGAAGAAACAATAGCCTCCTTAGCTGAATTTATGCGTACACAAGCTTATACAAGATTGACCTGTGGCTTGATTACTGTTTTAGTATTCTCACGATTAATTGGTTATAAACCTATGTGGAAATTAGCTATGGGTAAGAGTTATTACTGGAGTGTAAAGTTTATCGTCGAAGAAGGCACTGAACTTTTCGGCTACGCAATTATTTTCCTAGCTGCTATTGAATACGCTTATTACATGCTTTCCAAAAAGGAAGATTGAAATTAAATATTTGTAAGCTTAGGCATTTTATGAGGCAATCGTAAAATGCCTTTTACTTTTTGCTCATTTTTTAGTAGGATGCTAAAATTTGTGGTGCGTGCTATAATAAGTACAAGTTTTTATGCGAGGTTTTAGTAATGAATAATAAAGTTGTTGTAGATAAAGAATTTTACTGGAAGCTGTTCAAATCTACATTTATAATTAGTGCCTTCACCATTGGCGGTGGGTTTGTCATCATATCTTTATTAAAGGCAAAATTTGTTGACGAATATGAATGGCTTGATGATAAGGAAGCTTTGAATTTGGTAGCTATTGCCCAATCTGCACCGGGAGTTATGGCTGTCAATGCTTCTATTATTATGGGTTATAAGCTGGCAGGGTTGGCAGGTTCCTTAACAGCAATCTTGGCTACTGTTTTGCCGCCTTTGATTACTTTAAGTGTTGTTAGTTATTTTTACGATGCCTTTGCTACGAATCAATATGTGCAGCTGCTTTTGAAGGGAATGCAGTGCGGTGCTACTGCCATTATCATTAACGTGGCTATTGATTTGTTGAAGAAGGAATTTAAGAAAAAGTTATTGATACCTTTGCTTATTATGGTTGGTACCTTTGTGGCGAATTATTTCTTCGATGTTAATCTAATGTGTGCAATTTTAGTAGATGCCATGCTAGGCTTTATGCTTTTGCGCGACGAGAAATATTCTTAAGGAGGTGGAAGTATGATTTATTGGGAACTTTTCTGGAGTTTTGTACAAGTTGGTGCCTTTTGTGTTGGCGGCGGTTATGCTTCCATGCCTTTAATTCAAGAACAGGTAATTGAACGTCATGGTTGGCTTACGTTGCAACAGTTTATAGATATTTTTACCATCTCCCAAATGACACCGGGGCCTATCGGAATTAATGCTGCAACCTTTGTGGGAACTAAGGTTGCAGGTATTCCTGGAGCTATTGCAGCTACGGCAGGTTTTGTTTTCCCTTCCGTAATCATTGTTTTATTTTTGGCGAAGCTGTTCTTCAAATATGGTGACATTGGCCCTATCCGTGGAATTTTAAATGGACTGCGTCCTGCGGTGGTAGCATTAATTTGTTCTGCGGGCGTTGGCTTTATTTTGCTGGCGTTGTGGAACACAGAAACCTTGCCGAAAGATTTTACTAAGGTAGATTTAATAGGCTGTATTGTTTTGCCAATATCCTTATATTGTGTTCGCCAGAAGATGAGTGTTATAAGATTACTTTGCTTTTCTGGCGTGTTAGGCTTGATTTTGGGAATTGCAGGCATAAGATAATTTTGCGTAGCTTTTTGGCTACGCTTTTCTTTTAATTTCACGAAAGCTTGCTAATGTGTTATAATAAAATTTACTAATTATATAAAACAATATAAGGAGTGAAATCTTATGCAGACTCGTTTTCTTGTTATTACTGGTATGTCAGGTGCAGGAAAAACCCAAGTAGTAAGAACCTTAGAAGATTTAAAATATTTTTGTATAGATAATTTGCCTGCGGCTTTGATTCCCAAATTTGCAGAGCTGTGCCGTCAAACCTCTGAAAAAAATGTTGCTTTGGTTGTTGACGTGCGTGGTGGTCAATTCTTCGACAAATTGTTGCAAGTATTAGATGAAATAAAAGCTTCTGGTCAAAAATATGAGCTGCTCTTCTTAGATGCAGATGATGCTGCCATCGTTCGTCGTTTTAAAGAAACTCGTCGTCGTCATCCTCTTGGTGATAGCGGAACTCTCTTGGAAAATTTGGAGAAGGAACGAAAATTACTGGAGCCTTTGCTGGAAAAATCCACTTATATTATTAATACTAGCGAACTTAATACTTCTGAACTTAAAAATAAAATTAGAGAACTTTTCAGCACTGATAGTGAAAGAGAAAGCATGGGCATCGTTGTCCGTTCCTTTGGCTTTAAATATGGTTTGCCCTTGGATAGTGATTTGGTGCTTGATGTTCGTTTCCTGCCCAATCCTTTTTACGTAGAAGAATTACGTAATCAAACTGGTAACGACCAAGCTGTGGTTGATTATATTTGCCGTTATCCGCAAACCTTTGACTATTTGAAATTGGAAGCTAAACGTTTTGATTTTCTTATTCCCCAATATATTAAAGAGGGAAAAAGTCAATTGGTGATTAGCGTAGGTTGTACTGGCGGTCAACATCGCAGCGTTTTCGTAGCTAATAAAATCGCTGAATACCTCAAAACTCAAGGTTACAAGGTTGATGTTACCCATCGAGAACTTTCTGATAAAAAATAACGGGGGTTATTTATGCGCTGGATTACATGGCTGTATCCTGGCATTAATGTAAAACGCTGGCTGTTTTTATTTACCATAGGCGTTTTACTTTGTGCCATGGGGTTGGCATTTCTATTTAATTTTCAAATAATGGGTGTTATAGAAGAATTAGTTTTCCAATTCACCTATACAATGACTGGTAAGTATTCCAACGTGTTGGTAGTCGTAGTTGGTGGTCTGTTTGTTTTCTTTGGTTTTGGTTTTATGGTGTATGGTACACGTAAAACTATTAAGTCCGTAGTTACTGCAATCATGCCGGAGCAAAGCGGTTCCTTAATGGAAAAAGTTTTTGTGCAAAGAAAGCTTACCCACGGTCCCAACATTACCGTCATTGGCGGTGGTACTGGTTTGTCCACTTTGCTGCGTGGTATGAAATACATTACCAATAACTGTACTGCCGTTGTTACTTCTGCTGATGATGGCGGTTCTTCTGGTCGTTTGCGTAAAGAACTGGGCATCATTCCTCCGGGAGATTTGCGTAACTGCCTTACTGCTCTGGCTGACCGCGAACCTTTGATGGAACGCATTATGCAATATCGCTTCGAGGGAGATTCTCCTTTGGCAGGTCATTGCTTCGGAAATTTATTCATTGCTGCTATGGCGCAGGCTGAAGGCGATATGGAAGAGGGTTTAAAAGCTACGTCACAAATTTTAAAGGTACGTGGTAACGTTGTTCCTTCTACCTTGGAAGATATTCAACTGCAAGCAGAGATGAGTGATGGAACTATTGTTTCCGGTGAATCTAAGATTCCTGAAGCTCGCAAACGTATCCGAAAAATGATGATGCTTCCTGCTGATGCGCCTGCAACTAAAGGCGCAATTGAAGCTATCAAAAAAGCAGATGTGCTTATCTTTGGGCCTGGCAGCTTATACACCAGTGTTATTCCTAATCTTTTGATTGATGGTATCCGTGAAGCTATTATTGAAGCTGATGCCATTAAGATTTACGTTTGTAATGTTATGACTCAGCCGGGCGAAACTGATGGCTACGGTGCTTACGAACACGTAAAAGCTTTGGTTGACCACGTTGGCAAGAACTTTTTAGATTACGTTATCGTCAATGACGAAAAAATTACTGCAGAGCAATTGAAGCAATATTTTGCTGAGGGTGCAATGCCGGTAACTCCTGACGTGGAAAAAATTCGTCGTTTGGGAATTACTGTTATTCCTGCCAACTTGATTAGTAAAAAAGATTTGGTTCGTCACGAGCCGAAAAAGTTGTCCAGAGTTTTGATTACTTTGATTTACAGATTGCGCCTTTTCGGTAAGGGTGTACAATTCTTTGACTATATCTTTATGCGCCATGGCTTAAGTGTTATGGAAAAAGAAGAGAAGAATTTAAGAAAATAATTGGAGAAAGGGGGAGGTCGTTTGTCTTTTTCTAATGATGTAAAGAACGAATTATCACGTTTGGAAACTAATGAAGTGTGTTGTGACAAGGCAGAGCTTTTAGGCGTTTTGCGTATGAGTGGCGCTATCGTCATTCGTGGGATGAATATCGGCATCCACTTTTCTACAGAAAACGCTGCTTTGGCGCGTCGCGTACTGCAAATTTTGAAAAATAATTATCAAGTTCAAACAGAGGTTGTTATTACCCGTTCCCGTCGTCTCAAGAAAAATAATCGCTACCAAGTGAGGGTTCTGCCTGCTCCCCAAGTAAACATTGCTATGACGGAGCTGCAACTGCTATCCATGGAAAGTGATTTGAAAAATCCTATTCTTACCAAGCAGTGCTGTAAGCGCGCCTTCTTGCGCGGTGCGTTTTTAGGCGGTGGTAGCATTAGCCGTCCTTCCAGTGATTATCATCTGGAAATGGTAACCGGTAATGAAGATTTTGCACATAGCATTATTAAGGTTATGCATACCTTTTCTATGAAAGCAAAATTAACTGACCGTAAAAATGATTTCATTGTTTACCTCAAAGATGGCGAAAGTATTACTAATTTCCTGCGAGTTATCGGCGCTCATAATTCGATGATGGAATTTGAGGGCGTACGTGTTTTAAAAGAGATGCGTAATAATGTTAACCGTAGGGTAAACTGTGAAACTGCAAATCTTGGCAAGGTTGTTAAGGCGGCGGTACGTCAGGTTAATTGTATTAAATTTATTGATGACCACATGGGTTTAAGTGAATTGCCGGAGGCTTTGCAGGAAACTGCACGCCTGCGTTTGGAATATCCAGAAGCATCTTTAAATGAATTGGTAGAATATTCTGGTGGCATAGGTAAATCTGGCATTAATCATCGTCTGAAAAAGTTACAGGAAATGGCTATCGGTTTAGGTATGGAAGTGGAGAAGGATTAAATGTTGAAGAAGCTTGTGAAAGTTCTTTTCAATGTAATAATTGCAGTTGTCCTCGTATTTACTGCGTTGTGGTTAATTATGGGCAAACAGGTAAAAGAAGAATATGCTGCCTATAAAAAAAGCAGTGCTCCCATTTTGCTTTATCACGCCATAGGTGAACCTGTAGAAATTGAATGGCCGCCTAGCCTGATAACGCCTGCTGCCTTGTTTGAATCACACTTACAATATCTTACGCAAACTGGATATCGTGTAGTGAGCGTGGAAGAACTGGTAAAGCTTTTGCAAAATAATGATAATTTGGAAAAAGTAGTTGCCATGAGCTTTGATGACGGCTATCGGAATAACTACACAGATGCTTTGCCGCTATTAAAAAAATATGCTACCAAGGCTTCATTCTACATAGTGGATAGAGATATTGGCAAAGGCATTTATATGGACAGGAAAAAGCTACATGGTTTACTAGCTAATGGTATGGAGATTGGCAGTCACACCATAAATCATGCACCTTTAGCTTTGATTGACCCTAAGTATTTACCTTGGGAAGTAGGAAGTGCGAAAAAGTTTCTTGAGGAAAAGTTAGATGGCTATACTGTAAAAGGCATGGCTTATCCTAACGGTGGCTATAACGAAAAGGTTCTCAAAGCAGTAAATCATTATGGTTTTACTTATGGCTTGACTGGCAAGGTTGGCGCCAACACTTACCAAACTTTCAGCAAGGCTCCCTATGAAATGTATCGCATTTCCATTGTTGATGATGGTAACGGTTTGGAAGGTTTCAAACGACGCTTGGAAAGAGCGTATATTTGGGGCTATCTACAAACGAAAGGAATAGATTTAAATCTTTTGCGAGATTTGTTGGTGAAATAAAAATTCCTTGCATAAACGACAGAAAGAAGTTAAAATAAGTACAGTAATATTTTGTTTGGAGGTAATTTACTATGCGTAAACATATCAAAACTGTTAATAAAGCTATGCTTAACAAAACTCTCCGCACTGGCGGCTGCGGCGAATGCCCGGCTTCCTGCCAATCCGCTTGCAAAACCTCTTGCACCGTTGGCAACCAAGTTTGCGAACATAGCAAATAATTTTTGAATACGATGCAGCTCCCTGTTTGTTGCAGGGAGCTGTTTTACTATTTTGTTGATAGAGAGGTATAATCTCATGCTGATACATAAAATGCGTTTGGACGACAATATGGCAGTGCTTGACGTTAATAGTGGTGCTGTGCATTTAGTCGATGATGTAATTTATGATTTATTGGATTTTTACAATGGCAGTAATGCTGAAGAAGCTGTAGAGGTTTTGAAAGATCGTTACAGCGAAGAAGATTTGCGTGATGCTTTGGCAGAAATGCAGGAGTTGCAAGAAAATGGTTTGCTCTTTAGCCCTGGCTTCGAGGTGCCGCCTACCTTTGCGGAAAAACCCATTGTAAAATCTTTATGTTTGCTGGTAACCCACGATTGCAATTTGCGTTGTGGCTATTGCTTTGCTGATACCGGTTCCTTTGGCGGTTGCCGTCAATTAATGAGCAAGGAAACTGCAGAGAAGGCAGTTGAATTTGCCATCGAAGGTAGTAAAAAACGTCACAATCTAGAATTGGATTTGTTTGGCGGTGAGCCTTTGATGAACTGGCCTGTAGTTGTGCATATTGTTGAATATGTACGTTGTCGCGAAAAAGAAACTGGTAAAAATATTAAGCTTACCCTTACCACCAATGGCACTTTGCTGAACGATGAAAATATTAAATTCTTGAACGATAACCGCGTAATGTTGGTGCTTAGTCTTGATGGCAAGAAAGAAACTCATGATGCTATGCGTCCTTTCCCCAACAAGGCAGGTAGCTACGATGCAGCAGTACGTGGTTTTAAAAAAGTAATTGATAGCCGTGAAGGTAAAAACTATTACTTACGTGGTACCTATACTCATTTCAGCACTCATTTCTGCGAAGATGTGCTTGATATGACCAAAGTTGGCAAAGAAATTTCTGTAGAACCCGTTGTTGGCATTGATGATCCTTGGGTACTTACTGAAGAAGATTTGCCTGTAATTTTTGAAGAATACGATAAATTGGCACGTGCTTATCTGGAAAGACGTAGAGAAGGTGATCCTTTTGATTTCTTCCACTTTAACGTTGCTCTTGATAATGGTCCTTGCGTAGCTAAACGTTTGGCAGGTTGTGGTGCAGGTCATGAATATTTTGCTGTTACTGCTAGCGGTGAAATTTATCCCTGTCATCAATTTGTTGGTCGCGAACAATATATGTTGGGTACTTTGGAAACTGGCGTGATAAAACCGGAGCTGGTACAAAAATTCCGTCATACTCACGTAATGACTAAACCTGAGTGCAGCAAATGCTGGGCTCGCTTCTTCTGCAGTGGTGGTTGTCATGCCAACGCAGATTTAATTAATGGCGACATTACTAAACCGTATGAATATGGTTGTAAGCTGCAAAAGAAACGCTTGGAAAATGCAATCTTAGTACAAGCAGTTTTGACTGCAGAATCCCAAGAAGGGGAAGATTTGCGTCCTCATTTCAACAATTTCACCTTCGAAAAATAAAAAATTATAACTTTTTTAGGGCGTGTCCTGCGTGAGCAGGACACGTTCTTTTTGCCAACGAAGCCAAGTGTGTCATGAAAAAATATTAAAAAAGTTTTAAAAAGGTGTTGACAGCCTAGGGCTTGAGTGCTATTATATACAAAGTCGCTGACAGAACAGCGGCGCAGAACCTTGAAAACTGAACAATAACCTAGAAAAAAGCGAATGTGCGGGTCAAGCACTTCTAGTGAAGTGTACGACCTAAAAGTCAAAATAATTTCTTTTAAAAATAAGTAGAGCCAATCGGTTCTTCAATAAAACTTTATTGGAGAGTTTGATCCTGGCTCAGGACGAACGCCGGCGGCATGCCTAACACATGCA
>JAFTID010000079.1 GCA_017457085.1 Phascolarctobacterium sp.
CCCTACTGCATTTCTTATGTAATTTGGGGCAAACCCTCAAGTTTGCCCCTCAAACCAAATCCTCAAAAACGCCCCTCAAGTTTGTCCCTCACGAATGACCCTCAGGAAAGGTGCCCCTCAAAAACTTTGAATACCCCAAAAATAAAAGACGTTCTCGAAAAATTTCGGGAACGTCTTTTTAACATTTGTTATTCAAATTTAGTGTTCATTTTGGTTGCAGTACCGAACTCTGTGTAGGTTAGGTCTGCGTTGCGTAAATCTGCGTTGTCTAAAACTGCAGCGTTGAATTTAGTGTTTGCCAACACGGAACTACGTAAATTAGCCTTGCCCATTTTAGCATTGGTCATGTCTGCATCGGAAAGGTCTGCGTTCTGCAATTTTACGCTGTAGAGATTAGCGTTGGTGAAGCAGGCATTTTTCAGTTGCGCCTTGTAGAACCAGCTGTAGGGGAGGTTGGCGGTGCTAAAATTAGCGTAGTCAGCGATGATGCTGTCCATGGAAGCTTCCTGCCCTTCGATGTATTGCAGATTAGCGTTCAAAAATTTTGCGCCACGCAGTTGAGCGCGGTAGAAATTGCTGGCACTTAAATCAGCATTGGTAAAATCAGCACCACTGCCGTTGACGTACTTAAAGCTTGCGCCGGTAATGTCTGCACTTCGGAAGGTAGCAGTGCCAAGCAAGGCGTGGTCGAACACTGCGTCGTTGAGGCTAGCGTTGTTGAAGTTTGTACCTACCAAGCGTGCTTGGCTGAACTTGGTGCCATCAAATTTACGGTCAGACAAGTCCAAACCAGAAAGGTCCGCGCCGGACAGGTCACCGTTGATGCAGTTGTTGCCAGCCTGTACCTTTGCCAAATCTTCATTGCTGTAGGCAAGGGCAGTGCTGGAAATGACAAGGCAAGCTAGTAAAATAAGAAGTTTTTTCATAAGCTCACACTTTCTATGCTTCGTCTAAGAGTGCTTTTAATTCGCGAGGGTCGTCGGGAAGATGGTCAATGATTTTCCAAGGGTTAACTTGTGCAAAATCTTCACGTTTGTAACTAGAACCGTTGAGGACAATTAAGCACTTGGCATTAATGGCATTAGCACATTTTACGTCATTAGGAGTGTCACCAATAAAAATGAATTGGTCAGGAGTGATGGTGGGGTCAACGGAATAGAAGCGTTGGAATAAAATTTTCGCCAGCTGGCTACGGTCATCACTCATTTCACCGAAGGCACTGCGGTTGAAGTCAAAATATTTTTCAATACCGTAGTGAGCAAGCTTCAGCTTAGCACCAGTTTTGGTATTGCCTGTTAAAAGGCAGTTCATATAACCGTTGGCAGGGTCATTGAAAAATTCCAAGGTTTCTTCTACGTTGTAGAGCAGGCTGCCGAAGCATTGAGGTAAGTGTTTTGGCAATGCCATGTGGTAGCGAATGAGCAGGTTAGCTGCATCTGCTGCGTTGAATTTGCCTTTAACTTGGAGTACAGCACCCTTGATGATGTCAGAATCTGTACGGCCTGCCAGAGTTTTATCGAATTTAAAGTCTTTTAAAAAGTAGTGTTCTTTAATCACGTCAATCATTGCCATTACACCGGCACCGCCGGTGAGCAATAACGTGCCGTCTATGTCCCAGAATAAGTATTTCATAATTCCTCCGAGTAAAATCGTTATAAGCACTGTTATGCTTTGTCATAGCTCGCTTACTTGCTCGACGTACTACCAGTACGCCATCGCGGCATAAGCTTCGCTATTCCTCGCCTTCCAGCACTTCTAACGATTTTGTATAACATTTTGTTTAAAGTTTTTGCGTTATTATTAGTTATTGTAGAAAAAGCTGCCTAAAAAGGCAGCTTTTATTTTCAAATTAGAGAGAACGAGGTTTCATAATAATATTTTTCAATTTGCCGCCCAAGTTTTGAGTACGACGGATGAATTTAACTTTAGAACGACGATGGGGTTTCATGTCGCTCAAGGTACCGAAGTCACCGCGATCCAAAAGGGTAATTTTAGATTTATCGGCATCAAAATAGGTGCGCAAATATTTAGATACGTTTTCAGGTTGAGCGTTTTCCAAGCAGCTGAATATGTCAGCAGTTGCAAAGCCCAGTTCCGGGTAAACGTGCAAGGTTACATGACCTTGTTTGCAGATTGCGAACAAGGAGTATTCGCTTTGCGCTTCTTCTTTGCGGATAATGATGTCGCAAGGTTGCAAGGCAAAGGCGGTGCAAGCATGCAGAAGTTGTTCTTTAGCATCGTTTTCATTATTTATGATTGCGTCGCTGCAATTGTACATATCAACAGCGATAAGTTTGCCGGTAAATTTTTTTGTGGTCACGGTAACACCTCTAAATTTTAAGTATATTTTATTATAGCCAAAATAGTTGTATTTGTCAAAGTAGCAATATTCCTTTAGAAAAGGTTTCGTGGTATAATCTAATAGAACGTTTGTTTTAATGTGGCGGTGAAGAAATGGAACAGCTGGAAGGCTTAATAGAAGATATAGTTTTTCAAAGTGAAGATGGAATGTTTTGCGTGCTCAGAATTGAAAGCAAGCAGAACGGAAAAACCAGTGCTGTTTATCACGGCCCTGCTCCCTATTTAGGTGAGCAAGTTGTTTTGGAAGGTCGTTGGGTAGAACATGCACGTTTTGGCAGGCAGTTCGATGCGGTGGTATGTCGCGTGGTACAGCCTACTTCTGCTGCCGGTATTCAACGCTTTCTTGCCAGCGGTGCCATTAAAGGCGTGGGCGTAGTTACTGCTGCCCGCATTGTTGAGCATTTTGGTGACGATACTTTAGAAGTGCTTGGCAAATATCCTGAGCGCTTGGCTGAAATCAGGGGCATCAGTGCGAAAAAAGCTAGTGTCATTGGCGAAGCCTACGCAGAGCTTTCTGAAATGCGTGAGCTGATGCTGTTCCTAGAATCTCATGGGGTAAGCAGTGGTTACGCTACAAGATTGCAGGCTGCTTATGGCAACACCGCTATTACCAGAATAAAAGAAAATCCTTATAGCCTTGCCAACGATATTACTGGCATTGGCTTTAAGACTGCAGATAGAATTGCTATGGCAATGGGTATGGAGCGTGACTGCGAAGACAGAATTATCGCAGGTCTTAGTTACGCGCTGACTCAAGCTGCCACGGCGGGGCATACCTGCGTACCGGAAGAACTTTTGGTACGTGAGACGGAGCGTGCCCTGATGATTGACAGCATGCAGGTGCAAGAAGTTTTCTCAAAATTACTGAGCAGGGATTTACTGCGCACCGAAGAAGTTAGCGGCATGCGTTTAATCTATCCTGAATATTTATATAAAGCAGAAGTCGGCACTGCTCGTCGCCTGTTAGCGCTTAGGGATCAGGCGAAGCCTTTAGGCAGGGTGAATGCCGACAAGGTTATTGCCCAATGGGAGGGTGAAGCTGGCATTACTTTGGCAGATGCCCAAAAGGAAGCCATTTATGCTTCCCTTGAACACGGCGTTTTAGTTTTGACTGGTGGTCCCGGTACTGGTAAGACCACTGTCGTCAAAGGCATCTTGAACGTACTGGAAAAGGCTGGTTGTAGAATATTACTTGCTGCGCCTACTGGTCGTGCTGCCCGTCGTTTGACGGAAAGTGCAGGGCGTAATGCCTTGACCGTACATCGTTTACTAGAATATCAGCCTAATAGTGGTGGCTTTTACTTTGGCAAGAACGATGAGGAACCTTTGGATGCAGAAGCAATTATAATTGACGAAGCTTCCATGCTGGATATTAGCTTGACCTATCATTTGCTTAAGGCTGTGCCCGGAGGTTGTCGCCTAATTTTAGTTGGCGACGTTGACCAATTACCTTCCGTTGGCGCAGGTTCTGTCTTGAAGGATATCATCCGTAGTAAGAAGATGCCTGTTGTCCGTTTAGAAAACGTTTTCCGTCAGGCAGAGGTTAGCCCTATCGTGCGCAATGCTCACAGCATTAATCACGGACGCATGCCTGAATTTACTGAGGGCGATGAATTCAAGCTGGAGGAATTTACCAACGAGGTCATGGCTGCGGAACACGTTGCCCGTACTTATGCAGAGCTTGTGAGAGTCAGTGATTGGCGTAGCGTGCAGGTGCTTTCGCCCATGCATAAGAACCCTTGTGGCGTGCAAAATTTAAATAAGCTTTTACAGCAATATATAAATCCCCCTAGCAGTAATAAGCCGGAGGTTAATATTCCTGGCAATGTCTTGCGGGTGGGCGATAAGGTTATGCAAATTCGCAATAACTATGAAAAAGAAGTGTTTAATGGCGATATTGGCAGGGTAATTCGTATCGAGGGTAAGAATGTTACCGTGGCTTATCCGGAGCGACCGGAGGGTGATTACGTTACCTACGCCCATAGTGAGCTGGAAGAATTACAGCTTGCCTACGCAATGAGCGTGCATAAATCCCAAGGTAGCGAATATCCCAATGTTATCTTATTAATGGTGCCTAGCCATTACATTATGCTGCAGCGCAACCTGCTTTACACGGCAATTACCCGTGCTAAAAAGCAAGTGTTGGTAGTGGGAACTAAAACTGCAGTACGGACAGCAGTTGAAAATGATAAAACCCGTCGTCGCTATTCACTTTTGGCAGAGCGTTTGCAGGAAAGTAGTGATATTTTTTGAGCCTTTCCAAGCTGTTTAGAAAACTTAGTAATGATTTAGCCTATCAGGGCAATTTACTGTGGGAGCTAATCTACCCACGTCGTTGCGCTGTGTGCAAAAATGAAATAGATACCGGTTATTTTTGTGAAAGCTGTCGTAAAAGCTTTGCACTTGGCAAAGAACTGACCAACGTAGAAGCTTTGGACAAGGTTATCCTGCTTTGTAAATATCAACAGCAGTTACAGCTGGCAATCCACGGGGTGAAGTTTGAAGGCAAAAGTAATTTACTTCCTTTCTTAAAGGAAGAAGCACAGCTTGCTTTAAAGAAGTCTCCCCATTTGCAGGAACTTTTGGTGAGTACAGACCTTATTACCTGCGTGCCAACTTCTCCCAAGCGCAAGCAAGAGCGTGGCTTTGAGGTGCCCCAAGAATTATTTGCTTTCTTAGATAATGGGAAGCTGCAACCCAATTTGCTGAAACGTGTGCGAAATACAATGCCTCTTTTCGATTTGGAACCGAGCCTGCGCCGTCAGGAGGTAGCAGGCTGTTTTGAAGTGCAATGTTCCGTTGCGGGCAAGAGCGTTCTAATTTGCGACGATATTTACACAACGGGAAGTACCATGAACGAAGCGGCAAGAGCTTTGAAAAAGGCAGGGGCAACTTCGGTTATAGCCTTGGCATTTACGGCGAGTAAGGATAATTGGTAAATTCTAAATTTTAAAAATAGAAGCTGGTTAGAATGAAGAATATTAGTTTTGCAAAAATAAAAATGTGGATTAAGCAGGAGCTAGTTTTGACAATTGCTCTGTTTTTGGGGTGCGTGTCTTCAATTTTCAGCACACCCCATCTGTATTACATTGATTGGGATGTGCTGTGCGTGCTTTGGGCGCTGATGGTAGTAGTTGCAGGCCTCAAGACCGTGAAGTTTTTGGACTGGACTGCCATCGAACTTTTGAACTGCTGTCAAAGCTATAAGCAGGTAGTGGTGGCGTTGGTGGGCTTAACCTTCGTTTCATCTATGTTCGTTACCAATGACGTGGCGCTGTTGACCTTTGTTCCCTTGGCACTTGTCATTGGTAAAACAATTAAAATGGATATGCCCCAGGTAATTATTTTGCAGACTCTGGCGGCGAACCTGGGCAGTATGTTTACTCCGCCGGGCAATCCCCAAAATTTGTTTTTGTACGCCCATTATAATTATTCGGCACTGGGGTTCTTCAAGGTGATGCTTGTGCCCACGGTGCTTTCCATCATTTATATTGGGGTAATTATTTATTTTCAACGCAATAAGCCTTTACAGTTGGAACTTCCTGCCTTGGCGAAGCCTGACCGCAAGCTGACAACTATTTACCTTGTGCTTTTGGCGTTGAACGTTGGGGCAGTACTGCACTTGCTGGATAAATACATTGCCTTGGCAATTACTGCGGTGGTAGTTTTGGCAGTGAACCGCAAGCTGGTTAAAGAGGTTGACTACAGCTTGCTCCTGACCTTTATCGGCTTCTTCGTGTTCATTGGCAACATTAGCCATACGGAGCTGGTTAGCTACTTGCGTGACCACATTTTAGGCACTACGGAAGGTACTTACCTTGCGGCGCTGATTAGTAGCCAGTTCATCAGTAACGTCCCTGCGGCAATGCTTCTTGCAGGTTTAACCCGTGAGGCAGATGCTTTGCTTTTGGGCGTAAACATTGGTGGCTTGGGTACCTTGATTGCTTCTATGGCAAGTGTAATTTCCTACAAGTTTTTTGCCGCAGAGCATCCTTATCAAGCGGGTGGGTACTTGCGTATGTTCCTGTATTACAATTTTATGGGGCTTGTGATTATCGGCGCGATTACTTATTTAACTTCTATCGTGAACTATACAAATTATCTTGACGTATCTGTGTTTAGAGAGATGACAGAGTACATACATTTCTAAAATTGTTATAAGCACCGTTATACTTTGTCGCAGCTCGTTTGCTTGCTCGACGTACGCTTAGTACGCCATCGCGGCACAAGCCTCGCTGCTTCGCGTCTTCCGGCACTTATAACAATTTTTTGGTGACTAGTATCTGTATTGAGGATAACAATGAAACGATATATCATGCACATCGACATGGACGCCTTCTTCGCTTCCGTCGAACAACTAGATAATCCTGAATTGCGTGGCAAGGCTCTCATTGTTGGCGGGCTTTCCGGGCGTGGGGTGGTTTCCACCTGTTCCTACGAGGCGCGCAAGTTTGGCGTACATTCAGCAATGCCTATGGCGGAAGCGCGCAAGCTGTGTCCTCACGCAGAATTTTTACCGGGACGGATGTGGCGCTACAAGGAAGTTTCCAACCAGATAATGGCAATCTTTCAAGAGGAAGCGCCCTTGGTGGAACAGCTTTCCATTGACGAAGCCTTTCTTGACGTAACTGGCATGGAGCGTTTGTGCAAGGACGTGCGCAATGTTGGCTGGCACATTAAAGAACGTATAAAAAATGAAATTGGTTTGACCTGTTCCGTAGGCTTGGCACCTAATAAGTTTTTGGCGAAGATGGCTTCTGATTTGCAAAAGCCTGACGGCTTTACTGTCATCGCTCACGAAGATGCACGAAACTTTATCGCACCATTGCCCGTGACGAAAATCTTCGGTATTGGTGGCGCTGCTCAACAGAGCCTTGCTAAGTTTGGCATTACCACTATTGGTCAGCTTGCCAATGCAGATAGAAGTATTTTGCAAAAAGTCTTTGGCAAGAATGCGGATAAGGTTCAGCATTTGGCAATGGGTTTGGACGATAGACCCGTTGTTCCGGAAACAGCGCCCAAGTCCATTGGTAGAGAGACAACCTTCGAAAAAGATTTATATACCTATGAAGATTGCAAGGGTGCAATTTTAGAGTTAAGCGGGCAAACTGGGTACCGTCTGCGCAACAAAGGCTACAGCGGTAGAACGGTAACCTTAAAGGTAAAATTCAAGGATTTTAAAACCATCACCCGAAGCATCAGCAGTGAAAGCGACATTTCCTGTGACGAAGAAATTTTTGCACTGGCAGTGAAGCTTTTGCGAGAGGTTAATTACGAAAATGGGGTGCGCCTTTTAGGCGTGACCGTTTCCCATTTGCAGGACGGTAGCTGCGGAAGCTTGTGCTTTGAAGAAAATACCAAGCTTTTGCAACGTAATGCTACCATTGACAATTTAAAGAAGCGCTTTGGCGAGAACATCATTCACAGAGGCGGTAGGCATAGTTAACTTGTTAGAAACTATTGGTTGACGAAGCCTGTCGCTTTTTTGTATAATAGGAGCAGTTAATTTTAGAAAAGCTGGTGAAAAAATGTCTCGTACCCGTCCCGCAAGCAAGGCTGCCGAAATGACCAAGATAGCTCTTTTGGTAGCAATGAATTGCGTTTCTGCATATATTATTATTCCTTTGCCATTTGCTCTGTCGCCAATCGCAATGCAACCCTTTATCGTAAACCTTGTTGGTTTTCTGATGACTCCCAAGCAAGCCTTTATGACCATGCTGGTTTACCTTTTGGTTGGCTTGGCAGGTATTCCCGTTTTTACAGGTGGTACTGCTGGACCGGGCAAGCTCTTCGGTCCGACTGGTGGTTATATTTTAGGCTTCCTGGTGGCGGCGACTGCCATTGCCTATCTTAAAGGAAAGAAATATAATTTCCTGCGCTATTCCATCGTGGGCTTGTGCGTGTGGCTGCCGGTAATTTACGGTATGGGTGCAGGTCAGATGATGCTTTTGACAGGTATGAATTTGCAGGAAGCTTTCTTTGTTGGCGTACTGCCTTTTACTCCCTTAGATGTGCTTAAGGTTGTGGGGGCTGCGTGGCTGGCAGGACCCATTCATAGAATTTTTGTTAGATAATTTGATGTAGGGAAGTGAGTTTATGAATAATAACGAGTTACAAGCAAAACTAAAGATAATTTTTGCCATGGTTACCTTTGGTACCATAGGTATTTTCGTGCGTAACATAGAACTTCCCTCAACGGTAATTGCCTTGGCGAGAGGCGTTGTTGGTACCTTGTTCCTGCTTTTGGTTGTTTTTGCCAAAGGTCAAGGCTTGGACAAGGAAGCCATCAAGCGCAATTTTATGTTTTTAGGAATTAGCGGTGCCTGCATTGGTTTTAACTGGATTCTGCTTTTTGAAGCTTACCGTTATACAACTGTCGCAACTGCTACCTTGGCGTACTATATGGCGCCCATCTTCGTAATTATGGCTTCACCCTTTGCTTTGAAGGAACGTTTGACTAGCATTAAGTTGCTGTGCGTTGCCATGGCGCTGACTGGTATGGTGCTGATTAGTGGCGTAGTACAAAGCGGTACGGAAGGTGTAGATTTCACCGGCATCTTGTGCGGTGTGGGTGCGGCAAGCTTGTATGCAACAGTAATTCTGCTTAATAAATTTATCAAGAATATTTCTGCTTATGATATGACCATTATGCAGTTGGGGTTGGCGGCGTTAGTATTGTTGCCCTACACCTTGGCAGTAGAAAATATTGGCGCGCTTCATCCAGATACAACAAGCCTGCTGCTTTTGGCAGTGGTTGGCGTAATTCATACAGGTTTCACCTACGCAATGTACTTTTCTTCCATTCAAAGCCTTAAGGCACAAACTGTTGCCATTTTTAGCTACATTGACCCCATCGTGGCGATTATTCTTTCCGCAGTGCTTTTGAACGAAAGTATGGATATCTACTCTATGATTGGTGCGGTTCTGGTGCTGGGTTCTACCTTTGTCAGCGAGTTGGCAGAAAGAAAGTAATGTTAAATTTAAGACGGGCTTCGGCTCGTCTTTTTCTTTTGTGAAAATTGGCAATTAACTTTGAAATACAGATGAAATAATGCTATAATACAGACTTGTGTGTAAAATTTATGAAGGAGTTGATTTTTAAATGAAAAACACTCAGGAAAAACAAAAGGTTGGCGGCGTTCTTGGTTTTATTGAACGTGTTGGCAACAAAATTCCTGATATTACCATCTTGTTCGTAGGTGCTTTTGTATTGGTGTGCGTGATTTCCGCAATCCTCTCTCAAATGCATTTTGATTATGTGCATCCTACCACTGGTAAAAACATTGTTGTAAATAATATGCTCAGCGGTGAAAACATTGTATTGCTGATGAGCAAGATGGTTACCAACTATTCTGGCTTCCCGCCGTTGGGTATGGTAATCGTTGCTACCTTGGGTATCGGTATTGCTGATGGCTCCGGTTACATCAATACTGGTCTGAAAAAACTGCTTGCCGTTACTCCCAAGTTTCTGCTTTCTCCCATTATTATTCTGGCTGGTATGCTGAGCCACATTGGCCCGGATACTGGTTACGTAATCATTATTCCTGTTGCGGCGTACATGTTCTATGCTTCCGGTAAGCACCCCTTGTCTGGTATCGCTGCTTCTTTCGCAGGTATTGCAGGTGCTTTTGCGGCAAACTACACTCCCTCCGCTATTGACCCGGTAATCCAAGGCTTCACCCAAAGTGCGGCGCAATTGATTGACCCCACTTACCAAGTAAACGTACTGTGCAACTACTTCTTTGCTTTTGCTTCCACTTTTGGCGTAATCGCAAGTTGCTGGTATGTAACTGAAAAAATTACTGAACCTTGGCTCTGGAAAGCTTGCCCACTGGATGCAGATATTGACGTGGGCGAAGACGCTAATACTGAAATTACTCCCCAAGAAAACCGTGCTTTCTACATTGCTTCTGCAGTTCTGCTGTTGATGGCAGTTGGTCTGACCTTGGCGTTGTTGCCGGAAGATTCCATTTGGCGTGACAAAAACGGTGTCATTGCCAGCTTTAAGGCTCCCGTAATGCAATCCATCGTTTCCTTGCTCTTTGTTTTCACTGGTACCGTTGGTCTTGTTTATGGTGTCTTGGTTGGTAAATTTAAATCTCCTAAAGATGTTACCAATGCCATGGAAAATATTACCAAAACCTTGGTACAGCTCATCGTATTCTATTTCTTCGCTGCACAATTCCTGTGGGCGTTTGGTGCGTCCAACATGGGTGCGCTCATCGCAATTGCAGGCGCAGAGTTCTTGAAATCTTTGGCGCTTCCTCCGCAAATTACCGTTTTCGGTATTATCGTTCTTGTAGGTCTCTTGAACTTGATTATTACATCCGCTTCTGCAAAATGGGCAATCTTGGCTCCTATCTTCGTACCTATGCTGATGGCTGTTGGCATTTCTCCGGAGCTGACTCAAGTTGCCTTCCGTGTAAGTGACAGTGCGGTTAACGTAGTAACTCCTATGTTCGCCTTCTATCCGCTTATCATTCTCTATTGCCAAAAATATTGCAAGAGCGCAGGCATTGGTACCCTTAGCTCCATGATGCTTCCGTACACCATTGCCCTTTTGGTAACCTTGACTATTATGCTGTACCTGTTCTGGGGCTTGGATATTCCCTTGGGCTTCCAAGCAGACTACGTATATCCCAGACGTTAATTTAGAAAAGAGGTCTAATTTATGACTATGCAAGCTAAATTATTAGAACGCTTCCTGCGTTACGTTGCTGTTACCAGCCAAAGCAATGCTGCTATTAAAACTGTTCCCACCACTGATGGTCAACGTCAGCTGGCGGAACTTCTGAAAAACGACTTGGCAGAATTGGGCTTGGTTAATTTGGAAATCAGCGAGCATTCTGTTTTGACTGGTAAGTTGCCTGCAAATTTGCCGGAAGGTCATCATTCTGTACCTGCTGTTGGTTGGGTTGCTCATCTTGACACTGTAGATGTTTGTCTCAACGCAGAAATTCATCCTCACGTTGTGAAGAATTACCAAGGTGGCGACATCTGCTTGAACGAAGAAAAACAAATCTTCTTAAAAGTAAGTGAGCATCCTGAAATTGAAAAATACATTGGCGAAGACATTGTTGTTAGCGACGGTACTTCCGTATTGGGTGCTGACGATAAGGCTGCTATTACTAACATTATGGTTACACTGGAAACCTTGGCTAATGACAAGACTATTTATCACGGCGATATCTACGTTGCCTTCGTGCCCGATGAAGAAATTGGTCTTTTAGGTGCGAAGAAAATTGACTTTGCTAAATTCCCTGTAGATTTTGCTTACACCATTGACTGCTGTGAATTGGGTGAGGTTGTTTACCAAACCTTTAACGCAGGCAGTGCAGAAGTTTACATTAAAGGCATCACTGCTCACCCCATGAGCGCTAAAGGCGTACTGGTTAACCCCACTCTGATTGCCACTGACTTAGTAAATAGCTTCGACAGAATGCAAACTCCGGAGCATACTGAAGGCACTGAAGGTTACATTTGGGTAACAGCCATTAACTCCAATGTTTCCGAAGCACGTGTAAACATGGCGATTCGTGACCATAGCAAGGTGCTGTACGAAGCACGCAAGGAGCAAATTAAAAATGCTGTGGAATTTTTGAAGCTCCGTCATCCCAAAGCAGTTATCGAACTGACCATGAGCGACACCTACGGCAACATTGCAGATGCAATTCGTGAAGACAATAAAAAATGTATCGATTATATTTATCAAGCAATGGAAGAACTGGAAATTACTCCGAAAACCATTGCCATGCGTGGCGGTACCGATGGCAGCTTTATTTCTACCAAAGGAATTTTAACTCCCAACTACTTCACTGGTGCCCATAACTTCCATTCCAATTGTGAGTTCTGGCCCTTGGGGGCAGGTGAAAAATCCTGCCGTATGACCTTGAAGCTTATTGAATTGATTACAAAATAAAATTAACAGCAGTTACCGAAATTGGTAGCTGCTGTTTTTGCGTAGTGGGAAAATTTTCTAGATAAAGCATTTGATTTTTGTTAAGATATATCTAATGAAGAAATTGTTTTTAACGAGCACCTTTTTTGAAAGGAGATAGACGATGCAAGAGATTAAATGCCCCAAATGTGGTGAAGTTTTTCAAGTAGATGAATCTGGCTACGCAGCCATCGTAAAACAAATTCGCGATAGGGAATTTCAAAAAGAAGTAGTTGAGCGAGAAGCACAATTTAAAGCGCGCCTAGAAGCTTTGCAAAAGGATAATTTGCTGGCAGTGAAGGAGGCTGTAACTGTCAAGGAAGCAGAGATTGCCCAATTGAAAGCGCAAATTAATGCTAACGCCCAAAATAATAAATTGACCATTAGCGAGGCAGTTGCAGTAAAGGATAAAGAGATTACTGCCCTTGAAGCGCGACTGGCTTCCTATGAAATGGAAAAACGTTTGGCTGTTAGCGAGGTTGTCTTCAAAACTGAAAGACAGCTTGCCGCTAAGAACGAAGAGTTGATTAAGCTTACTAACCAAATCGAAAGCAACGAAAAAGAAGTTAAGCTGCGCGAACAAAATATCAAGGACGGCTACGAAGCAAAGCTGAAAATGAAAGACGAGCAGATTGAATATTATCGTGACCTAAAGGCTAAGCAATCTACTAAAATGATTGGCGAAACCTTGGAACAGCACTGCGCCATCGAATTCAACAGGTTGCGTGCTACTGCTTTCCGCAATGCTTACTTTGAAAAGGATAATGACGCGCGCACTGGTAGCAAGGGTGACTTCATTTTCCGTGAATTTGACGACGAAGGCACTGAATTTGTCTCCATCATGTTCGAAATGAAGAACGAGGCTGACGAAACTGCTACCAAGCACAAAAACGAGGATTTCCTTAAAGAACTGGATAAGGATCGTAAGGAAAAGAACTGCGAATACGCAGTGCTGGTTTCTCTTTTAGAAGCAGATAACGAGCTGTACAACGGTGGTATTGTAGATATGTCCCACCGCTATCCTAAGATGTACGTGATTCGTCCTCAATTCTTTATCCCCATGATTACCTTGCTTCGTAATGCAGCCATGAACTCCCTCCAATACAAGAAGGAACTGGCGACAATCAAGAACCAAAATATCGACATCTCCCATTTTGAAGAGGATATGAACGATTTTAAAGAGAAGTTTGCTCGCAACTATCGCATTGCCAGTGAGAAATTCAAGAAGGCAATCGAAGAAATTGATAAAACCATTGATCATCTGCAAAAAACTAAGGAAGCTTTGCTGTCTTCTGAAAATAACCTGCGTCTTGCCAACAACAAGGCAGAGGATTTGTCCATTAAGCGTTTGACTCGCAATAATCCTACCATGCAGGCGAAGTTTGCGGAGCTGGAAGAACGCAAGCAAAGAGAAGAGTGAATTTAAGGAGAACCCCATGCTTAACATTGGTTGTCATTTATCATCTAGCAAAGGCTTTTTGGCGATGGGTAAGACTGCCTTGTCCATTGGCGCCAATACCTTTCAGTTTTTTACACGTAACCCTCGCGGTGGCAAAGCTAAGGCAGTAAATCCGGAAGATGCCGCTGCTCTCGTAAGGCTGTGCCAAGAAAATAATTTTGCCAAGCTTTTGGCTCACGCTCCCTATACCATGAACCCTTGCGCTGCTGACGAAGGCTTGCGTGATTTCGCACGCAACGTCATGGAAGGGGATTTGGCAATGCTGGAGTACGTGCCTGGGAATTTGTACAACTTCCACCCTGGTAGTCACGTAAAGCAGGGCGTAGAAGTTGGCGTTGAAAAAATCAGCGCCATGCTCAACGAAGTGCTGCATAAAGATTTGCATACTACTGTGCTTTTGGAAACAATGGCAGGCAAGGGTAGTGAAGTTGGTCGCACTTTTGAAGAACTGCGTGCTATTTTGGACAAGGTGCGTTTGAATGAGAAGATGGGCGTGTGCCTAGACACTTGCCATATTTTTGACGGCGGTTACGACATTGTCAATGACCTTGATGGTGTACTGGAAAAGTTCGATAGAATAATAGGCTTGGAGCGTTTGCAGGCAATTCATTTGAACGACAGCCTAAATGTTTTAGGTAGCCATAAGGATCGCCACGCTTGCATAGGCGCAGGCAATATTGGCTTAGAAGCAATGACAAGAATTATTAACCACCCTGCGCTCAGAAGCTTGCCATTCTATCTAGAAACTCCCAATGAACTTCCGGGCTACGCTAACGAAATTGCGTTGTTAAGAGAAAAATACATAGAGTAAAATTAAAAAGCTCCCACTCGTAATGAGTGAGAGCTTTTGTGCTTAATAAAAATTCAAAACTAATCAGAAGTGCTGGATAACGAGGTGGAACAAAATTGTGAAGCGAAGGCGTACTTGAAGTACGTCGAGCAAGCAATTGCAGTTCCAACAAAGTTAGACGGCGCTTATGGTTAGTTTTATTTGTCTGCGATTGCTTTGTTCAGGTCAGCAACTAATTCGTCAATGTCGATGCCGTGGGCAGCAGCACCTTGTTCCAAGGTTTCGAAACGAGCAGCCATGCAACCTACGCAGCCCAGACCGTATTCAGCAAATACTTGCAAAATTTCAGGATGATTTTGTACGGCTTCAATGATGCCGGTGTCTTTAGTAATCATAGTGTAAAACTCCTTTGTATTATATTGGTTTTGATTTCCTTGTAATATTATAGCATTTACTTGTCTGCTTGCCAATTTACTGCAAGAAAAATTCACAAAAATTTTTGTCGTATAGGTAAATTTTTCACTCATTCTAAAAATGGACTATTGTTTTTTGTGAAAAAAATCTGTATAATGGAGAAAAGTGGTGTAAAGTGGTGAAAGGTGGTGTCAAAAATGTTATTAGGTGAATATGAACATACCTTGGACATTAAAGGACGCCTTGCTATGCCCTCTAAGCTCCGCGAAAGTTTAGGCAACAAGTTTATTATTACCAAAGGTCTTGATGGTTGTCTTTTTGTTTACGATATGGAACAGTGGCACATTTTGGAGACCAAGTTGACCAGTTTGCCCATGAGTCGTAAGAATGCCCGTGACTTTGCCCGCTTCTTCTTTAGTGGCGCGTGCGAATGCGAGTGCGACAAACAAGGTAGAATGCTTATCCCTGCAAACCTTAGGGCACACGCAGGTTTAGAAAAAAATGCTGTTATCGTTGGTGTTGGCAGTAGAGCTGAAATTTGGGATTCTGCTAAGTGGAATGCTTACAATGAAGAAAGCGCTGAAGATGTTAACGAATTAGCAGAACAATTGGCAGACTTGGGTATTTAATAGGCGGTTACGTAAATGGAATTTAAACACGTAAGTATTTTATTCAATGAAAGTGTAGACTTTCTGATTACAGATAAAAACGGTATTTATGTTGACTGCACCATGGGTGGTGCAGGACACAGCAGGGGTTTTGCTTCCCAACTGGAAAAAGATGGCTTGCTGTTAGGCATTGACCAAGACGATGATGCTATCGCTGCTGCCAGTGAACGCTTGCTTGACAAGTTTACCTGCAAAACTGCCATTGCAAAATCTAATTTTGAAAATTTTGCAGACGTTTTGGACAGCATGGGTATTGAAGAAATTGACGGTATCTTTTTTGATTTGGGTGTTTCCAGCTACCAGCTTGATACTCCCGAACGTGGCTTCTCTTATATGCACGACGGTCCTTTGGATATGCGTATGAATAAAGATGCCAAATTAGATGCTGAATATGTTGTAAATAATTACAAAGAAGACGAGCTGGCAGAGCTTATATATAAATATGGCGAAGAACGTTGGAGTAAGCGTATTGCCCAGTTCATCGTTAACGAGCGCAAGAACGCACCCATCACTACAACCTATCAGCTGGTAGATATTATCAAGAAGGCTATTCCCAAGGGAGCGCGTATTGATGGTCCCCATCCGGCAAAGAGAACCTTCCAAGCAATTCGTATTGAAGTAAATAACGAGTTGGGTATTTTGGAAAAGACTATGATTACCGCAGTGGAACGTTTGAAAAGCGGTGGCCGTATTGGCGTGATTACCTTCCATTCCTTGGAAGACAGAATTATTAAGCAAACCTTTGCCAAATTGGCGAAGGGCTGCACCTGCCCGCCCCAGTTACCGGTGTGCGTGTGTGGTAAGAAGCCGCTGCTGAAAAAAGTGGGGAACATTACCCCTTCTAAGGAAGAGGTTGAAGAAAATCCCCGTTCTCGTAGTGCAAGGTTAAGATACGCAATCAAAATTTAGTTTTAAGGATATGTGAGTAAATGTTAGCAAGAAAGTTAGACAACGTTGCTTATGAGGAGCAGCAGTACACAATAGAAGAGGTTCAGGTACGACATCAGCAGAAAAAAGCTGATAAACATAAGGTTTTGCGTCGTCGTATTTGTGTAATTATGGCTGCCGTGCTATCAACTTACATGTACTCTGTATGGCGTAGTGCTGATGTGGTACACTTTGGCAAGGAAATAATTGCGTTGCAATCTATGGAACGCCAATTGATAAATAAGAATAATGAATTAAAAATTGAAGTAGAGAAGCTTAAAGGTCCTGGTAGAATTATTCGCTTTGCGGAAAGAGAACTGGGTATGAGCGTGGCACGTAGCAATATTTATGTTAAGACAGGCGCTGTGAAAAATAATGGTGGTCCTGCTGTGTTAGCAAGTAAATAAACGTAGCCTTTTAGTGGTCTTTATGTTATAATTTTTATAAGATTTTAGAGAGGCAGCCTTTTGGCTGCTCTTTCACTTTTGGAGGTAATGTTATGCAAAAACAATTAACCTTAATTATCGACAAAATTATAGAAGAAGTGCGCCAAATACAAGTTTTAGGCGCTGACGATAAAATTATTACTGATATTACTGCAGATTCCCGTGTAGTACAGGAGGGAAGCCTGTTCATCTGCTTGAAGGGTGCAACTGTTGACGGTCATAAATTTTTAAAGATGGCTGTGGAAAAAGGTGCTGTTGCTGCTTTGGTGGAAGATGTTCCCGAAGAAATTCCTGCAGGCGTAACCTTGCTTGTTGTTCCTGATACTCGTAAGGCAATGGAAGCAGTAGTTCCTTATTTTTACGATTATCCCGGCAAAAATATGCGTATGTTGGGCATCACCGGAACCAATGGTAAAACTACAACTACCAATATTATCCGTACTGTGCTTCGTCGTGCAGGCTATAAGGTTGGCTTGATTGGGACCATCAACATTATGATTGAATATGAAGTGACCGAAGCACACAACACAACTCCTGACGTTGTTGATTTGCAAAAGGCACTTTACGCTATGAAAAATGCTGGCTGTGAATACGTGGTAATGGAAGTTTCCAGTCACGCTTTGGTACTGAATCGTGTGGCAGGCTGTGAATATGATTGCGCAGTTTTGACTAACATTACCCAAGACCATTTGGACTTCCACAAAACCTTGGAAAACTACCGCGATGCTAAGAGCCTGCTTTTCGAAGGCTTGGCAGATGGCGCTAAGCAAAATAAAAATGCAGTGTTCAATATGGACGATGCTTCCAGTGAAATTATCAAGGCTCGCACTAAAGTTAACTGCATAACCTACGGTAAAGAACATACCAACGATGTTTACCCCATCTCCTTCAACGTGCAGGCAAAGGAAATGCAGCTTCAATTGTACACTCCTGTTGGCGAGATGGACTTAAACTTAAAGATTACTGGCGAGTTCAACGTATACAATGTAATGAGCGCAGTTGCGTGTCTCCTTGCAGAAAAAGTTGACAAGGAAATTATCTGCGACGTGCTCAACGGCTTCGACGGTGTTCCCGGTCGCTTCCAATTGGTAGAGGCAGGACAACCTTACACTGTAATTGTGGACTACGCTCATACTCCCGACGGTTTAGAAAATGTTTTGAAGACCGCTCGTAGTATTACTAAAGGTAAGCTGTGGGCAATCTTCGGTTGTGGTGGTGACCGTGACAATAAAAAACGCCCCATTATGGGCGGTATCGCTCTGGACTTGGCAGATAAAGTTGTCGTAACCTCTGACAACCCTCGTACTGAAAATCCGGAAGCTATCATCGACGAAATCTTTACTGCTTTGCAAAACGTTCCTGCTGGTAAGGAAGTGCACCGCATCAGCGACAGACATGAAGCAATTGAATACGCTCTTGCTAATGCAGAAGCTGACGATGTAATCATGCTGGCAGGCAAGGGACACGAAAACTACCAAATTTTGAAGGACAGAACCATTCATTTTGATGATCGTGAAGTGGTTTTGGAATATTGGAGTGGTAAATAATGATTGATGCAAAATTGATTGCAAGTGCAACCAATGCAGAATATACAGGTGAAAATATTGAGTTTACCGGTTTGACTACTGATTCCCGCGCTGTGAAGGCAGGGGAGCTGTTCGTAGCCTTTAGCGGTGAAAATTTTGACGGACATAATTACTGCGTGAAAGCTGTAGAGCTGGGCGCAACTGGCGTGCTTGTTTCCAAAGATGTGGCAGGCTTGCCGGAAAATGTTGCCGTGTTCAAGGTTGCAGATACCTTAAAGGCGTTCCAAGAAATTGCCCGTGCTTATCGCAGAAGCTTTGCTAATCTGAAAGTGTTTGGCATCACCGGTTCCAATGGTAAAACTTCCACTAAGGATTTGCTGGCGGCTTGCTTAGGTGCTAAATACAACGTAGTAAAAACTCAAGGCAATTTTAATAACGAAATTGGTTTGCCTAAAACTTTGCTGAACATTACTCCCGAAACTGACATTGCCGTTGTGGAAATGGGTATGCGTGGGTTGGGGCAAATTGCTGAGCTGTGCCAAATCGCAGAGCCTAACAGCGGTTTGATTTCTAACGTAGGCGAAACTCACATGGAGCTTTTGGGCAGTATGGAAAATATTGGCAAGGCAAAAGGCGAAATTGTAGAAGCTTTGCCTGCTGATGGCTTTGCTGTTTTGAATGGTGATAACGAATACGTTATTGCTGCGGCTGCTAAGACCAAGGCGAAGGTTGTGTTCTTCGGCTTGAGTGAGGCTTGTGATTACCGTGGTAGCGATATTGTTACTACTGGCTTGGGTACTACTTTTACCTGTACTGAAAAAGCTACTGGTAACAAGGTGCAAGTTAAACTGCAACTCATTGGCGAGCACAATGTTTACAATGCTTTGAGCGCAATCGCTGGTGCTGCCTGCTATGGCGTAACCATGGAAGAAAGCGCGAAGGCTTTAGCAACTGCACGCTTGACTGGTAGTCGTCAAGAAATTATTTACATTGGCGATATTACCTTTATCAACGATGCTTACAACGCAAGTCCTGCATCTATGGAAGCTGCGTTGAAAACTTTGGCAGAAGCTAAGAAGGCAGCGAAAAACTCTCGCACTATTGCAGTGTTGGCAGATATGTTGGAATTGGGTGCTATCTCCGAGGATGGACACCGTCGAGTAGGCAGATGGGCAGTGGAAAATGGTACTGACTTTATTTTGACCTATGGTCTCGAGGCGGCGTATATCTCCGACGAAGCGAAGAAGTTGGGCGGTAACGCACAGCATTGCGCTGACAGGCACGAAGCTGCTAACGTACTGCGTACCATTGTCAACGCAGGGGATATTATTTTGCTGAAAGGCTCTCACTCCATGCAAGTTGACAAAATGCTGGAGCTGTTCAAATAAATTACTTGGGGGAACTGTAAATGAGTTCTGAACTACTGATTTTAATTACGGCCTTTGCTGTGTGCGCAGTGATGGGACCGTTCTTAATTCCTTTCTTACATAGAATTAAATTTGGTCAAAGCATTCGTGGCTGTGGTCCCGAAAGTCACCAAAAGAAAAGTGGCACTCCTACCATGGGCGGTATTATGATTATTACTGCCATTGTAGTGTCCTTGGTTATCTGGGGAGATTTGACTCCGCAGGTAATTATCGGTTTGGTACTGCTCTTAGGTCATGGCTTGATTGGTTTTATCGATGACTACATTAAAGTTGTAATGAAACGTAACCTTGGCTTGACTGCTATCCAAAAGTTTTTGATGCAGTTTGCTCTCGCAGGTGCCTACGTTTACTACGCAGAACACTACATTAAAAGTACTACCGTATGGGTTCCCGGCTTTGACGTGATGCTTGACTTAGGTTGGGGCTATTATGTACTGGCGTTCCTGCTTTTGGTAGGTACTACCAATGCGGTAAACCTTACTGACGGTTTGGACGGCTTGGCTGCTAGCGTAACCGTTCCTGTTACTTTGACTTATGGTTTTATAACTTTAGGTGCCAATGGCTTAGGTGGTTTTGCCTATGCCATGACTGGTGCTTGCCTTGGCTTCTTGCCCTTTAACCGTCATCCGGCGAAAGTGTTCATGGGCGATACTGGTTCCCTCGCTTTGGGTGGTGGCGTAGCTGCTTTGGCACTTTTGACCAATACTGAATTGCTACTGGTAATTTTAGGTGGTGTGTACGTAGCAGAAGCTGCTTCCGTAATCATGCAAGTAACTTACTTCCGTTTGACTGGTGGTAAGCGAATTTTCCGTATGAGTCCTTTGCACCACCATTTTGAATTAGGTGGCTGGCGAGAAACCAAGGTGGTAGCAGTATTCACTGGAGCAAGCGTGGCACTGTCCTTGCTTGCCTTTGGCTTATTCTTAATGAGACTTTATCATTTGGGCTTAAAATAATTTAGGGGGCGCATTAACGTGGCTGATGGAAAGTCTGTTATTGTGTACGGCGCTGGCGTAAGCGGGCGTGGAGCTGCCGAAGTGCTTGCCAAACACGGACAGCAGGTGTTCTTATATAATGATAGTGAATGTAAAATTTCAAATGAACTGGAACAGGCTTTGAGTGCCAATGGTGGCGCTTTAGTCTGCGGTGGTTTTACTAAATTGCTCGGCTCTGCCGGGCTTTTGGTGCTTTCTCCGGGAGTGCCCTGCGACAATGAAAATGTGTTGTTGGCAGAGAAAAAGGGAGTAGAAGTGATTAGCGAAGTGGAGCTTGCTTACCGTAATTATGGTGGTCATATTGCTGCCATCACTGGAACCAACGGCAAAACTACTACTACAAGCATTGTTGGCGAAATGTTTAAGAAGCTGCCCGTACCTTCCGCGGTGGGTGGGAATATTGGCTTTGCCTTGAGTAAAGAAGTGGAGCTTTTAAATGACGAGGCATGGCTTGCAGCAGAGCTTTCCAGCTTCCAACTGGAAAAGGTTGTGAGCTTCGCTCCTGATATTGCAGTGGTTTTAAATTTAACTCCTGACCATTTGGAACGTCACTATACAATGGAAGCTTACGGTGCTGCCAAAAAGAACATTTTTACCCAACAAACTGGTAAGCAGGTAACTGTTCTGAATTATGATGACGAAGAAGTACGCTCTTGGGCTAAGGAAAGTAAGGGACAGATATGCTTCTTTAGCAGAATTTTCCCGTTAGAACAAGGTGTTTTTATACAAGATAATAATTTTGTGGTAAAATGGAACGATACAGAGTATGTCGTTTGCGGTGTAGATGATGTGCATCTGTTTGGCGGTCATAACGAAGAAAATATTTTGGCTGCCATTGCCTGCGGGTTCTTTGCAGGCGTTTCCATTGAAGCTATGGCAGAAGTACTGCGTAATTTTAGAGCAGTGGAGCATCGTCTGGAATACGTTACCACCATCAAAGGTGTGAAGTATTACAACGATTCCAAGGCAACTAATACGGATTCTGCCATTAAGGCATTAGAAGCTTTTAAAAATGGACATATCATTTTACTGGCTGGTGGCTACGATAAAATGACGGAGCTGGAGCCGATGATGCGTGTCGTAAAAGAAAAAGTAGATTTACTGATTCTTTTGGGCAATGCTAAGGAGCGTTTCAATGAGGCGGCTTTGGCTGCGGGCGTAGAAGATATCCAAATTGCCAGCAGTTTTGAAGATGCGGTGGAGCGTGCTTACGCAGTGGCAAAAGAGCCGCAGGTGGTACTGCTTTCTCCGGCGTGCTCATCTTATGACATGTTCAAAAATTACCCCGAGCGCGGGCAACGCTTTAAAGATTTAGTAATGGAGCTTGCCAAGTGCTAAATAGAGGAGGAATCCCCTTGAAGATTATTCTTTCCGGTGGTGGTACCGGTGGTCATATTTATCCAGCTTTGACCATTGCAGATGAAATTAAGAAGCTGCATCCCGAAGCGGAGATAATGTTTGTTGGTACCGAACAAGGTTTAGAAAAAGATATTATTCCCCGTTATGAATATCCCTTAAAATTTATTGAGGTAGCTGGCTTTAAACGTAGCCTGAGCCTCGATACATTGCGTAGCTTTGGCAAATTATTTGCTGGCTTGCGTGATGCTTATGATATTTTGAAAAATGAAAAGCCTGATTTGGTAATTGGTACTGGTGGCTTTGTGTGTGGCCCCATTACTTTTATGGCGGCGCTTCATAAGGTGCCTGCCTGCATTCAAGAACAGAATGCCATGCCCGGTGTGACCAATAAAATTTTATCCCGCTTTGTGAAAAAGGTTTTCTTAGGTTACAAAGAGGGTAGAAAATATTTCAGCGGTGATGCTGAATATGTTTATACAGGCAACCCCATCCGCACGGAAATTTTAAATAACAAACGTGAGGATGCTTACGCAGAGCTGGGCTTGGACCCTGAAAAGAAAACTATTCTTGTTTTTGGCGGTAGCCGTGGTGCGAGAAGTATTAACAAGGCCATGCTGGAAGCAGAATTGGCACTCTCCGGTCGTCACGATGTGCAGGTCTTGCACGCAACTGGCGACGTTAACTACGAAGCTTATATGGAAGAAATCACTAAACGTGGTGGTGTGGCAGATAATATTATTATCAAACCCTATCTGCATAATATGCCCGTTGCCCTTGCCGCAGCAGATTTAGCTGTGTGCCGTGCAGGTGCCATTGGCTTGGCAGAGATTACCGCCAAAGGTATTCCTTCCGTTTTAATACCTTATCCTTTCGCAACTGCTAATCACCAAGAGTTCAACGCTCGCGCTGTGGAAGCTGCCGGTGCGGCAAAGGTTATTCTGGATAAAGAAATGACTGGCGAAAAGATTTTGGAAATAGTAGAGCATCTTTTGGTGCACGAAGAAGAATTAACTGCAATGGCAGCAGCTGCGAAAAAATTGGGCAAACCTCAAGCAGCAGAAGACATTGCTAAGCAAGCCTTAGCCTTGCTAAAGAAATAGAGGAGGTTCTCCTGTGTTAGATAAATTGCGCAATTTTCATTTCATAGGTATTGGTGGTGCAGGTATGAGCGCTATTGCCTATGTTTTAATAAAACGCGGTTATAATGTCAGCGGTTCTGATTTAAATGCAGGACGTGTTTCCGCACGCTTGGCAAATGAAGGCGCCATGGTGTTCATGGGGCACGATGCTTGTCAAGTTAGCGACGCTGATGCAGAAGCAGTAGTAGTTTCCACTGCTATCAAGGCAGATAACCCGGAGGTTGTTGCTGCTAAGGAACAAAACATTCCCGTTCTGCATCGTAGCGATGTGCTGGCAGCAATCTTTAACCAAAGTGATGGTGTGGCCGTGGCAGGTGCTCACGGCAAGACTACTACCAGTGCCATGATTGCCTGCATTGCGGTAGAAGGCAATACTGACCCGACCGTTATCATCGGTGGGGAAGTAAGTGCTTTGAACGGCAATGCCTGCAATGGTGCAGGTCGCTTCATTGTGGCAGAAGCTGACGAAAGTGATGGCTCTTTCTTGAAGCTGAACCCCTGCCTTGCCATTGTAACCAATATTGAAGACGACCATCTTGATTACTACGGAACCGAAGAAAATATTTACAAGGCTTTCAAACAGTTCTTAGGTAATTTAGTTGATGGTGGTAAAGCAATTTTGTGCGTAGATAATGCTAAGGTGAAAGCATTGGCACAGGAAACAGACAAAGAAGTTATTACCTATGGCTTGGAAGCTGCTGACTACGTGGCGAAGGATATTTGCTACGGCGTAGATGGTACTACCTACAAGCTGTATTATAAAGACGAATTCATTACCGAAGTTAGACTTATCGTTCCCGGTCGCCACAATGTACTTAATTCTGTAGGCGCATTTGCTGCGGCAAGGGAAATGGGTATTGCCACTGAAAGCATTTTGGCATCCTTGGCGAAGTTTGGCGGAGCGAAGCGACGTTTTGAAACCAAGGGAAAGGTTAACGGTGTGTGGGTAGTTGATGACTATGCTCATCATCCCACCGAAATTGAAGTAACCTTGAAGGCAGCACGTCAAACCCAACCGAAGCGTTTGCTGTGCCTGTTCCAACCCCATCGTTACACTCGCACCAAGCTGTTGTTCAATGAATTCTGCAACTGTTTTGCTGATTGTGACGAGCTTATCCTGACAGATATCTATGCTGCCAGCGAAGCACCTATTCCGGGCATCACCTCCGAAGCCTTGGCTGAAGGTGTGCGCAAAGCCTTGGGGAAAGATGTAACCTACATTCCCAGACTTGCTAAAGCAGAAGAATACTTGGAAGAAAAAGCTGCTGCCGGCGATTTGATTCTGACAGTTGGCGCAGGTGACGTGTTTAAAGTAGGCGAAGAGCTGGTTAGAGAATTGGAGCGTAAAAATAGATGAACAAACAAGATGTTGTTGCAGTTGTTTTAGGTGGCCCTTCTTCTGAAGCAGAAGTTTCCCGTAGAACTGGTGCTGCCATTGCCGAAGCTTTATGTGAAAAAGGTTACAACGCTGTAGAAGTAGAGCTTGTGCCTGAAAAATTAGTAGAAGATTTGCGTGCTATCAACGCTAAAGTAGTGTTCAACGCTGTGCATGGTATGTATGGTGAAGATGGCCGCTTACAAAGTATTTTGGAAGCAGTAAAAATGCCCTACACCGGTAGTGGTGTACTGGCAAGCGCAGTGGCAATGGACAAGATTGCTACCAAACGCTTCCTTCTTTCTGCAAATATCAGCACCCCTAAATGCTTGATGTATAATAAACGCTTTGATAAGGATGCAGAGCAAATTGAAAAAGAAATCATCGCAACCTTTGGTGTACCTGTGGTAATTAAGGCTGCAGACCAAGGCTCCAGTATTGGCGTAGAAATTGTGAAGGCAGAAGCTGACGTACATACTGCCTTGGAAAATGTCTTTAAATATAGTGATTTAGTTTTAGTTGAAGAATGCATTGAAGGCAAGGAACTGACTTGTGGTGTCATGGAAGTTGAGGACGAGCTGAAAGCATTGCCCATCGTAATGATTGCTCCCCATTCCGGTTCCTATGATTTCCATTCTAAATATACTAAAGGCGCAACTGATTACCTCGTGCCTGCTCCCTTGAGTGAAGAAGTTACTGCCTACGTGCAAGGCTTGGCAGTGGAAACCTACAAGGTACTGGGTTTGAGTGGTGTTGCCCGCATTGACGTAATGCTCGATGTTGAAAATATTGGTTATGTATTGGAAGCAAATACTATTCCCGGTATGACTGCTACTAGCTTGGTGCCGAAAGAGGCAGCGGCGGTGGGGATTGACTTTGCTACTTTGTGCGAAATGATTCTGCTGTCTGCGAAATCGTTATAAGCGCCGTTATGCTTTGTCGCAACTCATTCGCTTGCTCGACGTACGTCTAGTACGCCGTCGCTTCACGAATTTCGTCGCTTCGCGCCTTCCGGCACTTCTAACAATTTCTTACTTTTAGAACTCAGTAGTGGCACAATCTTGTTCCGCCATACTTTATGGCATTTCTAAAGATTTTGCTGTTAGTACAAATTATATTGAAAGGAGTAGTGTACAGAATGACTGAACTGACCATGCGTGAAAAACTTCGTCAACGCCGTAAAGAGCGTCGTTTGCGTATGCTGCGCCTTTTCTGTATTTTTGCTGTGGTAGCTGCGGTGTTCGCAGGAATTTATCATTATCTGCACAGACCTAGTTTTGCCTATGGTAGCGTAGCAATCCACGGTACGAAGCACTTAAATGAAGATGAAATTCTGAAATTGGCAGGCTCTCAAAAGCCCTTTAATATGTTTAACGTAGATGCTGATAAGGTGGAAGAAGCCTTACGCTATGACGTGCGTTTCAAAAATGTACACGCTGAATACAAATGGCCTGGCGTTTTACATGTGAACGTGCAGGAACGCAAGCCTGCAATTTATGTAGAAAACTCTTACCAAGGTTACGCAAAGGTTGGCTTTTGCGGAACCGTTATGGACGTAACCAGTGGTGTTCCTGACGACAATGCGCCCATGTTGACAGGTGAAGATTGTGGTAGCCTGTTCGTTGGTGACGTGGTAGAAAACAAAGACGTGAAAAGCGTTTTGGAATTCTTAAATACAATTGATTATTCTGTTCAAGACCAGTTCGTAGAAATTGGTATTGATAAGGAACGTAATGTTAAGGTTCAGTTGAAGGTAGGCTTCCCGATTTTGCTTGGCCCCATTGATGAAATCAAAGATAAGACTGAACTGTTCATGACCGTTTTTAATGAAATCAAAGGCAAAAAAATATCCGCTGAATATATTGATTTGACTTATTCCAAACCTTATATTCGCTTAAAGGATAGTGCTAACGGCAAGAAAAAGTAGTTGCCTAGATGTGGTGGCAAGGAGAAAAATATACAGGCAAATATTTCTAAATCTTGAGTTTTTCTTGAGAAAAAGGTAAAATATTAGCAGGATATTTTTGTTATAATGTTGAATACAAAAATTTAGGAATTTTTTAATTAATATAAATTGAATCCCAGAAGTTTTAAGGGGGAACGTGTAATATGTTTGATGATCTCGGAACTAGTTTTGAAACCTTAGCTAACATTAAAGTTATCGGTGTTGGCGGTGGCGGTAACAATGCTGTTAACAGAATGATTACTGCTGGAGTCAAAGGTGTAGAATTTATCTCTGTAAACTGTGATGCGCAAGCATTGATGTTGTCTAAAGCTGAAACTCGTATCCAAATTGGTGAAAAGCTTACCAAAGGCTTGGGTGCGGGCGCAAATCCTGAAATTGGTGAAAAGGCTGCAGAAGAATCTCGCGAACAAATCTTGGAAGTACTGAAAGGTGCTGACATGGTATTTGTAACTGCAGGCATGGGCGGCGGTACTGGTACTGGTGCTGCTCACGTAGTTGCTGAATGTGCTAAAGAAGTTGGCGCATTAACTGTTGGCGTAGTAACCAAACCCTTTATGTTTGAAGGCAAACGTCGTATGAACCAAGCTTTGAGCGGCTTGGAAACCTTGAAATCCAAAGTTGATGCTCTCATTACTATTCCTAACGATAGATTGTTGCAAGTAATCGACAGAAGAACCTCCATGTTAGATGCGTTCCGCATTGCTGACGATGTGCTTCGTCAAGGCGTGCAAGGTATTTCTGAAATGATTAGCGTTCCCGGTTTCATCAACGCTGACTTTGCAGACGTAAGAACCATTATGTCCAACGCAGGCAGTGCATTGATGGGTATTGGTACTGCTAAAGGTGAAGGCGGTGCCATGGCTGCTGCTGAAGCTGCAATTAAGAGTCCGCTTCTGGAAGCTTCCATCAATGGTGCTCAAGGCGTATTGTTCAACATTACTGGTGGCAAAGACTTGTCCCTGTTCGATGTTAACGAAGCATCTAACATTATTACCGAAGCTGTTGACCCCAACGCTAACATTATCTTCGGTGCAGTTATTGACGAATCTTTGGAAGACGAAATTCGCATTACCGTAATTGCAACTGGCTTCAAAGGTGAAAACCCTGCGTTGAAATCTGAGAAACCTAATGTTGGCTATCGTCCTGCTTATGGCGGGACTACTCCGACCATTCAAAATCCGGAAACCGTAGCTCCTTCTAATGAAAGAACTTCTCCCGTAAGACCTTTCCCGCAACGTGATAATACTGAAATTCCGCCTTGGCTGCGCGGCTAAGGGAGGACTTGAAGTATGAAGTGTCCCTTTTGCTCTTATCGTGATAGTCGCGTAGTGGATAGCCGTTCTGTTGAAGATGGCAGCTCTATTCGTCGTCGTCGTGAATGTCCTGAATGCGGTAGACGTTTTACTACTTATGAAAAATATGAAGAAACTCCTTTGGTTGTAAGCAAGAAGGATGGCAGACGTGAATTGTTCGACAACAAAAAGTTGTTGGGTGGTTTGTTGAAGGCTTTTGAAAAACGTCCCATTGCTTACGAAAAGGTACAAGAGATTGCTGAAAAGATCGAACGCGAGCTGCGTATGCGTGGTGAATCCGAAGTGGATAGCGCAGTAATCGGCGAAATCGTTATGAAATATTTGGAACAAACTGACCAAATTGCTTATGTACGCTTCGCTTCCGTTTACAGACAGTTCGCTGACGTGAATAATTTTATGCAAGAACTGCAAAGAATTATGAACAAAAACAATCTGGATAATCCAACTGAAAACAAATAGGATAATCAAACTTTTTGAGGGTTTGCCAAAGTTTTTGAGGGTCTAACTTGAGGGTTTCCTCATTTTTAACACCGTGTTTTTGAGGGTTAATCGTGAGGGTCTGGTTTGAGGGTCTAACTTGAGGGACTGGCTGTGAAG
>JAFTID010000016.1 GCA_017457085.1 Phascolarctobacterium sp.
GACCTTCTGGTAGCACTTGCTAAAGAGGTTTTGATTAATTCCGGGCAATTCTTTGAAGAATTGGATACCCGTAAATTAGTTGAAACTAGCACAGCCGGATATATTTAAGTTTTTTTATTTTAGATAAGCAAGTTATTTTTTTAACTCTCACAGATATATGATTGGAGATGTGTTTATGAAAAGGCATAAGAACAACAAAACTTTAACCTTAGCCATGGCATTCGTGCTTGGCTGTTTAACAAGCCTGCCTGCGTTTGCGGAAGAAGCAAATGTAAGAGGTGAGCTTGCTTTTGATTTGGAAGGTATTACCGTAGAAGCGGCTCGTCCTGACTGGGAAACAAAACTCTCACCGGGTAGCGTAACCGTTATCCGTCCTGATGATTATAAGGGCGAACAAAAGACCTTGCCCGATTTGATGCGCAAGGTACCCGGCGTGCACGTGCGCGAGGTAAATGGTAAAGGACAATACACCACCGTAACCGTTCGTGGTTCCACTGCGGCACAGGTTGGCGTATTTATTGACGGCGTGCTTAGTAACCTTGGCGGTGACAGCGCGGCAGACCTTTCCACCATTCCCGTTGCTAACGTAGAACGCATTGAAGTTTATCGTGGTTACATCCCCGCTCGTTTTGCAGGTACCTATATTGGCGGCGTAATTAACATTGTAACCAAAAAGCCTGAAAAGGCAGACGTAAGTGTGGAACTGGGTAAGAGCAGTTACGGTGGCAAAAAAGGCGCTGTAGAGGTTACCGCACCCCTTGGTGACGGCAGCTTGATGTTTGGCACCAACTACGAAAGTAGTGATGGTGATTTTAAATATAAGAACTATGCTGCTGAAATTAATGCTGTTGGAACTGAAGCTGATATTGCTGCTAATCAGAACAATATCGATAATTTTCATGCCAAAAAAATTGATGAATATAAAAATACATTAGGTTGGGATGAAGCAACTGCGAATTATTATAAAAACAATTTAGTTAACTGGAAAGCTTATGTTAATGATTCAAACGGGTTTGCTAAAGATTATTTAAATAATAATACTACTGCTACTAAAGCTGACATAGATGAATATATTAAAGACATCAACCCAGAAACAAGTAGCACTATGGATAATTATAGAAAACAATTAGCAGATGCTAAGAAAAAACTGGCACAAGAAAAGAATGCCAATAGATGGCGTAAGTATAACGATTATGAAAACATCAATAGCATTTTGAAATGGCAAAATGATGAATGGATGGTTAAAGCGGCTTGGAATAAAATAGACCGTCATTTACCTGATAGCTTATGGGATACAAGTCCTTTGTACGCACCTACCATTAATGGTGTTGACTTGAAGGATATGTATTATTATGACAGCCGTCGTCAAAAAATTGATACTAAAGAACTGCTGTTGCAAAACCGCCATAACGTAGGCAAGATGGAATGGGGCTGGATGCTGGACTACACCAAATCCGATAAAGAGTATCGAGCAGAACATATTGACGATAGTCACAAGGAAGACCATACCGTACCCTTACGCCATTGGAGTAAGTATGAATCTGATAAATACAATGCCCAAATAGATGGTACTTACAAGCTTAGTGATAATAATATGCTGGACTTCCAAGTAAACTATTCCCATGAAAAAATGGATGTTGATGGTTCCGGTTTAAACGACCCGGATAGATTTATTGATGAAACTAACTGGAATAGTGTTTATGGTCAAATGCGTAATCGTTATGAGCAGGATATGTTGAATATTCAATTGCAGGACACCATTACCATTGATAAAAAAGCTTCTTGGTTCTTAACACCCAGCGTTAAATATAACCGTTCCACCATTACCGGGTATAGTAATGCTGATAGATTTGTAGGTGGTACTGGCAATTATAAATGGGTAAGCCCCAAGGATGAACAAACTGATGACAAGGTTACCTGGCAATTAGCTCTCAAAAAAGAATTTGACAGCAACTTTACTATGCGTATGACCGGTGGTACCTACTACCGCTTGCTCAATATGTACGAGATTGCCGGTGACGGTGCAGGCATTCTGCCGGCTCCTAATGTGAATGGTTTGCGTGAATCTGCCTTCCCTGTACCAGAAGAAGGCAAGCAGTTTGATATTAGCGGTATTTGGAATGGTAATACCCTTGGTGCATTTAATAAGACAACCTTGACCTACTTCTGGCGTGATAGTGACAATATGCTGCAATTGCAACGCTATGGTAAGGACTACTGGTGTTATTTGAACGATAGTAAGGGTACTGCCCGTGGTATTGAATTACAAAGTAGCTTTAACTGGAATAAGCTTGATTTAGACCTGCAAGCAACCTATACAAAAACTGATGCACAACGACGTAAAAGTACATTTGATGGTAGTGGCTACCCCTATCTTGACGTTTACCAAACCTATCAACCGGAATGGGAAGGCAATGCCCGCTTAACCTATAACCCTCAAAGCGACCTTGCCCTATTTGTGGAAGCACATTACACAGATAGTTACTACACTAATTCTGTCGATGTTGAAGATTTTGCCCTGCCTGTGGAAGACCTGCTGGTATTTAATGCCGGTGTTAAATTCAAAACCAGAAATAATTGGCAATTTACTTTAGGCTGTAATGATATGTTAAACGAAGGACCTAAACTTAGAATACGCGATTTGAACAATAGAGGCTATGTAAATCCTGAACATCCTATTCAGGGCAGAACCTTCTACGTAACTGCTAAGTATGATTTTTAATCGTTAGAGGTGGGTAAATAATGAAACTGATGAATAAATGTAAAAAAGCTGCTATTCTTGCAACTGTTTTAGGTGGTATTTGTATTGGCGCTAATGCGGATGCCGCCACAATTGTTATCGGTGGTGCAACAGACTATACTTCTGGTACACAAATTGGTGCTTTAAATGGTTCTTGGGTAACATCTAGAGTAGATACTCAAGTGGTGCACGATTCTGTTAAAAGTTGGTTTGATAAAATGGAATATGTGGACTACTGGAATAGATGGGATGATTATGGTTATCATGATGAATTTGCTGATTTGTGTGACCTTTACTATATTTGGGAACACCATCCTGATTATAAGGATATGACAAGAGAAGAATTCTTTACATCTGAAGTAGCTGGTAATTTATGGGATTTGCGTGGGGACTTAATGGCAAATCCTGATAAGTATACTGTAGGTTATTTAGCAAATGACTGTGACATCCATAGAGTAGTTTTAAATGGTAAGACTTACGCTTATATTAGACAAACTACTAGTCTTGGTACAGTCGCTATGGATGGTATTGTAATTGACCTTTCTAAATTCAGCAGTTTAGGTAGTGCCCAATATAAAGGTGTAACTGATTCCGTTAACAGCCATGGTGTAGCAGCTAAGGGTAAATTTATCTATTGTGCCGATTATACTGGTTGTAGAATTGGCGTAGGTGAATTGTCTGAAGCAGAAAATAGAATTACAAATCGTAGTGATTTAACCTTAGATTTGCAAAAAGATTTAGCAGAAAATGCAGGTATAGATTTTAGTGATGATAAGTATTACATCCATGGTGAATCTTTGCTTTTAGATGGTGATTATCTATATGTACTTACTAATGTTAATAAGGGTGGAGAATGGACAAATTATCAACCCAGCTATTTAATTAAGTATTACATTCAACCTAATGGTAAATTAACATATGTTAACTACACTACTATGGGTAAGAATACGGATACGGCAAGAATAAATAAATTTAATGACCATATTTTTGTAACAGCAATCGGTGGCTATCAAAACTATGGTAATCCTAATGCATCTACTTCTTTGGATTTTGCAAACATAAAAGAAGATGGATTGTTTGGTGCAAGTGGACCGATTAAGATACCGCAAAATGTACAAGATGCACAAACTGAATTTAGAAATTTAAAAATTTTACCCGATGGTACTGCCTATGTGCTTTGTTACAGCATTGGTGAAGGTGGTTACAAAACAGGCTTGAATATTTTTAAAACTACCATTAGTAACTTGCTAGCAGAAAAACCGCAAAACTGGGAAGCAGTAGCTAATAATGGTGAAACAGCAGGCTGGTTTAATAATATCAATGCAGAATACTATACCAAACGCGTGTGGGTGCGTGCCGGTAATAATTTGCACCTTTATGTAGATGGTAAATTGGTACATACTTGGGCTGCTAAGGAGTTTGCTACTTCTGATATGTTCACCACTATGCAAGCCTTTGACGTTATGACACCGGAAGGTATTAGTGGTACCTTAGCAAAATTAAATCTTGCTATTGGTGAAAAAGCTGCTGATAATGCTAACGCAGTATGGAATGACAATGCTACTGTTGAAAGCATTACTGGTGATAAAACACTTAACGGTGATACTTCGATTACTGCGGATAACAGCAAGGTTGACTTAGGTAACAACATCCTTGCCGCTGTATATGCTAAGGATAATAACATTGCCATTACTGCAAATAACCTGCAATTACAAAGCAAGAACAATATTGCTACACCTGTAGGTGTTTACGCTGGTAATGGTAAGGAAGTTAATATTAAGGCTAATAACTTAAATATCATCACCAAAGGTTACGAGGGTGGTGACAGCTTGACTAACGCTATTTGGCTTGACCCAGGTGCAACTGGTGTACAAGCTAAGATTACCATTGAAGCTCCTGTTAATATTTCCATGACAGGTGGTATTGGCGGTAATGGTATTGCGATACAAAAAACTGACCGTTGGGGTGAATCCAGCACCGAAGCTGCACAAAAGGCAGAAGTAATTATTAAAGGTGATGTATCCGTAAAAGGTGCTGATAACAAAACTTGGGGCATTAATGCCAACACGGAAAATGTATTCTCTCGTTTTAACAATGCAGGTATTTTGACTGCTGTTAATAACAGCAGTGTAACTGTTGACGGCAATGTTTACCTTGATGTTTATGGTAACGGTATTGCTACCACTGCACAAGGCAGCAGTGTAACCGTTAATGGTGGCGAAATTACCGTTCCTACAGGTATGAACTATGGTTACTACACCTTGGCATCCTACCTTGGTACTATTAATATGAACACTGGTGCAGATGATGCAACTCCCGGTTCCGAAACCGTTAAGCTTGATGGTGACATCTTTGCATTGAATACCGGCAATATTAATTTGGCATTGACTACAGAAGAATCTTATTTGAACGGTGTTATCGACAGCGCAGGTCATACTAATTTATGGCTCCAAAACGGCGCAATTTGGACAAACGAAGCTAACAACTCCCGTTATTATCTTGATAATGAAGATGTTGGTAGCCTTGCAAATAGCTCCATTAAAGCAAGTCATGTAAATAATTTTGTTGGTTCTAGTAGTATTTATAATGTCGGTGCAATCTACCAAGGTTTAAATAGCAGTAACATTAAAATTGATAATTACAGTGGTAATGCAGTAGTGCTTTACGAACATGATGGTGCAAATAATATTACTGGTGGTACTGTAACCATTGGTAATGCTGCTGAAAATAGTACCATTACTTTACGTACCAATTATGACGACAGCATGGAAGATAAATCTGTCGCAGAAAAAGTACTTGATGATATGGCGAATAAACTGTATTACACAGCATATACCAAAGGTCAAGATAATTTGACAGGTAAAGTTGAGATTGCAGAAGGATTGCTAACTAGTGCTATTGTAAGAAAATATAATACTGGTGACATTATTTTTAATGCTAATAATGGACAAGGTGGTTTAGATAATTTTGAAACAGTGCCTGAAGCTGTAAAAGAATACAATGCAAACGCTACTGTTGATAATTTAGATGCTACCTTTGGTACTGATGTATATGGAACTGATTCATCTGATAATCATAAACTAGACTTTAGTGAAGTTATAGGGACAACTGAACAAGGTGATAAAAAAGAAGCGGATGTAGTTAAATTAGAGCCTGCTGATAATAACAGTGAAGGTGCAGTGCACAAAGTATTTAGCAATGCAAAATCTGACGGCACACCGCAAAATATAGTTGTCAATATGGGTGGTAAAGAGTTAGAAATTAAAGGTACTGCAACTGGCGAAGGTGCACGTGTTGAAGGTATCTCTGCTGTAGATCGCGGTAAAATTACTATCGAAAACGCAGGACATATTACCATCGAAGCTAATGCTACTGGTACAGATGGCACTGCTTCTGCAATTATTGCTGGCAAAGATTCAGAGGTAGAAATTAAGCTTAAGGATAATAAAGTTGCCATTTTGAAAGCAAATTCCACACCAGTTGAAGGTGTTGGCGTGCTTCATACTGAAACTGGCGGTAAAGTAACTATTGATGGTAGGGTTGAAATTACTGAAACTAATGGTGCTGAAGCTGTACACGTAGGTAAAAATGCAGAAGTTAACCTTGGTGGTGGCACCATCGGTGGCGATAAAGATACAGTAGCAATTCGCGTAGTTGAAGGTGGTAAAATCTGTCTTGGTGGTAATGGCTACAAAGTAAACACAAAAGGACATATTGTGTTTGATGATGAGCCTATTAGTAATTTTAGATTGCTGAGAACGGCAGGTGCAAGAAACACAAGCACTGCAGATAGTGTAGTAACCTATGATGTTGAAGGCTCTAGCCATGAAGGTGATTTTAAAAACAACACTACTAAAACTAAAAATGTAGTAGCTGAATTTAATAATGGCGCTGATTGGAATGGTAACGCACATGGCGTGAACATGGATGTACTGCTTAGTGGCGAAGGTACTGTTTGGACTGGTTACTATGACGATGAAGGCGTTGCTAATACCGCTCTTGCACTTGAAATTAAAGATGGTGCATTGTGGCAAGTAGAAGATAAACCTGTTGTAGCAAGAAGCGGTAATACCATTAAGGTTAAAACCATGCAAGGTACTGGCGGTTTTGTAGCAATGGGTAATGATGCTATGAACATCGAAAACTATAGCGGTGCGACTACCTTTATCTACGAAAATACTGACGGTAACATTACTGGCGGTAACTTGACAGTAGAAAAAGTTGATGCAGAAAAAGCAACTCTTAATTTAAGAACCAATGACATTGGTACTAACGATAAAGATAAAGTTGCAGAAATGCTTGGCAACCTTGCAAGCAAGCTTTATTACGCAGAAGCAGACCAAACAACCCAAAGTGGTGTGGCTACAGCTTCTAATGAAGAAGTAAAACTTTCCGGTCAATTACAAATCGCAGAAGGCTTGCTTACTACTGATAAGCTTATCAGCTTTGGTAACTTGCAATTTGGTAATGATGGTAAAGCATTGGTAGACGAAGCTTCCATCAGCTTTAACGAAAGTGGTAATACTGGTGGTGGTAGTGTTTCTTATGAAGAAAACACCATGGTACGCAGTGCAAAATCCGCAATGGCTTCTAGTGTTATGATGTGGCGTAACGAAAGCGACGATGTAATGCAACGTATGGGCGACCTGCGTCTTGGCACTGAAGATAGTGGTATTTGGGCTAAATACTACAACGGCAATGCTTCCTATAATGAAAACAACACCAATTACAGCAGTGACTATAAAGCATACCAAGTTGGCTATGATAAGAAACTTGAAAATGGTTGGATTGTTGGTGCTGCACTTAGCTACAACGATGCAGAACACAAATACGCAATGGGTGCAAAAGGCGAAGGCGAAGCAGTTAGCGTAAGTGCTTATGGTGCTTGGAACAATGATAAAGGACATTTTGCTAATGTAATTGTTAAAGGTAGCAAGCTGGATAACGAATACAATTCCTTTGATATGTACAAAGACCACGAACTTAAAGGTGATTACTCCACTTGGGGCGTATCCGTAAGTGCGGAATATGGTCGTCGCATTGAACAAAGCAACGGCTTCTACTTTGAACCCAGTGCAAAACTTACCATTGGTAGAGTACAAGACACTCAATATACCGCTTCTACTGATTTCACTAGTGCAATTACCGGTGGCAACCAAGACATGTATATTGAACAAGTCGGTTTTAACTCCATCGTTGGTGAACTTGGTGTAGGTATGGGTAAACGCTTGGATAGAGGTACAGTTTACACTAAACTTGCAGTAGCTCATGAATTTGCTGGTGATTTCAATACTACCTATATGGACGAAAACAGCAATATGGTTAAATCCAATGTTGATTTTGGCGGTAGCTGGTTTGAATGGCAAATTGGTGGTAGCGTACAAGTGAACGACAATTCTTACGTTTACGCAACCTACGAAAAAACCTTCGGTGGTGACGCTGCTCGCGACTGGCGTGTAGATGCCGGTGTACGCTGGACTTTCTAAGAAATTTTAAATACTCCCCCGTCAGCTACGCACTGACGGGCGGAGTTTTATAAAGGAGACACAAATGGAAAATATCATTAATGCTAAAACCGCAAAGCTCAAAGAGTTTCTTGCTTCCAATAAAATTGAATGTTTCCAAATTGAAGAACGTCAAGATAAAAATGAAACTGCTGTTTTCAGAAGTAAGATGCAAATCAAAGGTCAAATCTTGCCTTTTGCAATCTTGGTTGATGATAGCGTTTATACTTTGTTGCAAATTCAACTGGCTTCTGCCATTGCCAAGGGGGATGCTATTGCGAAGGTAGCAGCCTATTTGAACAACTTGAATAATAAGTATAGGGTGTTTAAGTTTGTTGTGACTGACGAGGGAGATTTGCTTTTGAATGTATGCATTCCCGCTCAAAATGATAAGTTTGACCCGGTACTGATTAATGCTATTGTTGGCGAGACGGTTAAAGCATTAGAATTAGAATATGCTTCCATGATGGCGAAGGTATGGGACGAAAACAAATAGCGTTTTGAAGACGTTGCTCGTATCACATTTGAGGAAACTATGAATGAAAATATTTACAAGGACATAGGCGCGAACATTGTGTTGCACCGCAGGTTGCGCGGGTTAACGCAGGTAGTATTGGCACGGAACGTGAACATTGGCGTGGGCAAGCTATCCAGAATTGAAAGAGGGATAGACGTTGATGATATGCCGCTTTCTGTGTACCTGCGCATTGCGGAAAGTATGAACATACATATTGTGGAGCTTCTAAAAACAACAGATGCAAGGATTAAAAGTATATGTGTAACAAGAAAATCTGTAAGGTGATTTAACAAGTGGTCAAGGCTCTGCTGAGCTTTCCAGCATACAATATTCATCTCAACTCCTAAAAAGCAGAAAGCCCTCGCTCGATTTGAGCGGGGGACTTTTTGTGTATGTGTCGGTATTTTTTACTGTACTCTTTTGCCAGAAAAAGCTTTATATGTTAAAATAAAGTGTTCTCAAAAAATAACAGCGCAAGTGCAGAAAGGAGGCAATGATGACAGCGAAAATTATTATTGGTGCGACAGAAGACGAAACTCGCATGGGGTTAATCGAAAACGGACGTATGATGGAATACTTGGTAGAGCGTGCGGAAGAAAACCATTTGGTTGGCAGCATCTTCAAAGGACGCGTGTGCAATGTAGTGCGTGGTATTCAAGCGGCATTCATTGATATTGGGCTGGAACAGAACGCCTTTTTGTACTTGGGTGATAAGATGGACGTGACCGAAGGTCAAAGCATCTTAGTACAAATTTCTAAAGATGCTCGTGGTACCAAAGGTCCTACTGCTACCCGTGAGGTGACTTTGCCCGGTAAGTACGTGGTGCTTTTGCCCTACGCTTCTTATATTGGCGTGTCCCGCAAAATTACGGATAAGGCAGAGCGTGAGCGCTTGGTAAAAGCTTGCGAGGCAGTGAAGCCTGAAAACGTAGGCTTTGTAATTCGTACTGCTGCCACTGGCGTAAGCGAAGAACTTTTGGCGGCGGACATTGCAGAGCTGGCTGCTGCCTGGCGAGTGCTGACTGCCCGCGAAAAATTGGCAAAGGCTCCTGCTCTTTTAAGACGCGAGCTGGATTTAGCAATTCGTATTGCCCGCGACTACCTGCGTCCTGATTTGACAGAGATTATGATTGACGACCTTGCCATTTACAAGCGTGTGGAAGAGCTGATGAAAAATCTTCCTCAAGCTAGCAAGATTAAGCTGAAGATGTACCAAGGCTTGGAAGACATTTTTGCTTACTGTGGTCAGACGGAAGCCATTGCTTCCATTTCTGATAGGCAGGTAGATTTGCCCAATGGTGGCTACATCGTCTTTGACTATACGGAAGCAATGACTGTCATTGACGTAAACAGTGGTAAATTTAGTGGTCGTGAAAATTTAGAAGAAACCATTATGGAAATTAACCGTCAGGCAGCGGTGGAAATTGCTCGTCAATTACGCCTCCGTGATATTGGCGGTATCATCGTGGTTGACTTTATAGATATGCACACGGAAGAACATCGTGCAGAAATCATGAGCGTTCTGCAAAGTGCTTTAAGCGGTGATAAGATGCATCCCAAGGTTCAGGATATTACTGTTTTGAATTTGGTGGAGATTACCCGCAAAAAGTCTCGTCAAAATTTATCTTCCGTATTATATGCTCCTTGTCCTATTTGCAGTGGCAGTGGCAGAATCCAAAGCAGAGAAACCTTGACCTTGGAAATCAAACGTCGCTTGCGTAGCCTGCTCGGACAAAGAGGAAGTTCTAAAAATGTGCTGGTAGTTGCTAATCCTTGGCTGGCAGATTGGCTGAAGCAAAGAGATATGCGCCAATGGGAGCGTGAACTTGCCTGCACAATTAAAATTGAGTCCGATGCTGCCTTACATTTAGAATCTTTTATGATTTTAGATAATAGCAGTATTGACAAATAAATTTATATTAGGTAAAATAATCCAGTATGGACTGCAATCAGTTCGTCCCCAACCGCGTAGAGAGGTTCCGTAAACTCAAGAGAGTACCGTATTTAGCGAGTCTATCATAAGGGAGGTGCAATAGATGTACGCAATTATCAAAACCGGCGGCAAACAATACCGCGTTAGCGAAGGCGAAACTTTGAGAGTTGAAAAATTGGACGTAGAAGTTGGCGCTGAAGTTGTTTTTGAAGAAGTTTTGACCGTAGTAAACGACGCTGACGTTAAAATCGGCAAACCCGTTGTTGAAGGTGCAAAAGTTGTTGCTAAAGTTGTAGAACAAGGCAAAGCTGACAAAATCTTCATTTTCAAATACAAAGCTAAATCCAACTACCGTATCCGTCAAGGTCATCGTCAACCGTTCACTGCAGTTGAAATCGTTAAAATCGAAGCTTAATTTTTATGATTACGCTTGATTTATACAAGGACAAGAATGGAATGATAACTAGCTACAAGGTTAGTGGTCATTCGGGGTCAGTAAAAAAAGGAGAAATTGATTTAGTTTGTAATTCAGTTTCCATGTTTACGCAGGCTCCGCTTCTTGGACTAGAGAGACACTTGAAACGTAAACCGTCTTGTTTCGTAGATCAAAAGGACGGTATTTTAGAAGTAGCACTGAACAGTGCACCGGATGAATTGTCGCAAGTTCTTTTAATGACTATGTACTATGGTGTAAAAGAATTAGCACAAGAGTTTCCGCAATATGTTCGTATCCAAGAACATAGGAGGTGAAAGTAATGTTTAAACTTATTCTGCAATTGCACGCACATAAAGTTGGTACCGGTAGCTCCAAAAACGGTCGTGACTCTAACGCTCAACGTTTGGGCACCAAAGCTCATGACAGCCAATTGGTAACCGCTGGCTCCATCATCGTTCGTCAACGTGGTACCAAATTCCATCCCGGTAACAATGTAGGTATGGGCAAAGATTACACCATCTATGCTAAAGTAGAAGGTCGTGTAAAATTTGAACGCAAAGGCCGTGACAAACGCCAAATCAGCGTATATCCCGTTGAAGAAGCAGCTATGTAATTAGCTCTTACGCAAAAAATTAACTCCGTATCGTAAGATACGGAGTTTTTTGTTTTTTATTAGACTTGTTAGAAGCACTGTTATGCTTTGTCGCAATTTATTTGCTTGCTAGGCGTACTGCCAGTACGCCATCGCTTCATAAACTTCACTGTTCCTCGCCTTCCAATACTTCTAGAAATTTTCAATCTAGTCTTATCTAGCTAGTCTTATTTTGCCATTCTATAGATATTTGCCATATCTTCCATATCCAGCACTTTTACTTTGCCGAGAGTACGAGTGTTTTTGAAGCTGCATTTGTAAGCAAGCTCTTTAATGTTTTCTTCGGTCAGGTCGATGCCCATTTCGCTGATACTGGTGGGCATATCAATGCTACGGAAGAATTCTTCCATTCTAACGATGCCTTCGAGAGCAGTAGCTTCTTGGTCGCGGAAGTCGTTAGGTACGCCCATGACATTTACTGCCAATTGTACGAAGCGGGGGAGATTGTATTTATAAACGTAACGTGCCCAGCTTCCCCAAATTGCAGCTAAGCCTGCGCCGTGAGCAATGTCCCAAATGCCGCTAAGTTCATGTTCAATTTGGTGGCAAGCCCAGTCACCAAAGCTACGTTCACCAGTGGTGTCGTTATGGGAAAGAGAACCGCACCACATAATTTCTGCACGAGCATCGTAGTTGGTGGGGTCAGCCAAGGCAATTTTAGCGTTGCGCATGGTGTTTTTCAAAATGTTTTCGCTGATTCTATCGATGATGTCCAGTTGGTGAGTTTCTTTTGCAGTGAAGAAGCGTTCCAAGGTGTGCATCATAATATCAACACAACCGCTAGCAGTTTGGTACGCAGGGAGAGTGTAGGTCAGTTCTGGATTAAGAATGCAGAATTTGCAGTAAGCATAGGTGGAGGTCAAGCCACGTTTCAGCCAGCCTTCTTCGTTGGTGATTACAGAAGAAGTACTCATCTCACTGCCTGCAGCTGCGATGGTCAAAACTGCTGCAGTGGGAATGCTACCTGTGACGGTACGTTTGCCTTCGTAATATTCCCAAACGTCGCCTTCGTTGGCAAGACCGTAAGCAATTGCCTTGGAGCTGTCGATAACGCTACCGCCGCCAACTGCCAAGATGAAGTCAACGCCTTTTGCCTTAGCAAGTTCAATGCCTTCGTAAACTTTGGAAAGGCGAGGGTTAGGAACAACGCCACCCAAAATCACGTATTCCAGACCTGCTTCTGCAAGGCTTGCACATACTCTGTCTAAAAGACCGGATTTTTTCGCGCTGTTACCGCCAAAGTGAACTAAAACTTTATGAGCACCATATTGTTTGCACAGTGCGCCTGCTTGTGCCTCGGTGTTTTTGCCGAAAATGACACGGGTGGGGGCTTGGAAGTTGAAGTTATCCATAGGTATATCTCCTTTTTGAAACGCGTGATAAATACCAGCTAACTGTTTTGTTATATGGCATTTCTAGCAAGTTTCATTAATATTGTAGATTTATTTACAATTTCATTTTAACACCGCCACGCTCCCCTTGTAAACAGCACCACTAATTTGTTATAATAGAGCGGATATCGTTTATGAAGAGGTAGGGTTAGTAATGAATTATGTTGCTTGTTTTGGTGATTCCTTAATTCAAGGTTATCCTTATAGTAATCAAAATTCTTGGATTGCAGAAGTAGAAAAATATGCAGAAGTAAAAATGCTTAATTATGGTGTGTGCGGTGAATGCTGTGATGACATTTTGGCGCGTCTGAAAACGACCACTCTTCCCGAACACGTACATCATATTTTGTTTTTGGGTGGTGCCAATGACGTTATCGAAGGCAAGCCTGAAAAATATATTTTGGAAGATATTGCTAAATTAGTTAAATGGTGTGAAGAAAAGAAATATAATTTGTGTATCGTACTGCCTTTGATTAGCGCAGAACCGATGCTCAACGTACAGCTTCAATCCATTGGTAGAGCGGTTGAAGAAAAATATTCTGACAAGGTTTGCATTATGAACTTGCAACCTGCTGTTGGTATGAGTTCCTTGGAACGCAGACTGGCTTATCTTGACGGAGTGCATCCGAAAGCAACAACCTATAAAACCATGGGCAAGTTTGCTGCTCCTTTGGTAATGGAATGGTTGGAAAAAACTGCAATGGCAAAACTTGAGGAAGTAGCTCAAGAGGTAGAAGCAGTAATGGAAGAAGGCTTTGAAAACATTGCTTCCTGCTTGCTGGCAACTCCTGCTGGCAACTTGCGTATCAGCGCAAGCAATAAAGGTATTGTAGAAATTGCCTTTACTGATGAAGATGTAACTGCTTTTAGTGAAACTGAAAATAAATTTTTGGCAGAAGCTTGTAAGCAATTGCAAGAATACTTTGCTAAAGAACGCACTACTTTTGACCTGCCCTTGGACGTACAAGGTACTGAATACCAAGAAAAAGTTTGGGAAGAATTAAAGAAAATCCCTTACGGCGAAGTGCGTACCTACCGAGACATTGCTACTGCTTTGGGTAATCCTAATGCTGTACGTGCAGTAGGTATGGCAAATAACCGCAACCCCATTTGCATCGTTGTTCCCTGCCATCGCGTGATTGGCAAAAATAACAAGCTGACTGGCTACGTTGGCGGCGTTGAGAAAAAAGAATATCTGCTTAAACTTGAAGGCGTAGAACTTTAATAGTTTAGTAAATTTTTAGCGTGCTATGAGTAAAATCGTAGCACGCTTTTTGTTTTTCACTATGTATTCGCTATCGATTCGCTATTTTACGCTATTGCTTTTGATAGCGAAATAGTGATAGAATAAAAATATCAGAAAGGGGGATTGCAATGGATTTCCTTGAAAGCAATACTGTAGAGCTAAAAGAAATTATAAATAATGATTTTAAAAAAGAGATTGTTGCATTTGCTAATACCAATGGTGGAGAAATTTATGTTGGTGTTGACAATAAAGGCAATGTTGTTGGAATAGATAATATTGAAAAAGAAATGGAACGTATCAGTAGTATGATTCGTGATGGTATTAAACCTGATCTTATTCCCTTTACTAGCATTGAGGCAATAAATGTTGATGGTAAGAATGTGATTTGTGTTAGTGTATCTCGTGGTGGCAAGATACCTTATCATTTGACAGATAAAGGTATGAAACCAAGTGGGGTGTATGTAAGGCATGGTGTTGCATCTATTCCCGCAAGTGAAGAAATGATTCGTGATATGATTAAGCAAAATGACGGAACTACTTTTGATAAAGCTCGTTCAATAAATCAAGAACTAACCTTTGAATTTGCAGAAAAGTTCTTTAAAAAATATGGTGTGCCTTTTGCGTATGAGAATAAGCGAACTTTGGGATTGATTGATGCGGACGGGTTTTATACAAATGCTGCACTATTACTTTCAGACCAATGTGAACATAGCATAAAATGTGCTATTTTTAGTGGAGTTGGTAAAACAAGATTCCAAGCACGGGAGGAATTTCACGGTTCAATTTTAGAGCAGCTTGAAGAAGCTTATCGCTATATAGAATTATCAAATCGTAATCCCGCTACCATAGAGGGGTTACAAAGAGTAGAGCGATTAGATTATCCTAAGTCAGCAGTGCGGGAAGCTTTGCTGAATGCTATTGTGCATCGTGATTACAATTATTCTGGAAGCATTATAGTAAATATTTTTGAAGACAGAATGGAATACGTTTCTATTGGCGGATTGGTTAAAGGGATTACGATGGCTGATATTATGCATGGCGTTTCGCAATCAAGAAATATGGTGATAGCAAATATTTTCTATCGTCTGGAACTTATTGAAAGTTACGGTACTGGTATTCAAAGGATTTTGGAAAGCTATGAGGGTTTAAAGCAACCAATGTTTAAAGTGGAACCCGCTTCTTTCGTAACTGTTCTTCCAAACCGTAATTATTTCTGTGGAATTGTTAGTGACCATAAACCAGTAATGTTAAGTCCTAATGAAGCACGTGTATTAAGTTTATTTAGTGATGAAAAACAATTGATTTCCAGAAAGGATGTAGAAGAAGTATTGGGGACTTCTAGTTTTCCTGCCAATAAAATACTACGTTCATTAGTGATAAAAGGAAAAATAAAAATGTTGGGTGTAGGAAAATCTACAAGATATGTTTTGATTGAAGATGGAGAGTGAATTTATGAAAGGAAATGATACTCTTGTGAAAAGTGCAATTTTACATGACATAGGTAAAATTTGCATTCGTGCGGACCATAGTTTAGGAGAACATTCTAAGGCTGGGTGCGAGTTTCTAAAACAATTTCTTCAAGATAATGAAGAAAGCAAAATAATACTTAGATGTATTAGAAATCATCATGCTTCCAATTTAAAAAGTGCAAAGTTAATTGAAGATGATTTATCTTATATCGTTTATGAAGCAGATAATATTGCTGCTGGTATGGATAGACGTAGTAATGAAGGTGATGATAAAGGGTTTGATGCTAAGCTGCCACTTTCAAGTGTATTCAATATTTTTGGTGGTACATCTAAAGCTAGCAACAACAAATTTTTCCTTAGAGGGATGAATCCTGATGAAAACTTTAACTATCCAGTACAACAAGATTTAATTGCTTCTAGCGATAAATATAAAGAATTGGTAGAAGAATTAAAGAGTAATTTTCAACGTGGTTGTATAAATGAAATGGGATGTAATGAGTTGCTTCGTATTTATGAGGACATTACAAGCTATATACCGTCTAGTACGAATAAAGAAGAAGTTTGTGATATATCTTTATTCATCCATTCTAAAATAACTGCAGCAATTGCTTCTTGTATGAAGCATTACTTTGATGCACAAGGCATTACTGATTTTAAGAACCATTGCTTTTTAAATAATAAAAGTTTTAGGACAGAAAATGCTTTTATGTTAGTCTCTGGTGATGTTTCTGGTATTCAAGATTTTATTTATACCATACCATCCAAAGGTGCGCTAAAGTCTCTACGTGGTAGGTCATTCTATTTGGAATTGATGGTAGAAAACTTCATTGACGAATTGTTAGAATGTTTAGGCCTTACTCGTGCTAACGTACTTTATTCCGGCGGTGGACACTTTTATTTATTAGCACCTGCAACGGAAGAAGCAAAGATTTTTGTAAAAGATACTCAAGATAAATGTAATCATTGGTTATTAGAAAATTTTGGAACCAAATTGTATATGGCAGTTGGTTTGGCAGAATGTAGTGCTAATGAGTTAATGGTATCTGATAAACAAAGAAGTGTTTTTGCTACAGTAAGTCAAAGTATTAATTTTGATAAGTTGAATAGATACGATGTGAATACATTAAGTAAACTCTTTGTGGTAGGAAGTGAATATAACAGTAATATAGATAATGGACGTGAGTGCGGTGTTTGCCATACATCTTCTGCAAATTTGCAACCTTATGATGAAGGAAATATTTGTCCTATTTGTTTAGGTTTGTTGAATTTTGGTAAAAAGATTTTAGATGGGGACATAGTATTTGTAGTAAGTGATGAAGATGATGAAAATGGTTTGCCTGTTTTCGGAAGAAGACAACAAAATAGAGTTTATGCACTTGCTATGGATAAACTAGATGATTTTGATAAAAACATTATTAGAATCTATAGTAAGAATCAAGCGGTTACAGGTAAGCACGTAAGTACGAGACTGTGGCTTGCTGATTACACTTCTCGTAATACTTATGGTGATGTACTTGATTTTAAAGAACTTGCTGAAAAATGTTGTGATGGTAAGTCTGGTATAAAACGTTTAGGAGTTTTAAGAGCAGACGTTGATAATTTGGGTGCGGCATTTATTAGTGGCTTTGTAAATCCAAATAGCACAGAACCTTTGAAATATGCTACGTTCTCTCGCTACGCAGATTTATCTCGTGATATGACGATGTTCTTTAAATTAGCAGTAGATAAAATCTGTCAAGGTAGTTTAAAAGGCATTGATGGAGCAGAAAGAAAAGCTTTTCGTATTTTGGGCCTAGAGAAAGTACCACAAAGACAAGTACACATTGTATACTCCGGTGGTGACGATATGTTTCTTGTTGGTGCTTGGGATGAACTCATTGAGGTTGCTGTAGATATTCGTGAAGCGTTTAACAGATTTACTGGTGGAAAGTTGAGCTTTTCTGCTGGTATGGCAATGTTTAGACCAGGATATCCAATTAGTAAAATGGCAGAACTTACTGGAATGTTAGAAAGTGCTGCTAAAGATATGCCAGAAAAAGATAGCATTGCATTGTTTGGCTTTGATACAGAACAAAAAGATGCTATGGGAATCCAAGAATGTAAGCACATTTATAAATGGGAAGATTTCACCAATGATGTGTGCGGAAGTAAATTGAAATTCTTGTTAGATAATTTGAGCTTTGATGATAAAGAAGCTAATAAATTGAAAATTGGCAAGAACCAGTTGTATCGCCTTATGCATTTAATTGAAGAATGCGATAGAGACGGAATGAGTTTAGCAAGATATGCTTATACTTTAGCAAGAATGCAACCTAGTAAAAAAGATTTACTTCCTATTTATGAAAGATTTTCTTCTCAAATGTATGCTTGGATGAAAAACAAAAAGGATAGGCAAGCACTTAATAGTGCTTTAAATTTGTTAGTATACTATTTGCGTGAAGATAAGGAGGATTAAGATGGAATACGATGTTGTTGATAAAGCAGAACGAACAATTGTTGAATTGGATGAAAAAGGATATGTCGGCAAAGATAAAACAGTTAAGGACAGATTTGGTAAAGAGAGGCGTGTTCCTAAGTTAACTAATTCTCAAATCAGAAAATTTCTAACCGCTGTGAATGTGGTTAAAAATAAAGTTGATATGTATTTGGCTAAAAATAATGGTATAGTTGGATTGCCTAGTGAATTAGCAGCAGAAATTAAGTTTTTAAGGGTAAATATTATTTATCAAGCTGCTAAGGATAATTCTGGTGCTGTTAAAAATTTTATTATGGCAACTAATGTTGATAGAATTATTGATGATATTGGTAATGATGCTAATAAATTTAACAAGTTCTGTAAATATGTAGAAGCTTTAGTAGCGTTCCACAAATTCTATGGAGGTAGAGATTAATTATGGCAAGAGAAGATAATGGCAATCAAAAAGCTTTGAAGGGAAAACTTTTAATAAATGCAAAATTACATATTGTGACTGGTATGCACATTGGTGGTGGCAGTGACTTTGCTCCTATCGGTGCGGTAGATAGTCCGTTTGTACGTGACCCGTTAACACATGCTCCTATTATTCCTGGTAGTTCTATTAAAGGTAAAATGCGTACTTTGCTCGCTAAAAGCATGTGCAGTGGCTATGTATTGAATAAAGTAGATGCTGATGCAGAAGTAGTTGCACGTACTTTTGGTTCATCTGCTAAAAATAATATTATGCCTGCAAGGTTACAATTCTTTGATTTGTTCCTTACCGATGAAACTATCAAAGCCTTTGATGCTGTGGATACTGATACTTATATTGGCGAAGTAAAGTTTGAAAATACTATTAGTAGAACTACTGGTGTTGCTAATCCTAGACAAATTGAACGCGTACCTGCTGGTGCGGTGTTTGCTTTCAAATTAGTTTACAATGTAGAAAATGAAGCTGAACTTGAAGAAGATATGCAACTTTTAACAGATGGCTTCCAACTTTTGCAGACAGATTATCTTGGCGGTCATGGTTCTCGTGGTTATGGGAGAATTAAACTTGATGGATTTGATGTTAAAGTTATTGGTAAATTAGATGTTGATGTAGAGAAATACAATCAGTTATTCGAAAGTAGCGGATGCTTATGAAATATTATCTGTTTACACTAAAATTTTTAACACCAGTACATTTTGGTGATACTGGTAATGGCGGCAACTTAGAAAGAGTTTCTATGACTTGTTCAGCAGATACTTTCTTTAGTGCTTTGTGTAGTGAAGCTGCACTGGTTTCTAAGAACTGTGTGGAAACTTTGGTTGAGAAATTTGCTGGAAGGAAAATATGCATTTCTAGTTTATTTCCTTTTTACCAAGCGGAAGATGAAGAATTGGAATTGTACTTGCCTAAGCCATTGTATCGCATGAACGTAGAAGTAGCTGATGTGAAAAGTTTTAACGATATGAAACTTGCAGCAACTAAGATGAAGAAACTTAAAAATACTACTTATGTTCGTGCTTCTGAACTTGTTGGCTTACTAGATGCAGTGAAAAATAATGAAGAATATAATTACGAACTGCCTGTTTTTGCTACAAAGATGAATAGTGAAAGAGTTAACAAACGTATGGATGAACCTTTGCCGTATTTTGTTGGTAGTTATGTTTTTTCTAGAAATGCAGGATTATATTTTGTACTTGGTCTAGAAAATGAAGAAGATTTAGATGAAGTGCAAGAGCTGATTACACAACTTGGACTTAGCGGCATTGGTGGTAAGCGCAGCAGTGGTTATGGTAAATTTGAATTGGGTGAAGATTATATTGAATTAGATGCTGAATTTGGAATTTACGATGACGATATAGCTTTAGCTAATATGTTAGAAAATGAAAATGCACAACTTCAAATGTGCATTGCGCCTGTTAAACCAAATGTTGAAGATGTAGATGTTATTAAAGAAGGCTTCTACAAACTACTAAGACGTAGCGGATTTATTGCTTCCAACAATATGGAAGATAATATGAAACGTGAGAGCGTGTATATGCTTGCAGAAGGTTCTTGTTTCAACAAACGTGTTGCTGGCAATTTAGTAGAATTTACTGTACAAGGTATAAACCATAAAATTTATCGAAATGGTTTAGGTATGTATGTGGGGGTTGAGTTATGAAAGAACTTGATAACTTCCAAGAAATAAAGACTATATGTATTGAATGTGTTTCTCCTGTAAATATTGCGGATGGAGTAAAGCTCAATCCCAAAGAGTATCTATTTGATCGTAAAAATGGTATGGTATATTTTTTGAACCAACTTTCTTGGCATAAATTTATTTATTCTAAGAAGCTGTTGTCTAGTTACGAAAAGTATATGACAGATTTTAGAGAAAAAAGAAGTTTGTTTGAGTGGCTGTCTGATTCTGGTTATGGTATTGAGGATGTAAAATTTGCAATCAAATCTAGCACTACAGTTGTTTTAAACCAACTTTATTTTCAGGAGAAGAAAACACTTAATGAAATTATTACTCAGGAAAGATTAAGCACTGGTGAAATTTATCTTCCTGGTAGCAGTATCAAAGGTGTAATTCGTACTGCAATTTTATATGCGCTTTTGCAAAAAAATCCTAGGGTGAAAGAAAAATATTGGCGTGATGTATATAAAGTAACTAACGATAGATATTTAAAGCCTAATCAAGTAAAAGCTGAACTTGGAAAAATTGCTAAAAATCTTGAAGCAGAATTATTACATAAGCTTAACTTGCTTGATGAACAAGGTAGAGGACTTAAAGGCAACAATGCTGTTTGTAGCGTAATGCGTGGTATTAGCTGTAGTGATGCTAATGCTGCCAATGATATTGCAACGGCAGTTTTGCAAAAAGTAGATTGCACCTATGATAAAAAGACTGGTAAACCAAAAGAAAGCAGGCTTCCTATTTTCAGGGAATGCGTTTTGCCAAACAATAAATTCTATTGCAGTTTAAAAATAGAAAAGTCTATTACAAGTGTTATAGGCATAAATAGCATTGATGATTTGCTAGAAATGTTAGAAGGCTTTTTTGCTTTTACAAAAAATATATTTGGAAATGCATTTGCAAGAGATTTTTCTAATGCGTTTCATAACATAAGCGAAGCAAATGCTTATATTGGTAGTAATACAGGATTTTTAACAAAGACAGTGATAGCTGCATTAGCACCAAGCGAAAGAGAAGCTGTTGCTGCTATTAAAAGTTGGTTGAATGTTGCTTTTAGAGACCATAACCATATCATTATGGATAAACATATTTCTCCACGCACATTAAAAACTACTTATTATAATGGCAAGCAATATATTATGGGACTTGTAAAGGTATATAAAAATGAATGATTTAGTTACATTAGAGTTAATAGTAAAGTCTCCGGAAGGGGTTAAGTTGCCACAATCTGCAGGTTCCATTTTGCATGGTATGCTTATGGAATATGTCGATAGAGATTATGTGGAAAGCTTACACCAACAATCACTGCGTCCATACAGTCAATCTTTAAAGTTTGATAAGGAACGCGATGCTTTGATTTGGAAAATTTCTGCATTGAATAAACAAGCTGTTGATGAAGTTCTTGCTCCTGCTTTTGCTTTACCGATGAGTGTTCACCTAAAGCAAAAGGGTTGGGACTTGCAAATCTTAGGCAAGAATTATGTTTATAATACCTCTTACGAAAAATTGGCAGAGAAATATTTTGCCAACGAAATTGATGTAAGTGCTATTGAGTACCGCTTTCTTACCTCATGTAGTTTTAAAACCGATGGGGATTATGCAATTTTTCCGCAACCTAAATTAATTACCAAAAGTTTGGTTAACAGGTGGAATGCTTTTGCTACAACAGAAAAATTAGATGAACGTAGCGTTGCCTATGATTTAGCTGACCAAGTTTACGTTGCTGATTATGATTTGAAAATGCAAAAGTTTGCTTTAGAAGGAACACGCATTCAAGCTTTTAGAGGTAGCTATACTCTAGCATTTAAAGGTAACTTAATGAGCAGAAAAATTATGTGTATGCTTGGTGAGTTTGCACAATACTCAGGTATTGGTATTAAGACTGCTCTTGGTATGGGTGCTACTAAAACAAATTTGATTAAGTGGTGATATTATGAGGATTTTATATACACCAGCTGGTGATACTGATCCTATACGTGATTTTCGGGACGGAGCAATTCTTCATATTATTAGGCATTATGCTCCTGATAAAGTGGTAATCTTTTTAAGTGCGGAGATGGTGGCAAAAGAAGAAAACAACCATTGTTATTCGAAAGCTATCAAAAATCTTGTGCCCACTTGTGAAATAAACTTTATTAGCACGAAAATAGTGAATGCACATAAAATGGAAGAACTATTACCATTAGCTGAGGAGTTTTTGAAAATACGCAGAGCTAATATTCAGGCTGAGATATTGTTGAATCTTAGTTCTGGAACACCGCAAATGAAAAGTATAATGTCATTTTTAGCAACGGATTTTGATAATGTGCGAGCAATACAAGTAGATTCTCCTCGTAGGCAATCTAATAGAAGTAATTTTGCAAATCAAGACAATGATGATATTGACTTTATTATTGAAAGTAATGAAGATAATTTAGAAAAAGCACCTAATCGTTGTAGTGAACCGCCTTTAAAGTTGTTGCGGCGCTATAGTTTAAGGCATCAGATGTTATCATTGATTGAAAATTACGATTATGCAAGTGCATTAAAAATGTACCAGCAAAATAAAGCATTGTTTGATGAAGGCGTAGGTAAGCTTTTGTGCCATGTTGTTAACAGGGAAATGCTGAAAACAGAAGATGCTTTCAAATGTTTAAAACAAACTGGCAAAATTTCTTTGAGTGCAACAAAAAATAGAGAAGTGCAAGAACTGAATGAATTTTTTATGATTATGGAATTGCGACAAAAGAAGAAGCAACTGCCAGAATTTATAGTAAAGATTACTCCGTTCTTGTACTATCTGACTAAGTTTTATTTTGTTAATAAAATTGGCGTTAACTTGGATACTATAGGTGATGTAGTAAAAAATAAAACTGTTAAAATTAGTTGTGCAAAATTGAGCAGAAATCATCCTGGGTTAATGCAAGCTTTAGAAAGAAAATATTGGAATTTTAGGGATGGTACAGATTTGGCTTTTAGTAACTTGTTGATAATGTTAGAAGCTATGCCTAAATGCAATCAAGAGTTGCTTTCTTTGTTAAAAGAATTACGAGTTGTAGAAGAAAAGCAACGCAACTACATTGCTCATACAATTGTATCTGTAACAGAAGATGAGTTGATGAATATAGAACCAAAGCTTAATTCTGCACAGATTTTGGAAAAGCTTCGCAAAGCATTTAACCTTGTAATGGATGGGGAACAATATTTTAAGAAGAACATTTATGATGAGCTTAACTATCATATTAAAAAGACATTGGAAGATTTTAAGCTGTAACTGCGCCGTTTGGCTTGGAGAGCCAGTTAGCAGTGTTTTAGATAACTTAAAAAGAAGTAGCTTAAGAAATTTTGGGGACTGCGCCGTAAAACGAACGATGGGCGTAGGCGCAGTCTATGTTTTAAAAGATAGTTTTAAAAGAAGTCCCTAAAGTTAGGGACGGAAACTTAAGGGAAAAAGCAATTTGAATAATTTTTTGGTTTAAAAGAAGTCCCTAAAGTTAGGGACGGAAACATTATGGAAAAATTAGGTATGTCTAAAAAAGAAATCTTTAAAAGAAGTCCCTAAAGTTAGGGACGGAAACATCATTATTTGTTATATATAGTTCTTTGTTATATATTTAAAAGAAGTCCCTAAAGTTAGGGACGGAAACATTTTCATAACCACCAATAGTGGAAGGTTTGATATTTATTTAAAAGAAGTCCCTAAAGTTAGGGACGGAAACATTTATCAACACCGTTCCTTTCGCCTATCATTTTTAAAAGAAGTCCCTAAAGTTAGGGACGGAAACTCAGCCGTTCGGCTTAGTGTTATAATCAAGGTTTTAAAAGAAGTCCCTAAAGTTAGGGACGGAAACAACATCAACTTCTCCATCAAAGCAATAAATCAAAACCTGTTTAAAAGAAGTCCCTAAAGTTAGGGACGGAAACGGCAAGCCTCTTTTTCGAAATCGTCAATAAGCAAGCTTTAAAAGAAGTCCCTAAAGTTAGGGACGGAAACTTTGAAAGTCATATATTACACGCCCTCTCTATTTTAAAAGAAGTCCCTAAAGTTAGGGACGGAAACAGTTAATTGTTAGATTTTGATATATTCCATAGCAAGTTTAAAAGAAGTCCCTAAAGTTAGGGACGGAAACTTTTCACTTTTTAC